>DASVWO010000339.1:0-6981 GCA_036393165.1 Polyangiaceae bacterium | reverse complement strand
GGAGCGCGCGACAACTGGACGGGCATCGGATGATGCGTCAGGCCGCCGCAGGCTGCTCGGGAGCTCGGGCAGGCTCGCTCGCGAGGAGCCATCGTCGGCAATAGCCCTCGAGGTGGCTGGCCGACGCGTTCTTGCCACCTGCGAACCCGACGTAACCGTCGGGCCTCACCAGGAACACGCCCCGCGATCGGCCGAGGGTCGCGTGGAATCGATCACGACCGGCGTCGTCCTCGGGTGGAGCGATCCCGACGACCCGGATGACCGGCCACGGCTCGACGGCCCTGCACCAGTCCAAGCCCCCTGCGTCGGATACACCGGAGTGCACCACCAGAAGGGTGAAGCGGCGTGGGTCGAGAACCTCGAACAGCGACGCGTCCCGCCAGCCGCCCGCGTGCGCGACCCGGATCCGAACGGACAAGTCGGGCACGCGATCGCCGGCGTGCAGTCGGCCGGGGCGCCCGCTGTGCGCGGCGAGCGGGCTTCCGCGGTAGCTCACTGCGATCTGGCTCACTCCGATCGGGATGATCCGCTGGACGGGGCGTGCTGCCCCGATGCGAGGCGCGAGATGGCGGAAGAGCCCCCGAACGAGGGGGCGGCGAGAGCTCATGACGTCCGTGATCTTCTCCGTCTTGCTGAGGACGTTGCGCGCCACGGGCAGCCGCTCCCGCTCGTACGTGTCGAGCAGCGACTCCGGCGCCTTCCCCTCCATCACGAAAGCAAGCTTCCAGGCGAGGTTGATCATGTCCTGGATGCCGGTGTTCATCCCCTGCCCGGCGGCCGGGCTGTGGATGTGTGCCGCATCGCCGCCGAGGAGCAAACGGCCGACGCGGAGGTGCGGCACCATCCGGCTGTTGATGACGAACCATGACGCCCACCGTAGGTCACTGAACCGGGCGGGCGTCGGCGAGCGCTCGTCGTAGATCGCCTGCAGGTCCTCGATGGCGGGCTCGGCGTCCTTCCGCACCCGGCTCGGCGGCACGCCGGCGATGATGCGGAAGCGCCGGTCTCCCAGCGGAAAGAGACCGAGGAAGCCGTGCTCGGTGGAGAACAAGTGGAAGTCGCCCTCGGAGAGATCGCCGTCCACGCGGATGTCGCCCAGCGCATAGGCACCTGCGATCGTCCGGCCCTCGAAGGGAAGGTCGAGCGTGGTCCGGACGGTGCTGTGTGCGCCACCTGCGTCGATGAGCCAGGACGCCTCCGTCTGCTCCAGCCGCCCATCCGGATGGCGCAGCACGATTTTGACGGGGCACGGATCCGCAGCCAGCGGATCCTGCGTGAAGCCCGCGAGCTCGACGCCTCTCTCGATCGTCACGCCCAGCCTCCCTATCGCATCACCCAGGATTCGCTCGGTCTCCATCTGCGAGAGGAAGAGGAGGTAGTGGAACCGGCTGTCGATGTGGCTGAAGTCGACGTGAAGCAGGCGCCTGCCGCCGCCGTAGATGCTTGCCCCCGACGTCGGATGGCCGAGCCGCAGCATCTCCTCCGAGAGCCCCCGCATCTGCAAAAGCTCGAGCGTCCGGGCCTGGATCCCGATGGCGCGGGAGCGCGCTTGCGGCGGAGGCGCCGACAGGGACCGAGCCGGCGCCTTTTCGATAAGGCGCACCGGGACTCCCAGACGCGAGAGCTCCATGGCAGCCGTCATTCCAGTCGGGCCAGCGCCCACGATCAGCACGCAGTTCGGCATGCAACGTCGCTCGCAGACGCCGTGCCACGCTACGCTTGCGACATGAGTCGCGGCCTCCTCGTGCTCGTTGCTTCGGTGTTCGCGTGGCTCGCGTGCGGCGGGCGGACCGTCGGCGGGCCCGACGGCGGTTCCTCGAGCGGCGGCAGCTCCGGCGCGCAGGCATCCGATGATGCAGAAGGGCCGCCCGTCACCTGCAACCCCGGGATCGCCGGGGGAAGCGGCGGAGGAAACTCGTGCAGCGTGTCCGCCACCGAGAAGTGCAGCGACGGCAACACGTACCGAGTCGACTGCTCGTGTCCCGCCCGCATGTGCACTTGCGGCGTCAGCGGCTCGGGCAGCGGCGGATCCGTGTTCAACACGGCCTACGCTGGGTGCCCCGACTGCACCGAGACCACCATGCTCTGGGCCATATGCGGCTTCCCGGGCCAATGAGCGGTGAGCGCACATGCGCCCACGATTCTCCGTCGGCTCTGTCGGTTCGGCGTGTTCGCAAGCGTCCTAGACCATGAGAATCCGTCTTCCCCTGATGCTGACGCTGGCCCTGGCGGCGTGTGAAAGGGCCCAGGCGCAGGACAACAAAGCCGCCGCCTATCCGTCGATGGCGCCAATCGAGCAGTATCTCATCGCCGATCGCGGCGCGGAGATCGCGCTCGCGCGCACCGCGGCGCCCCCGTCGATCTCGGCGGACGCGCGGGTGCTCGTGCTCGGCAACCGCGGTTACGAGACCGCGGTGGAAGGCAAGAACGGCTTCGTGTGCTTCGTCGAGCGCTCCTGGGCGGCGGGTTTCGAGGATCCCGAGTTCTGGAACCCCAAGACGCGCTCGCCGAACTGCTTCAATCCTCCGGCGGCGCGCGCCGAGCTGACCCAGGTTCTGAAGCGCACCGAGTGGGTGCTCGCCGGCGCCACGCGGGCGGAGCTGATGCAGAAAGCCCGGGCGGCATTCGCCGACAAGAGCTTCACGGCGCCGGAGGCCGGCTCCTTCTCGTTCATGCTCTCGAAGGACGGTTACCTCAGCGACCAAGCCGGAGGCCCCTGGCTTCCGCACGTCATGTTCTTCGTTCCGCACGGCCAGGCCGCGATCTGGGGAGCCGGCCTGGACGGCTCGCCGGTGGTGGGTCAGGACGGCAGCGACATCGAATCGACGGTGCTGTTCATTCCCGTTCGCCGCTGGTCCGACGGCTCCCCCGCCCCGCCGGTCGCTCCGGCGCACACGCACACGTGAGCGGCGGGACACGCGCGTCGCGGTCACCCGCGATCCAGCGCGACACCCGCGTCGCCGCGAAACCCGAGGAAATCGCACAAAGACGCCCGGCGGGACCACGCGCGGGGGTCGTTCCGCTCGGAACGGCCCCTGCACAAGGACACGCGAAGGAGGAGACCATGCGCATTGCCTTCTTCGTGCTCGCCGGGGGATTCGTCGTGGCCGCATGCTCGGGAAATCCCTCGGGAGGCGGCGACCCGGGTAGTTCTAGCGGGAGCAGCGGCGGAGAGCAGAGCCCCGCAGATGCCGCGACTGGCAGTTCCGGAGGAAGCAGCGGCGGCTCCAGCTCCGGCGGGTCGAGCGGATCGAGCGGTTCGAGCTCGGGGAGCTCCAGTGGCTCGGTCGCCGGCAGCAGCTCCGGGTCGGGAAGCGGCGGCTCGAGCTCCGGTAGTGGTTCCGGCGGCAGCTCGGGGAGCGGTTCGAGCTCCGGATCGACCGCGAACGACGCCGGCTTCGCATGCGCAGCGACTTCGGACTGCGGCGGCGGAGGACAGGTCTGCTGCGGCACGATCCCGCTCACAGGAGGATCCGTCCCCAACTGCACGAGTGGCGCAGTGAGCGTCAGCTGCACTTCCGGCAGCAGCTGCCCGACGACGCTGGGCACGAGCTGCACGGGTCAGCAGGTCGTACGGCTCTGCAAGCAGAACACGGACTGCACCGAGTCCAACTACGGGCAGTGCTGCACCTTCCCCGGGCAGAACGGCGCCTCCCTGTCCTTCTGCGCGAACTCTTTGATCGCGACCTTCGCCAACGCGACCTGCATGTGAGGTGGATCCGCGGTGAACCGGCCGCCGTGTCGTCGGCAGCCGACCGCGTTGCGCAACTTCTGGATTGTCCTCAGCCAAGCGGCCCCCCGCCGCGGGGCACACTTCGTGCGTCTTACACCTACAGGGGCACCATGGCACACGATACCTTCGGGTTGATTGGTCGCATCGTCGACGGCGCGCTCCGGATCGACCGGGTCGCGGCAGCCGGTGGCTTCAGCGTCGTCTATCGAGCCTTCCATCTGGGGCTTCGCGAGCACTTCGCCGTCAAGTGCCTGCACGTTCCCGCGGGCCTGAGCAGCGCGGGCGAACGCGTCGTGATGGAGCGCTTCGCCCTGGAGGGGAGGCTTCAGAGCAAGCTGGCGCATCGAGGCATCGCACGGACGTTCGGCGTCGGTTCGACCACGTCGCCGGCGGACGGGAGACTGGTCCCGTTCGTGTTGCTCGAATGGCTCGAGGGACGGTCGCTCGCCGACGAGATCGCGAGCCGCGCGAGCAAGCGGCTACAGACACACTCTCTTTCCGAGGTCGTCGAGCTGCTCGACGGTGCGGTCGACGGGCTGGCGTACGCCCACACGCTCGGGGCCGCGCATCGCGACGTCAAGCCTCGCAACCTGTTCGTGCTGTCGGCGCCGGCGTCGCCTTCGTACCGAACGAAGCTCATCGACTTCGGCGCGGCCAAGCTGTTCGATGATCGGGCCCTTCACGCGGGCCCGGCGCCCTCCTCGGTCGAAGGAGGAACGGCGCTGTCGCTCCCCTACGCCGCGCCCGAGCAGTTCGAGAAGGCGATGGGCGCGATTGGACCTTGGACGGACGTGTACTCGCTCGCGCTCACGGTGCTCGAAACCGCGGCAGGGCATCGCGTCGTCCAGGCGGAGCATTACGTCGATTACGGGCGAATCGCGCTCGACCCCGTGCGACGCCCGACGCCGCGTGCGCTCGGCATCTCGTGCAACGAGGCGGTCGAGGAAGTCTTCCGCAAGGCCGTCGCCGTCGATCCCAGGGATCGGTGGGCCGACGCCGGCATCTTCTGGGGAGCCATGAAGGCCGCGTTGCGTGAGTCCGGTGTCGTCGAGGTACGTCGCCCCGCGAGCACCGTGGTGGCGTATCGCCTGGCGCAGGAATCGAAGACTCGCCCCGGCCCTTACGGCGCGTCTTCATCGCCGCGCAGGGCGGCGGTCGCGTAGGGGCGCAACGGGGCTCACGGCGAGAGCGCATCGAGGATCGCGCTCAAGTCGCTCATCGACCGCATCGCGCTCGGCTTGTCCGGTGCGTAAGACGCGGACGTGGGCCACCCGGTGCCGTAGCACCACGAATGGCTCTTCACGATGCACTCCTCCGTCACGATGGGTCCCTGGTGGAAGAAGCCGATCGCGGTCACGCGAAGGAGCCACGACGCGCGCCGGGCGCCAGTGGAGCCGACGATGCGCGCGTGCTCGGCGCTACCGACGCCGTATCCGGCCTCGACGGCGGCGCCCGAGAGAATCTGGTCCTCGGTCATCCCCGAGAAGAGCGCGGCGGCGGTGTCCTCGAGGTTCGCCAGACGGCAGCAAGATGGCTGGATGCCCGAGGCGCCGACCTGCCAGGCGGAGCCGACCGCGCACCTCTCGAGCGGTCCGATGTTGTGGTCGCGGCCGGCCCCGCAGCGGGAGAATCCGATCGGATCGGACTGGCTTTCGTCGAGCACTCCCTCCTTGAGCGCCCACCACGCGACCGTCGATGCGGCGGCGAGCCGAACGTCTCGCGTGCCCGGCAGCAGCGGTACGGCGCACCAGGCGAAGTAGCTCACCCAGCTTGCTTGCTGGGCAGTCAGCTCGTGACCGTTGACGGTGCTTCCGAACGCGCCTGCACGCGGACGGCACTGGCTGTCTAAGCCGTCGGGCAAGTGCACGCATCCGTGGCGGCAGTGGACGGTCTCGGTCGCTCCGGCCTTCGTGCGCGTGAGCGTTACGCCGTCGGCATTGCACGTCCAGGCCTCGGGCCCGGGGTTGTGGAAGCACGGCTTCTCGATGCTCCGCGCTTCACCGTCGGTGTCGCTCTCGGGTGTGGCGACGCCGGCGCCGCTCGCGCTGATCGAGGCGGCGTTCGCCGCAGCGTCGGCTTCGACGCCGAAGTCTGCGCCGGTCCCGCACGCCTCGAGCAACGGCAGCGACAGCAGGCCGATCCTGCAGGCACGTCCGACCATTGGATTCGTCATGCGCAGCGACCCCCGCTGCGCTGGTGCGCGCACCCCTGCAGGCCGCGCGCCGAGCGAAAGGCGAATGCACGTTGCGGTCGGCACGGTCGCTGGGCGTGCACCCCTGACAATGCGAGGCGGAAATCCCCGAGCTCGGGGCCGCTACGCGTGGACCAGTGGTCGGACGCCGCTCGGGCCGCATAATATGCCGCCCTCCGCCATGCGAATCGCCACCTGGAACGTCAACTCGCTCAAGGCGCGCTTCGAGAAGCTCGCGTGGTGGGTGGAGCGCGCGAGCCCGGACGTGCTGCTCCTGCAAGAGACCAAGTGCACGGACGAGAGCGTTCCGAGCGATGCCCTCGCGAAGCTCGGCTACGTCATCGCCCACCACGGGACGGGCGGGCGCAATGGCGTGGCGATCGCGAGCCGCACGCCCGTCGAGGACGTGCAGACGAACTTCGGCGAACCGCTGGAGCGCCCGCCGGGCGGCGAGGCGACCGACGCGCAGCCCCTCGCAGAGCCGCGCATGATCGCGGCAAACGTCTCCGGCGTGCGCGTCGTCAGCCTTTACGCGCCCAACGGCCGGGTCGTCGGCAGCCCGTTCTACGCCGCCAAGCTCGCGTGGTTCGATCATCTCGCGCGCTGGCTGGAGACGCAGCGCAAGGACGCACCGCTGCTCCTCGGTGGCGACTTCAACGTGGCGCCGACCGATGCCGACGTGTGGGATGCGAAGGCGTGTCACGGGGGCACGCACGTATCGCCGCCGGAGCGCGCGGCTTTCGAGCGAGTGTGCGCCTGGGGTCTCGTCGACGCCTACCGGATCCAGCACCGGGAGCCCGAGCGCTACACATGGTGGGACTACCGCGCCGGCGACTTCCACCGCAACGTCGGGATGCGCATCGATCACGTGCTCCTGACGGCGCCGCTCGCGCCCCGCGTGGTGCTCACGGAGATCGATCGCGAGGCGCGCAAGGGAAAGCCGGTCCCGTCCGACCACGCGCCCCTGGTCGTCGACCTGGATCTGCCCGGACGTCCGTTCGACGCGGGATGGGCGAGCGCCGACGCGCGAATCGCTGCGCGTCGCGCGAAAGCCTAG
>DASVWO010000338.1:0-8629 GCA_036393165.1 Polyangiaceae bacterium | reverse complement strand
CTCGCGTTGCGTCTTCTGACGTGAGTTCGACGGGAGTTCGCGTAGATAGAGCGGTGTCCTCGGATTCAAGTCCCGCCCTTCGCACTCTCCCTCGTTCTTGGCGTCAGCGCGCACGATAGGAGTCTCCTGCCCTGCGACGCTCGGACAGTCCGGGCGTCCTCAGGGCCAGGCTTTGCCGGCGTCTCCAGTCGGCGCGGCATTCGAGCCTCCGTTTCCGCACGCGATGAGCAGGCGCGGACACGCACGTCGAGCATCCCGTCCGTCCTGTGCCCTTTGGTGGAGGGAAGACGCGCTCTCCCCAAAGGTAGAGGGACACGCAGGGCGGAAGAACGCGACGGGAGAGTGATCGGACCGCCTCTTCGGATGATGAAACGCGCTCGGAGAACCGTGAAACGCGCTGGGAGGACGAGCAGACGTGAAAGGGAAGTCGGTAAACGCGCGATTCGCGACGTCGGAGCAGCTCGGATCTCGTCCGGACGCGCATTCATCGCGCGCATTCGCGCTGTGCGCGAGGACGGACTCGACCTGCGAACCCGAAGAGCGCGATGGCTCGACGTCGATGCAGCATTCCTCACGCGACGGTCGACTCCGATCGACGAAAAAGGCGAAGCGCTCGCGAACAGAGCGAGTCCGCGCGAGATCACAGCGCGTTTCACAGACCGAAAAGGCGGTCCGATCACGCTCCGGTCGGGTCTACTCGACCAAGAAGCCGAATTACCCACGATACGAGCCGCATTCATCGTCCAACAAGGTCGTTTGTCGACCCGAAAAGATCGTCCCTCGACACAAAGAGGTCGTCTACCGACCCAACCAGCGAGGTTCCATCGCCGACCCTTTGCAGCGATCTCGATATCGACACGACCGAGCGAGTCTGCGTCGCGTGGCAGAGGCACACTGGTCGGTTCTCCAGCTCTGCCATGCGCGGACCTGTCCCGGCGATCCGTTTTTCGCTGGCGTGCTCGTGCGTACCCTGTCGTCGATGCCTTTCATCGAGCTTTTCTGCGACCAGCCTGGGTGCACGCACAAGGAGCGGGTGCTCAAGACCGCAAAGGACATCGTGGAGGCCCGGAGGGTGATCCGAGCAGGCGAGGTGCTCTGCCCCGTCCATGGGGTACGCGAGGATCCGCTGCTCGTCGGACGCGACGTTCGCCCGCGGGCGTGAGCTAGCCTCCCTAGGGGGACCGCCGGGCTCGACCACCGAACGCCATTTACTCGGCCCTTCCTTCGCTGGTGCAATGTGAGATCGGAGGAGGGTGCGATCCATGTCACTTCAGAGGCGCGCGGCGGCGGAGCTCTTCGGAACGTTCTGGCTCGTCTTCGGCGGGTGCGGAAGCGCGGTCATCTCGGCGGCGTTCCCCGGCGTCGGGATCGGTCTCCTGGGGGTCGCGCTGGCCTTCGGCCTCACCGTGCTCACGATGGCCTACGCGATTGGCCACATCTCCGGCTGCCACCTCAACCCGGCCGTGACGCTCGGTCTCGTCACCGCGCGACGCTTCCCGGCGCGCGACATGCCGGCGTACGTCGGCGCGCAGCTGCTCGGGGCCGCCCTCGCCGCAGGGGTTCTCTACGCGATCGCCAGCGGCAAGCCCGGCTTCGATGCGAACGCGGGCTTCGCCGCGAACGGCTATGCCGAGCATTCGCCGGGGAACTACTCGATGCTCTCGGCTCTGATCGCCGAGACGGTGCTCACCTTCGCGTTCCTCGTCATCATCCTCGGTTCGACCGACGAGCGCGCGCCCAAGGGCTTCGCGCCCATCGCCATCGGCCTGGGGCTGACGCTCATCCACCTCATCGGCATCCCGGTCACGAACCTGTCGGTGAATCCCGCGCGCAGCACGGGACCGGCGATCGTCGTCGGTGGATGGGCGCTCGCGCAGCTCTGGCTCTTCTGGCTGGCGCCGCTGGCAGGCGCCGCGATCGCCGGCGTCGTGTATCCACTCGTCGCCGCAGAGCCGCAGCGCAAGCCTGCTCTCGCGCCTGCGGAGTGACCGGCTGACGCCTCACGCCATGTCGCTGCGGGCTGCGGCGATCACGCGGCGCGGGAGCTCCACCACGAAGATGGCTCCGCGCTCCGGGCGGCTCTCTGCGCGCACGGTGCCGCCGTGCGCCTCGACGATCTGCGCGACGAGGTACAGCCCCAGTCCGAGCCCCCCGTAGTTGCGGGCCGACACGGCACGCTCGAAGCGGCCGAAGATGCGGTTCATCGCTTCGCCCGGGATGCCGATGCCCTCGTCGTGGACGACGATGCGTGCGGTCGCGTCGTCGGCTTCGACCTCCAGGCGCACCGGCCGGTTCGCTCCGTACTTGCACGCGTTGGAGAGCAGATTGACGAGCACCTGCTCCATTCGCACCCGATCCCAGAGGCCCGGCACGGTCGGAGGGATGCGCACGTCGAGCGCGCATCCAGCCTTCGCCGCTTCGTCGGACATGCGCTCGACGGCGTCGCGCGCGACCTGGGCCAGATCGATCGGCTCGAGCTGCAGGTCCATCCGGCCCGACTGCAGGCGCGACACGTCGAGGAGGCGCTCCACCAGCTCCGCGAGGCGATCGATCTGACGCGAGACCAGCCGGACGTTGCGCTGCGAGTCCTCGGGACTTGCGGCGGGGCGTCGCTCCATGCTGCCGATGCGAAGCTTGAGGGCGGAGAGCGGCGTGCGCAGCTCGTGCGCGGCGACCTGGATGAACTCGTCCCGCATCGTGACGCTCGCCGCCAGATCGTCGCGCAGGCGCCGCTGCTCCTCGACGTCGGTCAACGTGCCCAGCCACCTCGTGAGACGCCCGTTGCCGTCGCGCTCGGGCAAGCCGCGCATCGCTTGCCAGCGCGTCGCGCCCTGGTGGTCGGCGAGCTGCAGCTCGAACTCGAACGCCTCGCCCGCGGCGACGCACGTGTTCCAGGTGTCGCGCACGCGCGCCAGCTCGGCCGCGGGCACCGCATCCATCCACCGGCGACCGAGAGCCGCCGCCGTGGGCCTTCCGGTCCACGTCTGCCAGCGCCGGCTGACGTACTCCAGCTCGCCGGAGGGAGTGGCGACCCACACGATGTGCGGGATGGCGTCGGCCAGGTTGCGGAAGCGCATCTCCTGGAGCGCACGCTCCTGCTCGCGAAGCTTCCGCTGCTGGCGCTCGAGCTGTCGGCGCTGTCTGTGGAGCTCGACGAAGAAGGAGACCTTGGCGCGAACGACGTGAGGGTCGAGCGGCTTCTCGAGGAAGTCGATCGCCCCGACGTCGTAGGCCCGGTAGGCCCATCCGAGATCCTCGGCAACGGCGGTGATGAAGATGATCGGGATGTCGCGGTACTCGAGCTGCTTCTTGATCGCGCTGGCCGTCGCGAAGCCGTCCATCTCGGGCATGGCGACGTCGAGCAGGATGACGGCGAAGTCGACGCCGGGAAGCAGCTCGAGCGCCTGGCGTCCCGAGCCAGCCGGGACCAGGTGGTAGTCCTTGCGGTCGAGGATGGCCTGGAGCGCGATGAGGTTCGCGGGCCTGTCGTCGACCAGCAGGATGCTCGTCTGTTCTGCACCAGCGTCCATCACAGTCGCCGCGATCTAACCGTACTCTTCCCGACTGCTCGCTCAAGCCCGCGCGCGAGCAATCGCGCACGAGCACGCTTCGGATCGGGCTCCCGCTCACGATGCCGCGACCATGAGATGCAGCAGCGCCCCCAGCTCACCCGCTTCGCAAGGCTTGGCGAGGAACGCCGCGCAGCCGAGGCGCACGTCGCGCGGGATGACCTCGGGATAGCCGGAGAGCAAGAGAATGGGGATGCGGCGCGTCCGTTCGTCGCCTGCGAGCTCGCGCGCCGCTTCGCCCCCGTCCATCGTCGGCATCGAGTAGTCCATCACGATGGCGTCGGGCAGTGCGGCGCGAGCCTTGGCGACGGCATCGGCCCCGTCGCTCGCTTGCTGGACCTGGAAGCCGAGGTCCTGCAGTCCGAGAGCCAGCGTGGTGCGGGCATCCTCGTCGTCGTCTACGACGAGCAGCAGGTGACGCGCGCCTGCCATCGTGGCCTTGCCCACGAAGCGCTTCGCGTCGCGAAGCACGACGTCGAGCGCCTCGCCGGCGGCACGAAGCTCCTCGATGCGGCGCGTGATCCGATCCGAACCTGGCTCCGACGCGAAGCGTCCGCGCGGAGGCGACGGCGGGTTGTCCGATTCGCTGGCCGTCATGGGCGCTGGCGCGCAGACTGCACCTGCAACATGGCTGCACCTCCGCTCCCCTCGATCGCATCTGGTGTGCCGGCCCAGCGGCAGATTGGCGCCTCCCATCGGGCCCTTCTCGCCACGAACGGGGCTTTCTGCCACGAGGCAAGGCTGCACCGAGGGGCGGTGACCGTCGAAGAGCGCCACCCAGAGGATCGGAGGCGCCCGACGTGCGCTGACTCGCGGGTCGTGAGCCGCGAAGATGCGCATCGTGCACCCTCCTTGGCGCCGCAGGAGCGCTGATTGGCGCCTGAAGGCGTCACGTTTGACGCCTGATGAGGGGAACCTGGCGCCTCCTTTGGCAAAGGAGGCGTCACGTCTGTCCCATCAGGCGCCACATGGAGTCCATGGGGGCGCCACACGTGACGCCCGAGGCGCCATACATGACGCCTTGGGCGCCAATGGTGACGCCTTCGGGCGTCACGCATGGCGCCTCAGGCGTCAGAGACCACGGCAACGGGCGCCACGTGAGGCACGTCAGGCGCCACATCTGGCGCCTTCGGGCGCCAAACAAAGCTCGTTAGGCGCCACCGAAGGCCCGACGATGGCGCCTCCTCTCGAGAGAAGGCGCCAGATTATCGATCATCAGGCGCCAGGAGAGCAGCGCGAGACGGCAAGCAAACGCGGGCATGGCACCTGGTGTGACCGGGTTTGCGGCCAAGAGCCCTCAATGGGCGCCACTCAATCTTGTGTGATTCCGCGGTGATCCCTGAGAGCATGACCGTTGCACGGGTCATGCGCCGCGCGGGAGGTGGTGTATGCGACGAATCACATGGTCGTGGATCGCAGCTGCAGTCGTCCTCTGTTGCGGCGGGAGCAACAACACCGTCGGTGGTGGCGGACCGGGCGCCCCCTGCGCAGCAGGGCCGGGAGATCCCTGTTGCGCCGGCGGAGAGTGCACGAGCGGATCCGTCTGCGCGCGCAACGTGTGCGCCGTCTGCGGTGGCGCCGGGGAGGCTTGCTGCGCCGGACAGTCCTGCGCATCCCAGTTCGTCTGCACCGGCGGAGCCAACGGCGGCGTGTGCGCCGCGTGCGGTATGCCGGGAGAGCCGTGCTGCGAGGCCAACGGCTGCGGAGGCGGATGCTGTGTGAACGGCACGTGCACCGCGACGAATTCGCCCTGTCCCGGGATCATGGGAACGTGCACCAACGGGAGCTGCGGGATGTGCGGCGGTGCCGGGCAGGCGTGTTGTCCGGGTGGGGGCAGGGGACAGTGCACGGCAGCCGGCGTCGCGTGCGGAGGCAACAACACGTGCGCGTCCTGCGGTGGGGCCGGTCAGCCCTGTTGCAACCCGGCTTCTTGCACCGGCAGTGATCTCGCCTGTCACGGCGGCAGCTGCGTCCAATGCGGAGGCGCCGGCCAGCCGTGTTGCGCCGGCAACTCGTGCTCGAGCGGTTCGTGCACGGCCGAGGGCGTCTGCGGTCAGTGCGGTGGCGCGGGTCAGCCTTGCTGCGCCGGGGACTCGTGCGCATCGGGCCTCGGGTGCGCCATGGGAACGTGCGCCGCATGCGGCGGCGCGGGAGAGCCGTGCTGTGGAGGCATGACCCCGTGCGGGACCGGCCTCGGATGCACGGCGGGCGGCGAGTGCGCGACGTGCGGTGGCTCGGGGCAGCCTTGCTGCGCCGGGGACACCTGCTCTTCGAGCCTCATGTGCACGGCCATCGCGACTTGCGGCACGTGCGGCGCCGCGGGGGAGGTGTGCTGCGCAGGCATGAAGTGCACGGGCGCGTCGCTCGTGTGCGCGGGTGGGGGTGCTCCGACGTGCCAGACGTGCGGCATGGCCGGCGCGCCGTGCTGTGCAGGGAGGATGTGCGGATCGGGCCTGACGTGCCACGGCGACACCTGCAACTGACGCCACTCACAAAGAAGGAGACGCCTTTGCGAAAGATCGCTCGCAGTCTGTCCATCGCCGCAGTCATCGGTCTCGTGGGCGCGACGTCGTCGCACGAGGCCCGGGCCGACGACACCATCAAGCGCCCGGGAGACCACCCGCACTACTCGGTGGAGCTCGAGCCGCACGCGCTCCTGGGCTGGGCTGCCCAGTGGGCGGGCACCGGATTCGGTCTGGGTGGTCGCGTCTCGATCGCGATCACCCACGACGGGTTCGTGAAGTCGATCAACAACAGCGTCGCCATCAGCCTCGGGCTCGACTGGGTCCACTACGGCGGGACCGGCTGCTACTACGACCCGAGGTACGCCGGCTACTGCTACGGCCCGGGCTACTTCGGGAGCGCCGACTTCATCCAGATTCCGATCGTCATGCAGTGGAACTTCTACGTGGCGGAGAAGTGGAGCGTCTTCGGCGAGCCGGGGCTCTACATCTGGCACGGCTTCTTCCCGAGTCCGAACTACCCCTGCAACGGGCCGGGCCTGCCGCCGTGCGGCTTCTACAACTACGGGTACGGAAACGACACGGGCGTCGGTCCCGCGTTCTGGGCGGGCGGGCGGTTCCACTTCAGCGACTCGGCCGCGCTCACGATGCGCGTCGGGTATCCCGATCTGCTGACCCTCGGCGTCTCCTTCTTCCTCTGAGCCGCCGCCCATGCGGGTCCGATCCGGAGACGCGGGTGTACCATCCCCGGCGATGGCTTCGCCGCCGGCACAGCAGCTCCCCTTCAACCGGCTCGGCGAGTACGACGTGCTCGCGCCGATCTCCGAGGGGGGCATGGCGAGCGTGTGGCTCGCACGCGAGCGCGAGGGGGCGCAACGGCTCGTCGCGCTCAAGGTGATCCGCCCGGAGCACGCGAGGAACAAGGAGTTCGTGGCGATGTTCGTCGACGAGGCGCGCATCGCATCGCGCCTGTCTCACCCGAACATCATCGCGCTTCACGATCTCGGGCATGACGGCAAGAGGCACTTCCTCGTCATGGAGGTGCTGCGCGGTCGCACGCTGCTCGCCACCTGGGAGCGCGCGCACGAGCTGGGGCGCAGGCTCGGTCACGAGCTCGTCGCGTGGATCGGAGCCCGCGTGGCCGATGCGCTGCACTACGCGCACGAGATGCGCGACGACAAGGGCGCGCCGCAGGAGATCGTGCACCGCGACGTCAGCCCGTCCAACGTGTTCCTCACGAGCGAGGGGGTGCCGAAGCTCATCGACTTCGGCCTGGCCAAGGCGCGCGACCGCATGGCGTCCACCGCGTTCGGCGTGGTCAAGGGCAAGCTCGCGTACCTGGCGCCGGAGCAGGCGCTCGGGAAGCCGGCCGACCGGCGAGCGGACGTGTTCGCCCTCGGCGTGGTGCTCTGGGAGCTATCGCTCGACCGCCGGCTCTTCCGCGAGGACAGCGACGTCGCGACGGTGCGGCGCGTGCGCGAGGGGAACGTGCCGGATCCGACGACGCTCCAGGAGAGCTATCCGCCGGCGCTGGCGGCGGCTCTCGTGCGGGCGCTCGAGCGCGATCCGGAGAGGCGCTTCCAGACGGCCGCGGAGCTGCGCGATGCGCTCGATGCCTACGTGCGCGAGAGTGGCGTGCAGGTCGGAGAGGAGGCTGCGAAGGCGCTCCTCGGCACGCTCTTCGGCGATGCGCCGCCGGCGGCGTGGGAGGACATGCTCGACGAGGCGGCGGTCGGGCCCGAACGCATCCGCGTGTGGGACGACGAGCGGCAGAAGCTGACGTGGATGCACGCAGCGATCGAGACGCTCGCGCCGGTCACGAGGGTCAACGGCACCGGGAAACCGAAGAAGACGCAGGGCGCGGCGCTGGCGAGCGAGACGGGCAAGACGCGACTCGAGAGGCTCGATGCCGCCCTCGCCGAAAGGCTCGCGGCGGCGGGCGAAGGAGCCGACCCTGTCGCTCTTGCGCGCTTGCACCTGGAGCGCGCGATCGTCGAGGAGCTGGTGGGTGATCCCGCGAAGGCGGCGGAGCACGCGCGTCGATCCATCGCCGCAGCCTCCACCGCCGAGGCGCACGCCATGCTGCGGCGCCTCGAGCATGCGCGCGAGGCAGCCGCGACCCTCCTCGAGCACCTGGACGCGGAGCTCGCCGATGCTCCCCCGGGGCCCGCACGCGCCGACCTGCTCGCCGAGCGCGCACGTCTGCTCGCCGCCTCCGGCGCGAAGCCGCGCTCGCAGAGAGAGGCCTGGCAGAGCGTGCTCGATGCGCAGCCGGCGCATCCCGCGGGGCTCCGAGGCGTGGAGTCGTCGCTCGTGGCGGACCCGAAGGCGGCCACCGACCTCGCGACGCATCTCGGCACCATGGCCGAAGCCTGGGCCGGAGAGCCGGCGCTCGCTGCGTGGCTCCACGTCGAGCGCGCGCGCCTGCTCGATCGTGTGTCGAAAGAGCCCGACACCGCCAAGGCCTCCCTCCTGCGCGCGCTCGAGCTCGATCGATCCATCGGTCCCGTGCGCGCCGCATGCGTCGCTCATGCGGCTGTGTACAGGGACGCCGCATGGACCGTCGCGCTGCTCGCCGAGGAAGCGAGCCTCGAGAAC
>DASVWO010000337.1:0-2475 GCA_036393165.1 Polyangiaceae bacterium | reverse complement strand
CGCGAAGTCGACCGCGTTGCACACGCTCGCGAACGCCGAGAGCAGCTTGTGCCTCGTGTACGTGCGGGTGGCCTCGGCGTCCCCGGACCGGAGCGCGTCGACGATCTGCTCGAAGGTCGCACCGCGCACGCGCTTCATCGTGAAGTACAGCGTCCCCTCCGGGTCGCGCGCCAGGTCGTACACGGGAACGATGGCCGGGTGCTCGAGCTGCCCCTGCACGCACGCCTCTCGGAGGAACCGCGCCTTGAGGTCCCCGCGCGACCCATCGCCGGGCCGCACGAGCTTCATCGCGACCTCGCGCCCGATCCGCCTGTCGAGCGTGGTGCGGACGACGCCCATCCCGCCCTCGCCGAGCACCTGTCCCGCCACGTAGCGCGCCTCGAAGGTCGCGTCGGCGAGCACGTCGGGCGGAAGCTCCCCGACGTCGGTGGGCGCGATGGTCGTGACCCCCGACCTTCCGCCCGGAATCGTTGCTGCGTGATCCGGCATGGCCGGATCGTACCCGGACCCCTATCGGCCGCGGAACTGCGCCTTGCGCTTCTGCGTGAAGGCGAGCATCCCTTCCTTCGCGTCTTGCGACCTGAAGAGCTGCTGCTGCAGCTCGCGCTCGAGGGCCAGCCCCTGCTCGAGCCCCATCTCGCCGCCGCTCTGCACGGCGCGCTTGATGTGCCCCACCGCCATCGACGCGCGGTTGGGGGGACAGAACTCGTGCGCGTACTCGATGACGCGCCGCACGAAGTCGTCGTGGCTGTCCTCGGCCCAGACCTTGTGCACCAGCCCCGCCGGGCGGGCCTCTTCCATGGCGAGGTTGACCCCCTCGACCAGGAGCTCGATCGCCCGCGCCTTGCCCACCAGACGCGTCAGCCGCTGCGTCCCGCCCGTGCCGGGGAGCACCCCCAGGCCCACTTCGGGCAAGCCAATCTGGAACGCGCCGGCGCGCCCGATGCGCAGGTCGCACGCCAGAGCGATCTCGAAGCCCCCTCCCACGGCGTGCCCGTTGAGGGCCGCGATGGTCAGCTTGGGCGTGTTCTCGAGCCGCAGCAGCGTCTCGTTCGCATGAAGGCAGAAGTAGTACTTGAAGGTCTCATCCGCCTCCTTGAGCATGTTGATGTTCGCGCCGGCGCAGAAGTACTTGTCCCCGTGGCCGGTCACGACGATGACGTGGACGTCGTCGTCGAACCGGGCCTCGAGGATGTTCGCGTCGAGCTCCTTGAACATCTCGTAGGAGTAGGCGTTGACCGGTGGGTCGGTCAGCGTGAGGAGAGCGACTCCCTTGTCCGTCGCGTAGTCGACCAGCGTCCCCATCTCACGACCTCCTGGCACCCAGGCGGCCCGGTCTTAGACTTATTCGAGATGCAGTGCAATTCCACGTGTCCGCAAGCCCCGCAGGGGTGCGGACACAAGCGCGACGATCCGCAAGCCCCACCAGGGAGCGGACACAGACGTGACCCCACCGCGAGGCTGCTGCGGCTGGGCCTCTCGGTGGCATGCTGGGCGGTGGCGTTCTCGATCATCCAGGGGCTCCTGCAGCCCGACATCGGCCGGTCCCTGCGGCCCATCGAGGAGCGCATCGAGCTGCGCCTACAGCGGCTCCCGGTCGACCCGCCCACGACGCAACCCGAGCGCTCCCACGAAGAGGAGCCCATCGACTCGTGGGAGCTCGTGGGCGTCTGAGGGCCGAGCGGAGTGTGCTAAACGGCAGAGAGCGATGGATTCGACGGCCGGGCTGCGGTCCGAGCTCAAAAGGCTCATCGTCGCGGAGCTCAACCTGAAGGGCCGTGACCCGGAGACGATCGAGGACGACGCGCCTCTCTTCGGCACGGGGCTGGGGCTCGATTCGCTCGACGCGCTGCAGCTGGCGATGGTCATCGAGGAGAAGCTCGGCGTGCGCATTCCGGAGGGGGAGGAGGCGAGGGCCATCTTCCGGAGCGTCCGCGCGATCGCGGAGCACGTCGCCAAGGTCCGGGGGCGGTGAACGGCCTGCGGCTCTGGGTGACCGGGGTGGGCCTGGTGACGCCGCTCGGCGTCGGGGTCGAAGCCACGTGGACGCGGCTGGTCCGCGGCGACCGGGCCATCCGGCCCATCGCGCGGTTCGACGTGAGCGGACAGCGCACGCACGTCGCCGGCGAGGTCGACGGGGTCGTGGTCGAGGGACAGGCGTGGTCGCGCACGAGCGCCATGGCGGCGACGGCGGCCGAGGAGGCGATGCGGGCGGCGGGGCTCGACGTGCGTGGGGCGCGCGTGGGCCTCGTCGTGGGAGGCACGACGGGAGGCATGCTCGAGACGGAGCACCTGCTCGCGAAGCTGCACGCCGAGCCGGAGCACCGCGAGGTGCTCGCCGCGATGCTCTCGCATCCCCTCACGGCGACAGGGGACCGGCTCGACGAGAGCCTGGGGCCGTTCGCGCGCGTCCGGTCGCTCTCGAGCGCGTGCTCGAGCGGGGCGAACGCGATCATCGTCGCCGCGTCATGGTTG
>DASVWO010000336.1:0-8365 GCA_036393165.1 Polyangiaceae bacterium | reverse complement strand
GTCGACGACGGCCTGGTTGCGCCTCGCCTGCGCCTGCTTCTTCTTCTCCTCGTACTTGTACTTGCCGAAGTCGAGGATCTTGCAGACCGGCGGGTCGGACTTGGGGTTGATCTCGACGAGGTCGAGCCCCTGTTCCTGCGCCATGCGCAAGGCTTCGTGTGTCTGCAGCACCCCGAGCTTTCCTCCGTCGGCCCCGATGACGAGGACCTCCGGGACTCGGATTCGGTGATTGATTCGGATCTGGTATCCGCGTTGCTGCTGACGCGGGTCGAACCGTGAGGAACCAAATGCCATGTTCTGTGACGTGACCTCCTTACGAGTGGGTGACCGATCAAGAATCTCCGGGGGGCCGGCTCTCGGTCAATAGCCGGGCCTCGAATTCCGCGAGCTTCATGGAGCCGAGCTCGCCGGCGTCCCTGGACCGGACTCCGACGGACTCGCTTTCGGCCTCCTTGGGGCCGACGACGAGCAAATAGGGGTAGCGGAGGAGCCGCGCCGAGCGGATCTTCGCCCCCAGCTTGTCGGCCGAGAGGTCGGAGTCGATGCGCAGGCCGTGCGAGCGCAGGCGGTCGACCACCTTGCGGGCGTACTCGTCGCTCTTCTCGCTGACCGTCAGCACGATGGCCTGCCGGGGGGCGATCCACGTGGGGAAGTTGCCGCCGACGTGCTCGAGGTACACGGCGAAGAAGCGCTCGATCGAGCCGAAGATGGCCCGGTGGAGCATCACCGGCTTGTGCTCCTTGCCGTCCTCGCCGACGAAGCGCAGGTCGAAGCGCTCGGGCAGGTTCGGGTCGTGCTGCATCGTGCCGAGCTGCCAGCTCCGCTTGAGCGCGTCCTTCACGTGGAACTCGATCTTCGGCCCGTAGAAGGCGCCCTCGCCCGGCGAGTACTCGAACTTCAGCCCGGCCTGCTCGAGGCCCTCGGCCAGCGCCCGCTCCGCGGTCTCCCACAGCTCGTCCGAGCCGATGCGCTTCTCGGGGCGCGTCGCGAGCTTCACGTCGATCGATTCGAAGCCGAACGCCTTGTAGACGCGGTTGAAGAACCGCATGAACCTGGCAATCTCGCTCGCGACGCTCTCCTCGGCGCAGAAGATGTGCGCGTCGTCCTGGCTGAAGCTCCGCACGCGGGCCAGCCCGTGCACGACGCCGCCGCGCTCGTAGCGGTGCAGCCGCCCGAAGTCCGCCACGCGCCACGGGAGCTCGCGGTAGCTGCGCTTGCGGCTGCCGAAGATGACGCAGTGGCTCGGGCAATTCATCGGCTTCAGGCCGAACGCGTGCTCCTGGAGGCCCGCCTTCAGGTTCTTCTCGTTCGCCTCGAGAAGGTCCTCGGTCCAGAGGCGGTACATGTTCTCGTTGTAGTTGCCGAGGTGCCCGCTCGTGCGGAAGAGCTTCGGGTCGAAGGTCTGCGGCGTGACGACCTCCTCGTAACCCTCGCGCTCGTACTGGTCGCGCACGTACTGGAGCATCCGGTTGTAGACGAACGCGCCCTTCGGCAAGAAGAAGGGCATCGCCGGCGCCACCTCGTCGAACATGACGAGGTCGAGCTCCTTGCCGAGCTTGCGGTGGTCGCGCTGCTTGGCCTGCTCGAGCAGCTTGAGGTGCTCCTCGAGCGCGTCGACGCTCGGGAACGCCGTCCCGTAGATGCGCTGGAGCATCGGGTTGCGCTCGTCGCCGCGCCAGTAGGCGCCGGCCACGTGCGTGAGCTTCACCGCCTTGAGGAACCCGGTCGACGGTACGTGCGGCCCCTCGCACACGTCGATCCACTCGTTGGGCGGCGCGCCGTGCTTGTAGACGCTGACCTCCTCGCCCTCGGGGATGGCGTCGATGATCTCGAGCTTGTAGCTCTCGCCCATCGCCTGGAACATCATGCGCGCCTCGCCGCGCTCGACGACCGCGCGGCGGAACGGCGTGTCCTTCTTGATGACCTCGAGCATCACCTGCTCGATGCGCGCGAGGTCCTCCTCGGTGAAGCCGCCGCCGGGCTTGTCGAAGTCGTAGTAGAAGCCGTCCTCGATCGCGGGGCCGATGGTGACCTTGGTCCCCGGGAAGAGCCGCTGGACGGCGTCGGCCATCACGTGCGCGGTCGAGTGGCGGATGACCGCGAGCCCGTCGGGATCGGTCGCACGGATGGGGGTGAGGTCGGCCGCCGTGGCCTCGACGGGAGTATGGAGATCGACCGTCTTGCCGCGCAGCTTGACGGCGATGACGTCCTTGTCGAGCTTGCCGGCGGCGGAGAGGATCTCGCGCGGGGTCTTGCGTTCGGCCATGGCGGAAGGGGGCTAATACCTAGCCCATCTCCGCCGCGCGAGCCCGTATCACTTGCAGGCGAACTGACCGCTGCCCGCCGGCTTGCAGTGCTGCGGCGGGGTGCACACCGTGTCGCGGAAGGTGCCGCCCTGGCAGGACTGCAGCTCCTGGTTGTTGGCGCACTTGGACGGGGCCTGGCCCACGACGCACGGGTCGCCCACGAGCGGGTTACCGACGTCGCACTTGAGGGCCGAGCCGGTACCGCTGCACCCGCCAGAGCCACGGCAGGTCTGCAGGGCGCGCCAGACGCCTCCGCCGCAGGTGAGCTCCGTCACCTTGTCGCCCGCGCAGGCGACCGAGTCGGACCCCGGGCTGCACCCGTTGCCGACCGCCGGGACGGTCGCGTGATGGACGACGGTGGCTGCCGCCTCGGGCGCGGCGTCCTGCACCGGCGCCGACGCGGTGTCGGATGCGGAAGCGGACGGAGCCGCTTCAGCGGCGGCATCGGCGGCTCCAGCGCCGGGCTTGCACGCGATGACCACGGGCAGCGCCATGCAGCCGAGGAGGAGGATCTGGCGGATTCGCATGGCGATAGAGGGGAGCACTGGAACCGCGTAGAGGTCAATATCTGTCCTCGTGCTGTCGCTCGTCACAGGAGCCACCGGCTTTCTCGGGAGCCATCTCGCGCGCGTCCTCGCGGCGCGCGGGGACAGGGTGCGCGCGCTCGTCCGCACGACGAGTGACCGCAGACGGCTCGCGGGCGTCGACGCGGTGGAGTGGGCCGAGGGCGACGTCACCGACGCGCCGTCGATCGAGCGCGCCCTCGAGGGCGTGGAGCGCGTCTTCCACTGCGCCGCCGTGTACGAGATCGGCGCGAGCGACCCGGCCAAGATGCGCGCGGTCAACGTCGGCGGCACGCAGCACGTGCTCCGCGCCGCGTCCGAGCGCCGCGTGCCGGCCGTTCACGTCTCGTCGGTCGTGGCGCTCGGCCCGACACGCGACGGGCAGGTGGCCGACGAGTCGCACTGGACCGGCGACACGCCGCGCTCGCACTACGAGGCGACCAAGCGCGAGGCCCACGCCATCGCGCGCTCGATGGCGCGCGCCGGTGCGCGGCTGCGCATCGCGCTGCCGGTGACGATCTACGGGCCGGACGATCCGAGCCTCACGGGCGAGACGCACAAGTGGATCGCTCGCGGGGCCATGCGCGTCGGAGCGCTGGCCGACGTGGACATGACCTTCGTGCATGTGGACGACTGCGCCGAGGCGCTCGTGCTCGTCGCCGAGCGCGGCAAGGACGGGCAGGAGTACATCGTGGCCGAGAGCAGCGTGACGTTCCGCCAGTGGTTCACGCTCGCGGCGCGCGCCGCGGGCCGGAAGCCACCCGTGGCATGGTTGCCGGACGTGCTCGTGCGCGGCTTCGCGCGCGCATCGGCGATGGCCCCGCCCCTCGTGCGCGAGGGCCTCGCCATGAGCGTCGGCGCCCGCTGGGCCTTCCGCGGCGACCGGGCGCGACGCGAGCTCGGGTGGCAGCCGCGTCCTCTCGACGAGGGCCTGCGCGAGACGATGCAGTGGTACCGGAGCGCCGGCTGACTAGTTGGTGCAGGTGCCGCCCATGTATTCGACGGCGCCCATGGTCGGCTTGGTCGTGCTTCGCGCGTGGCCCACGAGGTCGTTCATGACCCCCGTGTACGGCACGCCGCCCGAGGTCAGCTTGCAGTAGTTGCCCGGCGGCTCGATCTGCCACGCCGGCGACGAGATGCCCGCGTCGGCGCCGGCAGAGCCGATGCCGTCGCCCACGGACGACCAGGAGCTCCCGAGGATGCTCTGCACGCACCCCGGCGGCGTCATCGACGGGCACGCAGGGTCGGTCTGGCAGCTGGGGCTTGGCGTCGCGCACGTCCCCGTGACCACGACGTTGCCGCACGTCTTCTTGCACGTCGTCGGCCCCTCCACGTTCACGGTGATGCCCGAAGGCAGCGCGCTCGACGTCCCGAGGTCGTTGCAATAGAGGAGGTCCGCGAAGTTCACGAATCCCGTGTAGTCGAGCGCCGCGAGCTGGCTGGCGCCTCCGGAGCACGTGCCGGCGATGACGGCGGCCCCGGCCGAACCAGTCGTGCCGCCGGTGTCGTTGCCGAAGAGCAGATCGTTCTCGACCGTGACGCTGCCCACACCGCCCTCGATGTCGATGGCCGCGGTGCCGCTCTGCCCGCCCTGGGCGCCGGTGTAGATCGTGTCGAACACGATGGCCGCCTTGCTCACCGGGCCGGTGAGGAGGATGCCGCGCGTGCTGCCGCTCGCGCCGCCGGGCACGTCGCCGCCGTGGATCTCGCAGTCGACGATGGAAGCGCTCTCGGCGGAGGTGACCTGCACGCCGACCGTCTTGCCCTGAGCGTTGGCGCCAGCTGCGATCCGGTCGGCCAGCAGCGTGAGCTTGCCGCCGTCGTCGAACTCGACCCCGACCGACTCGACGGTGCCCGTCGTGTTGCCGGTGCCGTAGACGACGCTGTCGACCATGTCGAGATCGGCCTGCCCCGCGGAGCGCACCGCCACGCCGACCGTCGCGCCCATCGCGGTGGGGCCGGCGTCGGCGCCGACCACGATGACCTTGGACAGCGGGTTGTTCCCGGCGGTGGTCAGCGACGAGAGGACGTCGACGCCGACCGACGCGAAGCCGATGGACTGTCCGCTGCCGCCCGCGATGACGTCGTCGTGGATGTTCGGCGCGCCCGCCAGGACGCGCACGCCGATGCTGCCGAACCCGGAGCCGGCGGGGCCTTTGCCCGAGCCGCCGTCGATCACGTCGTTCTTGATCTCGGGGTTGCTGTCCTTGCCGATGCGAACGCCGATGGAGCCGGCGTCCGTCGACCCCGCCGATCCCGACCCGCCGGACACGACGAGGTTCGAGAGCACCGGGCTGGCGCCGAGCGCGACCTCGATGCCGAGCGAGGGGCCGGTGGCGGAGACCGTCTCCTGGCCCGTGATGACGAGCCCGTCGACCTTCGTGCTGGACGTGACGCTGCCGTCGATCGCGAGCGTGGACGTCTGCATGGTCGTGTTCGCGAACGTGACGACGGAGGCCACCCTCGCGTCGAACGTCGGCCACCCGTAGGCGGGCGCGCGCGTCCACATCGAGGGATTCGTCGTGCAGTCGTAGGCCCCGAAGAGGCCCAGGTCGAAGTTCACGTGGAGCGAGTCCTCGGGGTAGTTGCCCGAGCAGACGAGGACGTTGGGCACCATGACACCGCCCTCGAAGAGGCCCTGTGCGATCTCGACGCCCTTCTTGATGGTGCGGACGGCGTGCTGCGGGTCGAGCCCGCTGTCCGTGTCCTTTCCGCTCGGGGCGACGTAGACCGTGTGCCCGGCGACCATCGCCGGCCCGTCGCCGCCCTCGCCGGGCATGCCGTCGTCGCCGCCGCCGGAGCTGCTGCCGTCGCCGGTGCTGCTGTCGGCGCTCGACCCCGAGCTGAACGCGTCGCCGCCGCAGCCGCCGGACGCGGACAGCGCGAGGAACGCGATGCCCACAGCGGTCGCGCTCGCCAAGCCAAGTGCACGCATGGCGGCATTGTACTCAGTAAGCGCGTCGGGGAAGCGAGCCGCTTGCTGCGCGGCCCGCCTCCCCTTCGCTACTCGCAGCCCGAGCTACGCCTTGGAAGGCGTTGCTGCGGGACTGCCCGCCGAAGGCTGCTCCGGGGTCGTGTCCGTCCCCTTCACGGCCTTCTTCTGTTCGGAGCCCATCGTGTGCCTCGCGGCACGCGTCGAGTTCCGCTTCTGCACCGCCGCGGCCTTCTCCTGGGCCGTGGGGGTCTTCGGCGCCGACAGTTCCTCGCCGAAGTCGGCGAGCACCGTCGGGTCGCGGCCGAGCGTCGCCTTGACGAAAGCGATCAGGTCCCGGTGAACCGGGATGACCGTCGTCCTCAGCGACTTCACGTTCGCGACCGCCTTCGCGCGCGCAGCCTTCGCGGCAACTGCAGCCGCGATGGCGTCGATGAGGCTCTGAAAGAGCGCCACCAACTGCACGGTCGTGAAGGCCTTCCCGCCCAGCATGAACTGCTGGTTCGGAAAGAGCTTCTGGACCCCCGCGATCGCCTTTTGGAGAAGGCCAACCGTGGTGTTCTGGTTCTGCTTCGACATCGCTAGACCTCCAGATTCCAGACGAGAGGGCGTTCATGGGCGCCGCCCCATTGCGGCGTCCCTCGGCCCCCTAGGGACGTGGCCGTACGAGGCCACGCTTTGTGACGAGAAATCTTTCGCTCTCGATCCCCTTCACCAAGAGCAATCGCAAAAGCCCCGATTCGGTCCCGCGCTTCGTGTCGATTCTTCGCAGCGTGCCCCCGCGGCGCCGCTGCGTGCCCCTCTGGAGCACGTGAGTGCCCCGGTGGATCCCGAGCTCGCCCCTGCGGGACCCGAGCGAGTCCGCGCCGTACCCTGGCGTGCCCCGACGGGGCACGTACGCTCCCCGAGCGAACCCGTTGCGCCCCGGCGTGGCCCCCGAGACTCCCGGTCGGGGAACGTCAGGGTCCGCGCGGGGCACGTATCGCCCACGCGCCGGGCACGACCTTCCCCGGCGGGACGCGAACGTGGCGAGCCGGGGCACATGCCTCCCCCAGCCGGGCACGCTCGTGGCGCACGCGACGAAGTGACTGGCGCGGACGTTCTGTGGATGTAGAATCCTCCGCGTGAAGCTCCTGGGGTTCTACTTCCGCGAGAAGATGGAGGGGACGGTGCAGCGCGCGGGCGAGCGCTTCGACCGGCCCTTCCGTTTCGACTTCGACGTCCACGCGCCCAGCGTCCTCGGGTTCGCCACGACCGCGGTCGGAGCGTGCACCGGCACGGTGCGCATCGACGGCCTCGCCAAGGACGTCCCGGCGACCGGGCGCCTGGAGCTCTCGCCCGTGGCGAAGAAGACGATTCGCTACGTCTTCGACTTCACCGCCGACGACGGCAAGAAGTACTGTTTCGACGGCTCGAAGAGCACGACGTGGCGGCGGCACATCGTCGGGTGGACCACGCTGCCCGGCAAGCTCTACGACGCCGATGGCAACGTCTGGGGCGAAGCATTGCTCCGCTTTTCTCTCGCGCGCGACCTCCGCAAGCTCCTCCGCAGCTTCAAGGTCGGCCCGCACGCCGCGCTCGCCGGCGCTCACCCCTGAGCCATGACCGCCGTTCCCGAGCGCGTCGATCGTCTGTCACCCGACGCGAGGCGCATCGCGCTCGCGGTCGCGCGCGCCGCGCTGCCGGCGGGCGATCGGTTCGCGGAGGCCGACGAGCGCACCGTGGATCGCACCGAGCGCTTGCTCTCGGGCTTCGGGCGCGGCACGGTCGCCCGCTGGAGCTCGCTCCTTCACGTGATCGAGCACGCCGCGCGCGTCACGCACCGCGGGCGCGGCTTCTCGTCGCTCCCGCGCACCGAGGCGGAAGAGATGCTCGTGCACTGGGCCACGGGCGACGTGGACGTCTCGCGCCGCACGCTGGCCCTCGCGCTCACGGCGCCGATGAAGATCGCGTACTTCGACGACCCGAAGATCTACGCGGACCTGAAGAGCAAGTGGCGCTTCACGAACGTCGTCTCCGAGACGCCGCGGTGGATGCGCCAGGTGACCGACGGCGAGACGCTCGACGCGGACGTCGACCTGGAGTGCGACGCCGTCGTCGTCGGCACCGGGGCGGGCGGCGCGGTCGTCGCGTGCGAGCTCGCGCGCCGCGGGCTCGCGGTGCTCCTGCTCGAGGAGGGGCGCTACCACACGCGCGTCGACTTCGACGGCCGCGGCATCGACAACATCCGCCGCTTCTATCGCGGCAAGGGCACCGTCGGCACCGTGGGGAACACGTTCATCCCGCTCCCCATGGGCCGTCTGGTCGGCGGGTCCACCGCCATCAACACGGGCACCTGCTGGCGCACGCCCGAGTGGGTGCTCGACCGCTGGGCCGAGGAAGAGGGCCTGCGCGACCTCGCGCCGGACCGCATGGCGCCGTACTTCGAGCGCGTCGAGAAGGAGCTCGAGGTCGCCCCCAGCCCGTGGAGCGTGCTGGGCGGCGTCGCGCGAGTCGTCTCGCGCGGGTGCGACGCGCTCGGCTACTCGCATCGCGCGCTCGCCCGCAACGCCCCCGGGTGCGAC
>DASVWO010000335.1:0-15113 GCA_036393165.1 Polyangiaceae bacterium | reverse complement strand
GAGAACCTGCCGGCGCTGCCGGGTGCGACCAACGGCACGACCACGCCCGTCCTCGAGCCGCGCCTCGCCGCACGCGTGCGCGTGGCCTCGTGGCTGACGAGCGTCTCCACGTTCGGCATCTCGCACCAGCTGCTCGGCATCCCGGCGCAGTACCCGGACACGACGCCGTACATCCAGCCCGGCGTGCAGCAGGGGCTCATGACGTCGGTGCAGACGAGCCAGGGCATCGAGCTCGGCCTCCCGGCGAGCTTCTCGCTCGGCCTGACCGGGTTCCTCCACGACTACATCGGCTTGCCGGACGTGACGGCCCCCTGCTCCCCGATCGCGGGGACCACCGAGTGCATCACCCCCCAGACGAACGGGCGCGCTCTCGGCATGGAGGTGCTGCTGCGACGCTCCTTCGCCGAGCGCTTCACCCTGTGGGTCTCCTACACCCTCTCGCAGTCGACCCGTCAGGCGCGCATGCCGGGTGACGCGGACCCCACGGTCACGATCCTCAGCGAGTACGACCGCACCCACGTGCTGAGCGCCGTGGCTTCTTACGACTTCGGTCGCGGCTGGAGGGTAGGTACCCGTCTCTTCGCGTACAGCGGCCGGCCCTACACCCCCTCGTACCGCGGCGGCCCCTCGCTCCCGTACGACACGGCGCGCCTTCCCCCCTTCTGGCGCATCGACGCCCGCCTCGAGAAGACGTGGCTGCTTCACGGCGGGCGCACGCGTCTCACCGTGGTCCTCGAGGGCATCAACGTGACCCTCAATCAGGAAGCCATCGACGCCCACTGCGACGTCTCGCAGGCAGGACAAGGCGGGTCGAGCTCGTGCATCGACACCCTGGGCCCCATCACCATCCCCAGCATCGGGCTGGAGGGCTCGTTCCGTTGACACGGGACGTTCAGGGCGCTACGAAGACCCCTCTCTCGCGCCGGTCCCACCCGGGCCCGGAGCGAGGTGCGGGAGTAACTCAGTGGTAGAGTGCCACCTTGCCAAGGTGGACGTCGCGGGTTCAAATCCCGTCTCCCGCTCTACGGATCACGCGCTGACGGCTGTCGCTGCCGCTGACGCCGTCGAGGACGCCGACGCTGCCGCCGGCACCAGCGCTGGCGCGGATCGCATGTCACGTGACGTCACACCGCGTCACATCCCGACGCGCGCCATGATGGCCCGCACCTGATCGAGCTTGCCTGGCAACTCCGGCTCGACGCGCTCTACGGACCCGAGCGCCGTGCGATACCGCTTCCCTTGCTGCGGGCCCTTTCGCATAACCCATTGGTGATATATACCAATGGTTATGAAAGAGAGCACCGAGCTGAAGCTGGATCTCGCCTTCGGCGCGCTCGCCGATGCCACGCGCCGCCACATCGTGGCGCGGCTGGCGAAGGGCGAAGCGTCGGTGAACGATCTCGTGGCGATCGGCGGCGGGCTCTCGCAGCCGGCGATCACGAAGCACGTCCAAGTGCTGGAGCGCGCCGGCCTTGTGTCGCGCTCTCGCGATGGCCAGCGCCGCCCGGTGCGCTTGCGCGCCGAGCGCCTCAAGGACGCGTCGGCGTGGCTCGAGCGCTACCGCGCGCAAGTGGAAGAGACGTACGCGCGTCTCGACGCATACCTGGACGAGCTGCAATCGAAGGAGACGTCGCATGAGCCAAGAACGAACCGAAGTCGTCGTCGATCCCGCTGAGCCCATCATCACGACGCGCCGCGCGGTGAAGGCGCCGCGCGCGCTCGTGTGGGACTGCTTCACCAAGCCGGAGCACATCCGCCGCTGGAAGGCGCCGCGAGACCTCGAGATGCTCGTGTGCGAGTGCGACGTGCGGCCCGGCGGCAGGTGGCGCGCCGTCTACCGCCGTCCTAACCGCGAGGAGTTCGGGTTCCACGGTGAGTTCCGCGAAGTCGTCGCGCCCGAGCGCTTCGTGCGCACGTTCGTCGCGAACGGAAGCGCCGACGAAGCCGTCGAGACGCTCGTGCTCATCGAATCCGGTCCCAGGACAACCATCATCACCACGACGACCGTCTACAAGACGATGGCCATCCGCGACGGCATCGTGCAGCACGCCACGGGCACGGCGATGGAGGACGCCTACGAGCGGCTCGACGAGCTCGTCGCGAGCCTCGCGACGGGCACGAGAGAGGTGCCACGTGGCGAGGGCTGCGGACGGGGGCCTCCTGACCTTCGCGCTCAGTCTGACGCTCGACGGCTGCTGCGACCATCGCGAGATGATCGGCGGCGACCGCGACGAGATGCACGACCACTTCACGCAGCTGATCGGCGCAGCGGGCGCGATTCTCTATGGGCGCACCACCTACGAGCTCATGGAAGGCTTCTGGCCCGCGGTGGCGCGCGACGAGAAGGCGCCGCGGGCGTTGCGGGAGTGGGCGTGCAAGCTGGAGGACACGCCGAAACACGTGGTGTCGGCCTCACGCCGCGACTTCCCGTGGAAGAACAGCTTTCACGTGGAGGGGGACCTCCGTGAGGCCGTGATCCGGCTCAAGGAGAGGACCCCTCGAGGCGTGCTCGTGGGCAGCCCCATGCTCTCCGCGGCGCTCGATCGGCTCGGGCTGATCGACGAGTACCATCTCGTCGTCCACCCGGTCCTTGCGGGCCATGGGCCGTACTTGTTCCAGGGCTCGGAGCGCCCGCGACACCTCGACCTCCTCTCCATGACGCGCCTGAAGTCCGGCACTACGGCGATGCATTACCGGCGCAAAGTGGGATGACTTGGCGTAAGCGCGAGACGCTTCGGTTAGACTGCACGAGGTGCTGCGTCGCGGGCTCGCGGCTGCGCTGTGCGTGATCGCGTGTGCGCCGTTGGCGCTCGCGGACGAATCGGGAGAGCCGATCGCGCTGGATTACCGAGCGACGAGCGACTGTCCGGACGCCGCCGCGTTCGAGCAGATGGTCCGCGGGCGTACGAACAGGGCCCGCTTCGTCGCGAGCGGGCAGGCGCGGACGTTCGCGGTCACGCTGACGAGAGGACCGCACGCGTCCGGCCGGCTGACCGTCCTGCGCTCGGGATCGATCGAAGGCGTGCGCGAGGTGCACGCGGACTCGTGCGCGGAAGGAGCCGAGGCGTTGGCGCTGATGGTCGCGCTCGCCGTCGATCCATCGGCCATCCTCGGTCCCGCGGCTCCGACGAACGCGGCGAGCGGAGCGCCTTCACCGCCTGCCGCAACGACTGCGTCAGCGCAGGCTGTGCAAGAAGAGCCTCCAGCCGTGACGCAAAGTCCACCGAGCCCCCTCCCCGCTCCGCTTGCAACCACGCCTCCTCCAAGCGAATCGCCCGCGCCCACGAGCGCCGCCCCGCCGCCGCACACCGTGTTCGTGGGCACGGATCTGGTCGTGGCGGGAGGCGCGCCCTCGAATCCTCTCTTCGGGGTGGCGCCGCTGCTCGGTTGGCGCTCCTCGAGCACGGGGCTGATCGCGCCATCCATACGAGCTTCGTTTCTGCACGCCGGCTCCTCCGTGGGCGAGGCAACCGGCGGATCGGCGGCGTTCACCTGGAACCTGGGGCGCCTCGAGGGATGCGTGCTCTCGTGGCCGCCGGGCCCCGCGCACCTGCTCGCATGCGCGCGCGTGGAGGCGGGCGTCGTGGACGCAAGCGGCTCGGGCGTGCCCCTCGCGACTTCGCGAGAGCGGGCCTGGGTGGCACTCGGCCCGGTCGTGCGCGGCGAGTGGTCGCTGCTCGGCCCGTTGTTTCTCACGATCGACGCCGCGCCAATGGTGCGCGCCACGACGGACCGCTTCTACTTTCGCCCCGACAGCACTGTCTACCAGGTCTCGTGGCTCGGGTTCGAAGGGGGCGCCGGCATTGGAGTTCACTTTTTCTGATCAATCCGGCTGCCGTCGGTCATTGTTCCTATGACGCGCCATGCGTCAGCGATGGCCGACTCCTCCTCTTCCTACACGGCCACCCTGACGCAGTCCGAGGAGTCGGCCGAGCCGCTTCCTGCGGTTGCGGCCGAGCGCGTCACGAAGCTCGTGGAGGCTCACTTCGACTTCGTCTGGCGCACCCTGTGCTTCGTGGGGCTCGACGATGCGGCCGCGGAGGACGGCGCGCAGCAGGTGATGTGCATCCTGGCGCGTCGCATCGAGGACGTGGCTCCGGGCGCGGAGCGGTCGTTCCTCTTCTCCACGGCGATGCGGGTGGCAGGGACGCTGCGGCGAACCTCGAGCCGTCACCCCGAATCCGGTGAGGAAGACCTGGAGGCGCTCGTCGCGGAGACGCCGAGCGCCGAGGAGCTCGTCGACGAACGCCGGGCACACGAGCTGCTCCGGAAGGTGCTCGCCGCCATGCCCGTCGAGCTGCGCATCGTCTTCGTCCTGTACGAGATCGAAGAGATGACGATGCGCGAGATCGCCGAGACGCTCGGCATTCCCGCGGGCACGGCGGCGTCGCGCCTGAGGCGGGGGCGTGAGGAGTTCCAGGCCATCGTCAACCGCATGCAGGCGGCACGGCGACGACACGGAGATGCACCATGAGCGACCCGACACGTCTCACGCTCGAGCCCTCCAGCGAAATGGAGGCGATGTTGCTCCAGGCCGGGCGCGCACGAGCCCCCGAGGCGGCACGCAGGCGCGCATTGGTGCTCGCCACGGCGGCACTCGCCGGCGCGGGCGTCGCCGCCGGCTCGTCGAGCGCGCTGGCTGCAGGAAGCACCGTCGTCAAAGGCGCTTCGGCGGCCACGCTGCACTGGATCGCCATCGTCGGGTTGGTCGGCGCGGGCGCCGCCACGGCGGCCGTCGCCCTGGGCCGACACGACGACGTCCGCACACGGAGCGAGCTGGCGACGACGGCGAGTCAGCCGGCAGCCGCGCCGCTTCCGAAGCCTGTCGTGCATCAGGCTCCCGCAGCGCCGCTGCCGTCCGCTTCCCCCGAGACGCCAGCGACCAGTGCGCCTGCGACGGCAAGGCCGCCCGCAGCCATCTTGCCCGAGCCGGCAGCACCGACCTCCGAGCCGTCCACGCGCATCGGCGCCGAGCTGTCGACCCTGGATCAGGCTCGTGCCGCGCTGTCTGCCGGCAACCATGCGCGTGCGCTGTCGATCCTCGACGATTACGCAATGCGCTTTCCGCACGCGTCCATGGCGAGCGAGGCGACCGTGCTCCGCATCGAGGCCCTCGTCCGCGCCGGCGATCCCGCGGCGGCGCGACGCGTTGCCGACGCGTTCCTCTCGGCGAATCCAGGGAGCCCGTACGCCGATCGCGTTCGGTCGCTGGTGGGTGCGAATCCGTGATCAATCGGCGAGCGGCTGGTCATTCCTCCATCATGCGGTCACTCTGGTTCCTGCCCGTCGCTCTCGTGGCGTGCGGCGGCGACGTTGCCCTCGGAGGGGCCCTCGACTCCGGCGGACCGGAAGCTCCGCCGGGCGCAGTCCCCCCGAGCGACGATGCCGAGCCCACCCCGGTCGTTGACGCTCAGCCCATGCCGCCGCCGCCGTCGGATGCCGGCGGCGGTGGCCTCTCTTGCCCCAGCCCGGCGAAGCCCGGGACGACACCGACGGCCTTGGGCCGCGCGAGCGTGATGTCGTCGGCCTACCTCGCCGTGGACTGTTCCACGCTGTACGTCGCGCCTTACGAAATCGGCTTCGTCACCGCGATCTCCCTGGCCGATGGAAGCCAGCGAACGCTCAACCCCGTCGCCGCAACGACCGTCGCCATCGATGCGACGCGGGTCTACTCGATCAGCCCTTCAGGCGGAAACGAGCCGCAGGGACTCGTGATCGACTGCCCCAAGTCGGGATGCGGCTCCGGGTACACGACGCTCGCGACAGGGCAGACGAACGTCTGGGGCGTCGCCGTCGACGACACTTCCGTGTACTGGACCAATCAGGGACCGCCGGCTGCCGTCATGAAGGCCCCGCTCTCAGGCGGTGCGCCGGTGACCCTCGTGGGGGGCGGCAGCGCGACCACCATGGCCGTCGGCGGCGGGCGCGTCTTCTACGCGGGCGTCACGGGGGCTTCCAACGGGAGCGCTCTGCTCATCAGCGTTCCCATCGCAGGGGGGACACCATCGGTCCTGGTCACGCCGGCAGGGGGCAGCAGCGTCGAGGATATCTCGACAGATGCGAACAACGTCTACTTCGCGACCACCGACGGGGTCGTCGCTCAGATGCCTCTCGATGGGGGTGCGGTGGTGACGCTGGCGACCGGGCAGGGCTTTCCCGCCTTTAGCCTCACGACCGATGGGCAAAGCGTCTACTGGGACGCAAACAACAACCTCGTGAAGGCTCCCGTCGGCGGCGGGAAGCTGACGACTCTCGCGAGCGGTCAGTCAGCCTCGGGCCTCGCGGTCGACGCGGACAACGTGTACTGGGTGGGCAGCAACGGCACGGTGATGATGCGGTCGAAGTGACGTGCCGGACCGCCTGAACATCACCGCCCGTCGCCGGTCGCCGTCAGGATCTCGAACCCGGCGCGCGTGACGAGAACGGTGTGCTCGAACTGCGCTGACAGCGAGCCGTCTGCGGTGACCACCGTCCAGCCATCGTCGAGGACGCGGACTTCGGCGTGACCGAGGTTGATCATCGGCTCGACGGTGATGACCATCCCGGCGCGCAGGCGGAGCCCGGCTCCGCGCGTGCCGACGTGCGGAACGTGGGGCGCCATGTGCATCTGGCGCCCGATGCCGTGCCCGCCGAAGTCCCGCACCACGGAGCAGCCCTCACGCTTTGCAAGCTCGTCGATGGCTGCACCGACGTCCCCGAGCCGCGCGCCATCACGAACCACCGCGATGCCGGCGTCGCGGCAGCGAAGCGCGACGTCGACGACGTGCCGTGCCTCCGGAGAGGTCTCTCCGATCTGGAACGTGGCGGAGGTGTCTCCATGAAACCCGTTCAGTCGGGTGGTGACGTCGACGTTGACGATGTCACCGGGACACAAGAGCTCACCGGGGCGCGGGATGCCGTGGCAGACGACCTGGTTCCGGCTCGTGCAAACCGCGGCGGGAAAGCCCTGGTAGCCCAGCTGGCTCGGTGTGCCGCCGAGGGCAAGCGTGTGCTCGCGCACCCAGGCGTCGATGTCGGCCGTCGAGATCCCTGGCGCCAGGCGATCGCGCACGAAGAGGAGGGTGGCGGCAGCTGCGGCGCCCGCCTTTCGCATGCGCCGGATTTCGGCCTCGCTGAGGATCTCGATCATGCCCTGGCGCGTATGCGCCCCGCGGCGGCCGGCGTCCAAGATCGTTTGGATCTCGCCCCTGGCATCCGCGGCAGACGAGCGAGATCAGCTAACCTGTCCGACGTGAGCCTCTCCCAGCTCGAGTACTTCGTGGCGGTCGCCGAGGAACAGCACGTGGGCCGAGCCGCTCGCAAGCTGCACGTCGCGCAGCCCGCCGTGAGCCGACAGATCCGGCTCCTCGAGGACGAGCTCCAGGTGTCGTTGTTTCGACGCACGCCCAAAGGGATGCGGCTCTCCCCGGCGGGTGCGCTCTTCCGCGATCACGCACAAAGGATCCTCGAGGGCGTGCGAGAGGCGAAGGACGCCATGCTCGGGCGCCGATGATCGCGCGGTGCGCGTGCGGACGCGTCGAGTACGAGGTGGCCGGCCGCCCCATCGTGAGCCTGGTTTGCTTCTGCAGCGACTGCCAGGCCGGCTCGCAGCAGCTCGAGGCGCTCCCTGGGGCCGGCTCCGTTCGCGACTCCGAGGGCGGCACCGCGTACGTCACCTATCGCAAGGATCGGGTCCGGTGCGTCCGTGGCGTCGAGTTGCTGAAGAGCCACAAGCTCCGCGAGGGCTCCGCCACGAGTCGCGTCGCCGCGAGCTGCTGCAACTCCCCGATGGTCATGTCGTTCGACGATGCGAAGCACTGGGTCCCGGTGTATCGCGCGCGCCTCGTGGGAGAAGCACCGAGCGCGGAGATGCGCGTCTGCACGAAGTCCGCGCCGGGCGGCTCCAACGGCTCCGACGTACCCAGCTACCCCGGGTACCCCTTCAAGCTCCTCACGAAGCTGCTCTCGGCGCGGATCGCGATGCTCTTCGGACGGTAGCGACTACGGCGTGAACCGCAGCGAGTAGCTCGCCGTCGTTCGCCCCGTGAGCGGCCTCTTGAAGTCGACCTGCTCGAAGACCGCGACCACGCACGCTCGAAACGCGTCCCCCTTGATCCCGGTGCGTGGGTGCGACACCTGCGCGCGGCCGCCCTCGGACGGGATGAGAAGGTCCACCCCGAAGTCGCCTCCTCGCTTGGGATCTCCGGCGCTCCCCCAGCAGACGCGAAGATCATCGAAGTGCGGCTCGATGCTCGATGCGATCGGCGCCTTCGTCACGGGGTCGTTCGGGCCGCCACCGATGTGAATGCCGATGTTCTCAACCTTGACGCTGGGCGCGGAGACCGCTGCCGAAGCGGACGGCGCCAGCGCCGTCGGCGCCGAAGACGCGTCGGAGCCACCATCGGACCGGACTTCCTGAACCACCGTGGACGCGGATGGCTCGGGCTCGGGTGGTTGGGGCGCCGCGGTGGACGAGTGCCTATCGCAAGCAGCAAGAAGCATGACCGTGGCGACGACCACGGCGACGTTACCGTTCATCGAGACGAGCATAGACGCAGCATCGCGAGGACGTAGCGCCGACGCTGCCGCCGCCACCCGAAGACAGCCGGCCCCCGGCTCGCCCTGCCGCGACAGGGGAGCCGAGGGCCGGCGCGTCTACTGCCGCCTACTTCACGAGGATCGACACGGGCGGACTCCAGTCGCTCTCGCCGGTCTTCACGACCGACTTGAACCGGAACTCCACCGTCGTGCCGGCCGTGAGGCCCGTGACGGTCGTCTTGGCCTGGAGTGTCGATGCTGCCGACACCCAGGTCTTGCCGCCGTCGCTGCTGTACTGCCACTCGTACGATGCCCGCCGTGCCGCCGACGCCGTCACCAGTTCCACCGTGCGGGAGTTGGCCCCCGGCTTGGCGGAGAAGACGCGCGGCTTGCGGACCGTCGCCTTCCTCACGGCGACGCCCGCGCTCTCGATGATCGAGGCCGCGTTCTCGGGATTCGCGTCGGCCGTCACCTGAATGTAGGCCTTCAGGTGCTGGAGCAGAGAGACGAGCGCGGTGCGCTGTTCGTTGCGCGTCGCGACGGCTCCCTTGGTGCGCGCCAGTGCCGACTGCTCGGCGGTCTGGAGCGAGATGACCGCCGCCGTCACGGCCGCCAGTGCAGGCAGGGGCGTCGGGAAGGCGGGGTTGCCGGTCATCGCCGTCACGATGCGCATGGCATACGTGATGAGAGCCGGCACGGGGATGGGAAGAGCGAGGGCGACGAGCGCCCGGTGCGTGGTTCTGGTCGTGGTCAAGACACTGCTCCTTCGATGAGAGTCACTGCAACAATCACTTCGTTTCTGTTCGACGACTGGTTCAAGGGTTCCTCCTTCGTGTTCGTGGGTTGGTCTTCGGTTCGACCTCCTTTCACTTCGGGTTGAGTGGGTGAGGGAGTTTCTTCGATCGGACCGGCAGCGATCTCGATCGGTTCCTCATCAATCTCGATCAGACCGGCGTCGGTCTCGGCCGGCCGTCCTCTATCTCGGTAGGCCCGTCATCGCTCTCGATCGGACCGGCAACGATCTCGATCGCCTCGTCACCAATCTCGATCGGACCGGAATCGATCTCGATTGGACCGGCAATGATCTCGATCGCCTCGTCATCGATCTCGATCGGACCGGAATCGATCTCGATCGGTCGGGCATTCGTATTCGTCGGTGGTGCGGTAATTCGAGCGGGAGCACGTTCGATCGAGCAAGACGCCGGTCTGCCCTTGGAAAGAGCGAGGCTCATGTCGATCGATGACGGTCTTTTCTCGATCGAAGCCTCGACAATCGACCTCACAGCGTCACCCTTCGAGACGATTGAGGGTCTCACTCGAATCGATGGGGGACTTTTCGAGATCGATGCCGGTCTGATCGAGATCGATGGCGAACCGATCGAGATCGACGCCGGTCTCGTCGAGGCTGTGTCGAGCCTCGGGGCCTCTCCACCGTTCTACACCCTGTTAAGACGTAAAAACGGGTCAACCGGGGAGGAACTATTTTTGCCCCGAGGACGATTTCAGGCGGCCACCCGGAGCAGAGGGAGCGCGGAGGGCTCGCAGACAATGACGCGCAGCGGCTGCATCCTCGGGATCATCCCGAGTGTCTCCATGCGCTCCCGGCAGATCTGGCGCATCTCGCGCATGCGCCACTTGACCAGCTCCCTCCCGATCTTCAGGTCCTTGGCGATCTCGGCGTACGAACGCCCCGTGGCGACGCCCTGCAGGATGAACGCGCCGTGCCGCGGCATGCGCCCGTCTCGGAATAGCGAGGCCAGGACCTCGACCTGCCGGAGGACGTCCGCCCGGTCGTGCGGCTCGGCGCAGTCCGGCTCGCCCATGCCGTAATCCTTGCGCTTGCACGGTTCGGCCAGGTCCCGCTTGCGCTTCTGGGCCTCGCGCAGCCGGTCGATCGCGAAGTTCTTCGCGGCCGTCGCGCAGTACGCCTTCATCGCGCGCAGGTCCGGCGGGGGTTCGCAGCCCCCTTCCCGGAACGCGGTGAGCACCTTCTCGTAGACGTCCTGGAGCCGGTCCTCCATGTCGCTCCGGCGGCAACCGTTCGCGCGGAGCGCGCCGCAGATGGCGCGGGCGACCTCGGGGTGCGGCAGCCAGCGGCGGAGGCGGTCCTCGCCTCCCGGATCCCGGTAGTGCATTGCGATGAACGCGTAGGGGCCGTTGTCGCTGGACTTGCGGATGGTGCTCATGACGGATCTCCACTGGGTGCCCCGGGACCGGGGCACTTGCTGTCGTTGACGAGAACGCATCCGGCCGCTGCCCTCGTGGCCGCGGCGACTCGTCGTCCTCGCCCCTATACGTGCCGGAAACTCGCCTCAGTCAGAAAGCGCGATGCGTTTTCTTGATCTTTTTTCGCCAGTCGACGGCATTTCGCACAGTTAGCCGCCGCGAAGGGGACCTCTCGTCCTCCCTCACCCTCTATTGAGGCCACCTGGCCGAGTTTCCGGCACGACCCCTCACTTTTTCTGCAGCGCCGCGAGGAGCTGCCGGAAGCCCTCGGCATCGAAGCGCGTGTCGTAGCGGGTGATCCTGCCGCCAGCGACCTGGAAGAAGGACGCGATGCGCATCTTGCCGGCGGGCGGGGGTAGCTCGCAGTCGTAGAGCAACGCGGCCCGGTCGCCTTCGACGAGGAGCTCGACCTTCTGGGAGCTCTTCCGAAGCCCCGCGAAGCCGACGAGTCCTGGGCGGAACTCGGCGCGCGTTCGGTACTCGGCGCTGGGACCGGTGAAGTGAAGGTCGTCGGCGAGCAGTGCGTACGCGTCCTCGATGCGATTCTGGGTCCACGCGTCGAAGTAGGCTTCGACGACGCGTCGGGTGGCGGCGGAGTCGGTCATGGTCGCGGTGGATGGTACCGCATCGGTCACCGCGGTTCGCACGGGCAGCAAGCACCCTGGTTGCCGCCCTGCGTGAACCCGTACGTCGTGCACCCGCGCGGCATCTGTTGCTCGCCGCACGTGGCCCCGTACTCGTCGGGGCGGCACAGGCTCACGCACTCGAAGCCGGTGGCCGAAGTGCTTCCGGGACACTGCGTTCCGCTGGTCACGCACGTACGCACCTCGCGCGAGGACATGCAGCGGACGACGGTGCGGGCGACGGTGCATCCCGGGGCGCCGGCGCCGGCGTCGGGGCAGCTCCCTCCGCGGCTCGCCACGGGCGAAGCGCACGCAAGCGATACGGCGCCCGCCGCCAGCGAGAGGAATCGAAGCAACGGCCCGGGCGGCACGACGCGCCCCGGTCAGCGCACGGCGCGCCCGAACGCCTCGTCCGCCTTGTCCGCCTCGGCGTCGGCCTTCGTCCTGTGCACGCGGCCGTCGATGTGATTGGGCGGCGCGTAGACGGTGTAGATGTGCAACGGCTCCGAGCCCGTGTTGACGACGTCGTGATGGCTGCCCGGCGTGACGACGATGACGTCGCCGGCGGCGACCGGCGAGACTGTTCCGTCGAGCACGGCCTTGCCCTGTCCGCTCGCGATGAAGACGAGCTGTTCGACGTTCGGGTGCGTCTCGAACCCGATGTCCCCGCCAGGGACGATGGTCATCAGGACGAGCTGCGTCTTCGCTCCCGTGAAGAGGACGCGGCGATAGTCCTCGTTGTCACGCGCCGCCTTCAGGACGTTCGTCTCGAACGGGGCGCGATGCGCTTCCGCCGCCTCACCCGATGCGCCCGCCTGCTTCTCCGTCACGCCGGCGGGCGCGTTCGCCGTATGCGGCGCGCCGGCGCACGCAACCACCGCAGTCGCCGAGAGTCCCAGGGCAGCGAGCGCTGCGAGCTTCATGGGGTCATGCGGAGCAATGCGCGTACCGCTGCTGCGCTAGGGATCGGCCGCGCGGAACACCACGCCGCCGAAGCTGGCACCGACCAGCGTGCCCGGCGGTCCGAGCACCATCATGCTGCCGAAGTAGACCGTCATGCCCCCGTCCTGCGGGGGGACGATCCCGCTCCACATCGTGTCCCCCGTCGCCGTGTCGATCCCTTCGATGTCGTCCGCCAGGATCACGAGGCCTCCGTCCGGATCCGCCGCTGCGGAGTAGGCGCAGTTCGGGCAGTGCAGCGTCTTGTGCCAGATTAGTCGCCCGTCCGCGCCGACCGCGTTCAGGTCGGTGAACGAGCGGAGCACCGTGGTGCCGTCCTCGAGGACGACGAGCGGGTCGTCCCCGGTCTGCTCGGGATCCTGGTGCAGGTCCGTCTGCCACGCGAGGTCGCCGCTCGCGGAATACGACGCCAGCACCGTGGACGAAGGCGCGGCATCGTCTTGGTAGTTCGTCCAAAGCGCGATCCGGATGGACCCATCGCGCGCGACCGCGATGCGCTCCGCAGAGAAGCCCGGGAGATCGCGCGTCCAGAGCAGCTTTCCGGCGGCGTCGATGCGCACCAGGCTTCCGACGAGCCCGCCGTCTCCGTCTCCCGTCGTCAGCGTCACGGCCACGCTGTCGTCTGCCGCCACCGTCATCCCCGCGACGCAGTCGTTGCACGAGAGAGGCGTGGTCCACACGGGCGCACCGATCGCGTTCATCTTGACGACGCGATCCGGCGTCGTGCTCTGGTAGTCGACCAGCGACCCGTAGAGACTCCCGTCCGAGCCAGGCAGGACCTGGTAGGCAACGTGTTCCGGGAGCGGGCCGAGCATCGTGACGAGCCCGTTCCGGTCGACCGTGAAGAGCGTGCGGGGGAACCCGACCAGCACGTGGAGTTTCCCGTCGGCGCCGAGGAAGAACGCTCCGACCCCGGCCGGCGTGAAGTCGTGGGTCCACGCCACCGTTCCCTCCGGCGTGATCGACACGATCTGCGTGCAGGACGTCGTGTCGCCCTGCAGGTCGCACTGGCCGACGTACACCTGCCCGGTCGCATCGATGACGATCTGCGACGGCGCATACGTGCCGACCTGCACGTTCCAGGTGCCGTGCGGCCCCACGGGCACGCGCGTCGAAGCGACGTTCGCCTGCGTCGAGCAGTAGCCGAACATGGCGGCGGGCGCCCCGGGCTCGATGGCCGCCGTGCACGCGGCCGGCATCGACACGGCGTCGCCGGGAGGGATCGGCTCGTCGGCCCCGGCGTCGGCGATGGGCGCAGCGGCGTCGGGCGGCGCTTCCTGCGGAAACACGTAGAGGCCCGAGCGACCGCACGCGAAGACGGCGAGCGCCGCCACGACCACCGAGCCGCCGATCCGCCAGCATCCCATGACGAGCTGCGCCATGATGGCGCGCAAAAAGATTGAACGCCACGCTTCGCGGCGGGGACCAACCGGGTGCATGCTCCCTCCCACCGTGACCGTCCTGCACGCGGAGGCCGGGGAGAATGCGGCCCTCGACGACTCCGCCGTGGTGGCGGAGCTCTATGACGTGCATCACGACGCGGTGCGTACGTTCGCGCGCCGGCTCGCCGGCGATGCCGCCGCCGCCGAGGACCTCGTTCACGACGTGTTCCTGCGCGTCCCCGCGGCGCTGCGCCGCCATCGCGGCGAGTGCACCGTGCGCACCCTTCTGCTCGCCATCACGGTGAACGTCGCGCGCAAGCACGTGCGGGCCGCGGCGCGACGGCGCGCCGCCATGGCGCGCGCGGGGGAGCAAGCGGAGGAGACGGGCAGCGTCAGGACCCCGGAGCAAGACGTCGCGCGGGCGCAGGTGGCGGCGGAGCTCCACCGCGCGCTCGATGCGCTGCCGCTCGCGCAGCGCGTCGCCTTCGTCCTCATGGAGATCGAGGAGCGCTCGTGCGCGGAGGCGGCTCGCATCGCGGGGGCGCCGGAAGCGACGATGCGCACGAGACTGTTTCACGCCAAGAAGCGGCTGCGCGAGCTGCTTCGAAAGCGAGGCATCGTATGAGCGCCGACTGGCTCGAGACGGCGGTGCGCGCCGCGCGCGATGTGCCCTCGGCGAGCGCGCGGGATGCGGCGCGAACGCGGCGGGACGTTCTCGCCGCGCTTGGCGGCGGTTCTCAGTGGCGAACGGTGCGGGCGCTGCGGCGACGCCGCGGGTCGTGGCTCTTGATTGCGGTGGCCGGGGTGTTGCTCGCGGGAGTTTGCGCGGCGGCGACCGGGACGACCGGGCGCATCGCGGCCCGGCTGGGACTCGCGCGGCGAGCGAACGACGAGCCGGTCGCAGTTGTCGCTCCCCGCATCGCGACGAAGCCGCCGCTTCCGCCGGCGACCGCGACCGCGACCGCGACCGCGACCGCGACCCCGACCCCGACCCCGACCCCGACCGCGACGCGGTCATGCGCACCCCCTCGCTCGCGGGTCGACCGCGGCGTGCAGCGCCGTTCCCAGCGCCTGCGCGATGACGAAGAGTAGGCCCGCTGCGACGACGGCCCCCTCGAGCACCGGCAGGTCGCGCGTGGAGTACGCCTCGAGGATCAGCGTGCCCAGGCCCCATCGCTCGAACATGCGCTCGAGGACGACCGCGCCCCCGAGCAGCGCCCCCAGCTGGCTCGCGACCACCGTCACGATGGGGCCCACCACCGCGGGCAGCGCGTGGAGCACCCAGACGCGCACCGGCCGTGCCCCCTTCGCGCTCGCGACGGCCAGGAACTGCGCCCGCGCCACGTCCACCAGCGCCGCCCGCGCGATGCGCCCGACGTGCGCCGCGAGCGGCACCGAGAGGAGG
>DASVWO010000334.1:0-12676 GCA_036393165.1 Polyangiaceae bacterium | reverse complement strand
TGCACCCGTGCGCGTCGTCGTTCCACCGCCCGGTGCGCTTCCTCTCTGGCCGCCTCTCCTGGCAACGCGGGGCCCCGGCGGGGCGACGGGACGACACGCGCATCACGCGATGCACATCGTGATGGCCTTCGATGGCACGCTGCGCACGGACTGGGGCGAGGGGGTGCGCCAGGCCGCCGGCGTCGTCACGGCCCCCGATGTACCGCACGCGATCGATGGGCGTGGCGTCGAGGTGCTGCTCGTCTTCCTCGATCCCGAGAGCGACGCGGGGGCGGCGCTGTTCGAAAGGATCGGCGGGGCGGCGCGGTGCCTGGACGCGGACGAACGCGACGCGCTCGCTCCGCGGAGCGCCGACCCGATGCGGCTGATGCAGGGGGACGGCGTCGCATGGACCCGTCACGCCGTCGGTGTGCTCGGTGGGCGGCGCAATGGCAGCGAGCCGGCGAGACGACGCGTGCACCCTCGCGTGCGGCGGCTGCTCAGGCACCTGCGCACGCTCTCCGTGAACGCTGATGCTTCGCTCGAGTCGTTGGCCTCCGTCGCCGGTGTGTCACGGGGGCGGCTGATGCATGCGTTCACGGAGTCGATCGGGATCCCGCTGCGGCCTTATCTCGCGTGGCTCAAGTTGCAGCGAGCTGCCGCCGGCGTGGCAGCAGGGAAGCCGTTCGCGCAGGTGGCGGTCGGGGCGGGATTCGCCGATGCAGCGCACATGACGAGGGCCTTCCGGCGGATGTTCGGGACGACACCGTCGGCCCTCCGTCCTCGAGCGCCTTCGCGGTAGCCAGTTCGTTCAAGCGGGGCGGCGGGGGGAGCGCCATGTTGATGCGCATGAACGACATGACGCGCTACGCAGAGACGCACGGCAACCGGAAGAACCTGGCGCTGCACGCGGCGACGGTGCCGCTCTTCTGGGCGGGGACGGTGGGCCTCGTTGCCGCCGTGCCGCTGGGGATCGGCTGGTTCGCCGGACTGGGGGCGCTCGCGATGATCGCGGCCATCGGCGCGCAAGGCCGGGGACACGCTCGCGAGGAGCACCGTCCGGCGCCGTTCCGCGGACCCCTCGACGTGCTCGTGCGCATCTTCAAGGAGCAATGGGTGACCTTTCCGCGGTTCGTTGCGAGCGGCGGATTCTCGCGAGCATGGACCGGTTGCAACGTCGGACGGTAGGGGTCGGATCGGCTCGATGGATCGCCACGGTCCCAGCGGGCCGCGATGGCTCGGTGGGAATCGCGAGGCGCGCGCGAATGCGATCGCTCCGGATCGCGATCCGATGCGAGGACGCCGATCGATCCTTGATGTACGAACGTCTTTTCGCGAGGGTGCGCGAGGGTCGTCCGCGCACGCACACTGGCACGTGCGCTGCTTGGGGAGCCGCACCCGCATGAAGCTCCCCCTCGCGATTCCCCTCCTCTTGCTCGCCGCGTCATGCTCCTCGGCCCCCACGTCGTCGATGACCGAGCAGGCCGCCTCGTCCCACGCCGCCGTCGGCGGCTTCCCCGGGTGCAGTGGGTTGTTCAACAAGAACCCGAGCCCGACGGGCGCGTACTACGCGACCGATTTCGGCTGCTCGTCGAACCCGTACTTCACCGATCCGGGCGACACGTGCGGCTCGGCGTCGTGCATCCAGAGCGCGTACGACGAGGGCGTGTGCAGCAGCGGTCAGAGCAAGGCGAGCTGCCAGCGCGCGGTGAACTGGTACTCGGTGGGCGGCTCGAGCTACGGGTGCGGCACGCGCCTGCAGGTCAGCAACCCGTCGAACGGCAAGTCCGTCGTGGTGATGGTGCTGGACGACGGGCCGTCGTGCACCGTCGAGAACGACGCGAACTTCTGGGTGCTCGACGTCTCGTACCCGACGATCATGTACCTCTTCGGCTCGGAGGAGGGCTGGGGCGATCACGCGCGCGTCGATGCCGTGGTCGTGGATCCATCGACGCCACTGGGACCCGTCGGCAGCGCGCCCCCTCCTCCTCCGCCCCCACCTCCACCCCCTCCTCCTCCGCCGCCCCCGCCGCCGCAAGACGACGCGGGATCGCCGCCTGCGGATGACGCCGGCTCGAGCGCACCCGATGCGAGCGGCGGCGTCTCCTGCAACACCGACGGCGACTGCAACCCGGGAACCGATGGCTCGGGCCAGATCTGCGTGAGCGGCACGTGCGTCTCGGGCTGCAACGCGGACTGGGAGTGCCCCGGCAGCACGACGTGCGTCAGCGGTCAGTGCCAGTAGCGTCGGGCGTGGACCGAGCCGTACGCTTGGGATCCATGACGATCGCCCGTGCTCTCCTCGGCGCCGCGCTCGGCGCATGTCTCGTGTCGTGCACCAGCGGCGACGCGTCGCCTCCGTCGTCGTCCTACGTGCCGCTCTCGCGCAGCGTGCACTCCTTCGCGCGGCCCGAGCTGGATCGCGGGCCTCTCGATCCGGCACGCCGCATCGCGAACCTCTCGCTCGTCTTCAAGCTGTCGCCGGCGCAGCGCGCCGATCGCGAGGCGCTGAAGCACGCGCTGCTCGACCCGGCGTCTCCGAGCTACCACCGCTGGTTCACGCCGGAGGCGTATGCGGCGCGTTTCGGCGCGAAGCCGGCCGACGTCGCTCGCGCCTCGGGGTGGCTGGCGTCGCAGGGGCTCGAGGTGCACGGCGCGTCGCGCCTCGCGTCGCGCATCTCGTTCTCCGGCACGGTCGATAAGCTCGAGGCGGCGTTCCGCGCGCCGATTCACCGCTTCGAGGTGCACGGGGCGATGCACTACGCGATGACGGCGCCGCCCCAGGTGCCGGCGGACCTGGCCGACGTCGTGCTCGACGTCACGCACACCCACGACTTCGTCGCGCGGCCCGTCCCGGAGTACACGACGGGCGGGAACACCGGCTTCGCGCCACCCGACTGGGCGAACGTGTACGACGTCGCGCCGCTCTACACGACGGGTGTCGGCGGCCAGGCGATCACGGGCACGGGCGTGACGGTCGCCATCGTCGGGCTCGCGCCGTTTGCTCAGAGCGACGTCGACGCTTGGCGGAGCAAGTTCGGCCTCCCCCCCTCCACCGTCAACATGACGCTCGTGCCCAACACCGGCGCGGCGCAGTCCGGCAATGGAGGGGGCGCCGCCGGCATTCTCCAGGTCGAGTGGGCGGGCGGCATCGCGCCGGGCGCCACCGTGGACTACGTCTACACGGGCGCCGACGACGCGAACCCCGACGACGGGGCGTACTACGTCCTCGAGAACGATCTTGCCTCGGTCCTCATCGAGGCGGGCGGCACGTGCGAGAACACGGCGCTGCAGGCGGGCTTCACGACGGGCGACCAGAGCATCGTCGACGTCTACGCTTCCGCCGCGAACATCCTCGGCATCACGTACGTCGCTCCCGCAGGCGACGAGGGCGCGACGGGATGCCTCGCGATGGGCGGCTCGCCGGGCCTGTACGTCGACATGCCGGCTTCTTACCCGGGCGTCACCGCAGTGGGAGGGACCGAGTTCGCCACGGGCTCGTTCGTGACCGGGGCCAACGGATACTTCACCGGGTACTCGACCAACGAGCACACGTGGAACGACCAGAACAACGACATGACGGGGGTGGCCGCGACCGGCGGCGGCATCAGCTCCCTCTTCTCGCGGCCCGACTACCAGAGCGCCCTGCCCACGTGCCCCATCGTGGGCACGCTGCCCACCGGAGCCGTCCCTGCGAACATGCGGCAGCTCCCCGACGTGTCGTTCACGGCCGGAAGCGTGACGGCGACCAACATCCCTTCCTTCTTCGAGTGCACGCTCAGCGGCACCGATTGCGCCACAACCGGTGGCACCCCGCAGCTCGTCACGGCCGCCGGGACGTCGCTCGGAGCGTCGGCGTTCGCCGGTGTCGTCGCGCTGATGGATCAGCTCGCGGGCGGACGCCTGGGCAACATCAACCCTCTCCTCTACGGGCTGCAAGCGTCGGCGCCGTCGGCGTTCCACGACATCACGGCCGGCAACAACGAGGTGACGTGCGACCCGGGGTCGGATCCCGGCTGCCCGGCGGCCGGGCTGTACGGATACGGCGCGACGACGGGCTACGACTGCACGACGGGCCTGGGTTCGGTGGATGCCAAGAACCTGCTCGGCGCGATGGCCGCGCTGGCGCCGACCACGGCGGCGCTCGTGGCCACACCGACGATGACGAGCCCGGGAACACCCGTCGCCCTCACGGCGACGATCACGGTCCCGACGCCGAACGCGAACGCGCTCGCCGGCAACGTCGCCTTCGTCTTCCAGTCGTACACCGCCACGGACGCCCTGGATCTCTCCTGGACGGTCGGCACCTCGACGATCACCGCCGGGACCGTCGCGTCGGGCGTCGCGACGGTGACCGCGCCGATTCCGGCGGGCCTGGTCGGTGGCATCCCGTACGTCGACGTGTACGCGCGGTACGAGGGCGACCCCACGCACCTGCCCTCGCGCTCGTCGAACGCGCGAATCTACTTCTCCCCGTCGACCCTCTGCGTGTCGCCTGCGACGGCCAGCGTGGGGACGGCCACGAACCTGACGTTCACGGCGATGGGCGGCGCGACGCCGGTCACCTGGTTCGTGCGGCACGATTCGACGTGCGACAGCACCGGCAGCTTCTGCTCGTCCATCGATCCGAGCCTCGGCACGTTCGTCTCGGGGCCGCACGCGGGCTGGGTCGTCGTCGGCGCCCTCGACGCCGACGGGGCCGAGCAGGTCGCGTACGTCACGGTGGGAAGCCCCGATGCCGGCTCGCCACCGTGGGGATCCATGGGCACGCCGCCCGGTGACTGCACGATGTCCCTCGACGGCGGAACCGACGCTGCGGGACCGCCCGATGCCGCGACGGGCGACTCGGGCAAGATCAACGAAGCAGGACCCGAGCCCATCGACGAAGCCGGCTCGCTGCGCGACTCCGGGATGCCCTCCGACGCGGGCAATGTCGATGCGGCGAGCGACGGGTCCGGTCCGGGCACACCCGACACGGGAGCCGATGCGAGCCAGGACGCCAGCGAGGACGCAGGCGAAGGCGGCTCGGCGTCCGGCGGCGGCAGCGGAAGCAGCTCGGGCTGCGGGTGCATCGTTCCCGCCGGCGACGCGAACGTCGACTCGCCCCTGGTCGGAGCGCTTTCCACCCTCGCGATCGCCGTCGTTGCAGCGCGTCGTCGTCGACGTACGATGTGAAGCGAGGAGGAGCGCATGGAGGTGCGGAGGCGCTTCGCTGCCCTGTGGGCGGCGTGTGCGGTCGCGGGCGTCGTCACGGTGTCGGCCGCCGGGTGTGACGGCGAGAGCAGCACGGCTTCGCCGGGAGCGCAGCAAGCGCTCTCGCTGCACGCGGCCGACGGGACCGCGGGCCATCCGCACGTCATGCCGATGCGCGATGCGAGCTCGCTGCAGGTCTTCGCGCCCGGATGCACGGCGACCTACTTCGGCGGGCCGATCCTCGAGAACCCGCTCATCTACATCGTGAACTGGACGGGCAACGTCAACGCGCAGCTCGGGACGACGCTGCCGAAGTTCTACCAGGACCTCACCAACAGCCCGTACTGGCAGATGCTCGGCCAGTACAGCACCATCGGCCACACGTCGGCGAACGGGTCGACCAACCAGTCGCTCTCCGCAGGTACCTACAAGGCCGCGTACACGATCACGCCGAGCGTCTGCAACACGACGAGCGCGTGCACCGTCAGCGACGCGCAGATCGCCGCCGAGCTCGCGGCGCAGATCACGGCCGGCAGCCTCCCGCAGCCGACCACCGGCTGCAACGGCAAGTACACGAACTCGATCTACATGTTCGAGTTCCCGTCGAACGTCACGATCACCCTGGGCACGTCGCAGTCGTGCCACACGGGCGGCTTCTGCGCGTACCACAGCACGACGACCTGGAATTCGATCGCGGTGCCCTACGGCGTCATGCCTGACGTGAGCGCGGGCGGCTGCGCCGCCGGGTGCGGCGCGAGCTCCAACTGGATCAACAACGCCACGGCCGTGCACTCGCACGAGCTCTCGGAGGCGGCGACCGACACGGACACGGGGCTCACGCAGACCGTGGGCTATCCGATGGGCTGGTACGCGAACGGCATCAAGTGCGGCGAGATCGGCGACCTGTGCAACGGACAGGACTCGACGATCACCGTCGGCGCCGACACGTGGACGGTTCAGGCGGAGTGGAGCCAGGTCGACACGGCTTGCCTCACGTCGAGCAGCAAGGTGCCTTCCATCTGCACGGGGACACCGACGACGCCGACCGGGTGCCGGCAGTGCACGTGCGCGGACGACGGATTCGCCTGCAACGGCGGGACACCCGTGTGCGCCACGGCCACCGGCGACGTCGACAAGGGCGCCTGCGTCCAATGCACGGCGAGCGCGCAGTGCCCGTCGGGAGAGACCTGCCAGTCGACGACGACGCCCTCGACCGACGACACCTGCGTCGGAAGCACGTGCAACGCCGCCAACTGCGCGTCCGGCTGCTGCTCGGGAGCGACCTGCGAGTCGCCTTCGGTGACGAACTGCGGCACGGGCGGCGGGACGTGCACCGCGTGCAACGCGATGACGGCCAACGGATGCACGGCCGGCGCCTGCTCGTGCAACGGCGGCGCACAGTGCGCCGCGGGCCAGCAGTGCACCGCGAGCGGGTGCGCGTGCGATGCCGCCTCGTGTCCGAACGGGTGCTGCAACGGCAACACGTGCGTGCCATTCGCTTCGGAGACGACATCGGCCTGCGGAACGGGCGGTGCTGCGTGTGCGGCGTGCCCGTCCGGCGATTCGTGCAGCAACGGCGTGTGCAGCTGCGGAGGAGTCGCGTGCGGGACCGGACAGGCGTGCATCAACAACAAGTGCGTGTGCAACGCGACGTCGTGTCCGAACGGGTGCTGCAACGGCAACACCTGTGAGCCGTACCAGGCCGAGTCGGCCGCTTCCTGCGGGACCAACGGAGCGGCTTGCGCCGCGTGCCCCGCGGGCGACTCGTGCGTCAACGGCGCTTGCCTGACCTGCGCGCAGACGTGCAGCGCGGGCTGCTGCTCGGGCAGCACGTGCGAGCTGCCGTCGGTCACCAACTGCGGGACGAACGGCGCCGCGTGCATGGCGTGCAACGCGACCGCGGCCAACGGTTGCACCAACGGCGCGTGCACGTGCAACGGTGGGCCCCAGTGTGCGGCCGGTCAGCAGTGCGGCAACGGCGGATGCGTGTGCAACGCGGCGTCGTGTCCCAACGGCTGTTGCAACGGCAACACCTGCGAGCCGTACTCGGGGCAGTCGGCTGCCTCGTGCGGTACCGGTGGCAGCGCGTGTGCGGCGTGCCCGGCCAGCGCCGTCTGCACCAGCGGCGTCTGCACGTGCGTGCCGCTCACCACCTGCCCCGGCGGCGACAACTGCGGATCCGTCCCCGACGGCTGCGGCGGTACCGTGAGCTGCGGAACGTGCTCGGGGAACGACACGTGCGTGAACAACGTGTGCACGTGCGTACCGCAGACGACGTGCCCCACGGGCGACGACTGCGGCACCGTGCCCAACGGGTGCGGCGGCACGATCGACTGCGGGTCCTGCGCGAGCAACGAGACGTGCACGGCCAACCGCTGCGTCGCAAACGACAGCGGGACGGGAAGCAGCTCCGGCGGCAGCAGCGGTAGCTCCAGCGGCTCCGGCAGCAGCTCGGGTTCCAGCTCGGGCTCGAGCTCTGGTTCCAGCTCCGGCAGCAGCAGCGGCAGCTCGAGCAGCTCCGGAAGCAGCTCGGGATCCAGCTCCGGCTCGAGCTCCGGCTCGACGATGGACTCTGGCAACGAGGACGCCGCCACCGACGCTGCGAGCGACGCGCCGGGTGCCGGCACGCGCGTCGCGGCGGGCTGCGGGTGCAGGACTGCGCAGAGCAACGACGACCGGCCGGCCCCGATGCTCCTCGGATTCGGCGGCGCCATGCTCGTCGCCGGAATGCGTCGCCGTCGACGCCGCTGACCTTCAGAGCGTCTCGAGATACGTGCTCAGATCGCCGATGTCCTGCGCGGACAGCGACGACGTGAATCCGTGCACCGCGGTGCCGCAGCGACCGAATCGGTCGGCGATGGTCGTCGCGCAACCGTCGTGCAGGAGCGGCGTCCTCCATCCCACGCCGACGAGCGGCGGCACCTGGAAAGCCCCGCCCGTGCCGACGTCCAGCGTCAGGTTGTTGGTGTGCTTCGCCCCCGAGTGGCACAAGGTGCACCCGACGTCCCCTCGTTCGAAGATCGCCTTGCCTCGCTGCGCCGCGGCCGCGTCGACCCACGACGGCGCCGGCGGCGCCGGGATCCTGTCCACCCAGCTCGAGAGCGCGGTCATCTGCCCCTGGTCCAGCGGCAACCCGTCCATGCGCTTGGTGTAGACGTCGTTCGTCAGCGCCACGAAGTTCGGCTGGTCGCCCGGCCAGTGATAAGGCGCCGTGCCCTCGATGGTTCCTCGCAGCGACGGCGTACGTCGCGGGTCGCCGTCGAGCTGCCAGACGTGGCCGTCGTCGCCTCCTTCGGGATGGCACGACGCGCAGGCGATGAGCGCTCCTGCCTGCGTGTGGAACACGTCGTGTCCGGTGTCGCGGCGCGTCTGGGAGGAGAGCGGGATCGCGTACGCGCCGGAGCCCGTCTCGAGCCAGAGCCTCGCCGGCTCGCGCGACTGGAGCACGATCTCGTCCTGCGCGTCGAAGGCGACCGCGATCGGCTGCTCGCCGGCGCCTTGCGTGCCGAGCTGCCCGAGACCGACGACTTCGCCGAAGAATGTGCCGTATGGAGTGCTGGTCGGCACGGCTGCCCTGAAGAAGGAGCTCAGCCCCTCCGTGTAGGCATTGCCCGGAGCCGCGAAGGCGACCGTTTTCCCGTCGCGCGAGATCGCCATGTCGACCGGAAGCACACCCGCGAACTGGGCGGCGAAACGCGTCTTGCCCGAGCCGTCGAGCACCGAGTACTGCGCGGTGACGATGGGCGGAGCGCATCCAGGGCCGCTGTCGAAGTCGACCGGAGGAGGAGGCTCGGCGTCGTCGCCCGCGAGCCCTGCGTCCGGGTCCAGGGGTCCCGCCTCGGGATTCAGCGGGGGCACCACGGGCTGCGGCGTCGACGCGAAGTCGACCCCGCCGCAACCGCCGCCGCCGTAGCCGCCCTGCGAATGCGTCTGGACGATCGATTCGGATTCGGCCTGATGGACCGTGATGATCAAGCCGCTGGTGGCGAGCGCGCGCCACATCACGTGCGTCGACGTTCCGGGGAAGGGCTCGGGAGCGTATCGCGAGATCACGGCTCCGCTCCCGTCGATGCGAAGGATCTCCGCGGAGCGGAACGTCGTGACGGCCAGACCCTGGTCGTCGATCACGACGTCGCGCAGGTCGCGTTCGATGACCCAGCGGTGCACCGCAGCGCCGCCGCGCGAGGGAAACGCCACGAGCTCGCCCGTCGCGCAGGCAACCCACACGAGGTCCGTTCCCCACTGCCACGTCACGCCGCGCGGCGCCGGACACACGGGGCGACGCGCGACGATGGCACCGGTCTTCTCGTCGATGGTGACCAGCGCGCCGCCGCCGCGGAGCGCCACGTGTACCAGCCCGTAGGCAGGGTCCTCGGCGACGCGACCGGGCTCGTCACCGGCCTGCAGCGTGACCGTGTAGAGGAGCTTGCGGGCGGTGAGGTCGACTCCGTAGACGAGATCGCGGTCGGGATCCGCCGCGACCGCGCGATTGCCCTCGAGCGTGACGAGCATCGTCCCGCCCGAGATGGGAGGGGGCGGCACCAGCGCCGTCACCGTCGGGGGCAACGACGGCGGGGTCCGCGGCGCGCCGCCGTCCGTATCGCCATCGACGGATTCGGCCCCGCCGTCCGCAAACCCGACGGGATTGAGGCTGTTGTCAGTGCCCAGGGCGCAGCCGGCGGCGAGGGAGACGGCGATGGCGGACCCAGGCAAGAACGCGCGCATCCCACTTCATGGCCGCCCGCCAGCCAATCCGCCATCGTGGAGGCGCTCCTGCAGGTGAAAGGAGCCGAGATCGCTCCGGTCGATGTCGGCTGCCGACGAAAAGAGCTGCTCGAGGGTCGCGTCCGCCGCCGCGATGCAGGCGTGTGCCTCTCGAGGCGCCACCTCGGTTGTCGGGCTTACCGCCGCCGCCCAGAGGCTGAGCGCGCCGTCGCACACGAGGCGTTCGTAGATTGCGTGCCCGAAGACGACGAACGACGGAGGCGATCCCTCGCCCTGAAAGACCACCACGCCGCCCTCGTCGAGCATGGCGACCGCGTCCTGATCTCGCGTGCGTCCTCCCGGAAGACGAAGGTCCAGTCCGAGACGCGCCGTGACGGCGCGGTGCTGCCGCGCGTGGAGCGCCCGCTTCGCGCGCGGGAAGGTCGCCCACACGAGCGCGTTGAGCACGTCGTGCCACGACCCGCGGCGCGTCGGCACGACGCGACGCTCGGTGATGAGCGCGTCGTAACGCTCGCTCGCGCCGAGACGCCGACCCCGTCGCATCCGGGGCGAAGCGAGCGCGAAGCGCACGGGAGCTTCGCCCTCGAAGAGGCACGAGAGATCCTCAGGCTCGGGCCACCGCGCGAACCGCTCGAGCTTCGCGGCCGCGCCGGCGATCGGCCAGAAGAGGGTGCTCTTGCGGAAGAAGGACGGATCCCAGCTCACGCTAGAGGGGACCCTCGTCGACGATGCGACCGGACACGACGCGGATCTCGCGGACGCCGATGTTCTCGGGGTTGCACCCGCCGGCGATCGTCGGCAGCGGCGAGGGGAAGGTCCAGTTCACGCCGGCGCTGCACACCTTCCCGCGCGCGGCGAGCGTCACGCTCGGCACGCTCTCCATGACCATCGACGTCTTGGACTCCTTGAAGCCCGTCGTCGTCGTGTGGAGCCCCATGTCCTTCGGCCGCTCGCCGTCCGGGTACTGCTCCTTCGCCTCGATGCGCACGGCGATGCGCCATCCGCGAGCGCCGCGCGGCACGTGGATCCGCCTGGCATCGACGTCCGCCACCGCCGTGCGGGCCAGACGCTCCCACCCATCGCGCGCCGCCGACGCATCGCTGACCGCAACCGACACGCGACCCGACGAGTCGATGCCCACGTCGAAGACCGCCCACCCTTCGACCGCGACGTCCATCGTGCGCGCCCTCGCCTCGAACGCCGAGAGGACCTGACCGCCTTGCCCCAGGCCGAGGTCCACGTCACGCGCCGTGAGCGCCTCGGCGAGACCGCCGATGCTCGAGCCGTTCGCGAGGTGCTCGCCGAACTCGCGCACCTGCGGCTGCACGCCCCGCGCGATGACCGCGCCCGGCGCCGTGTTCGTTCCCGTCGTGGGATCGAACGTCCACTGCGAGTCCGCGCTCGGTGCCGGCTCGGGCCCCGGCGCCGCAGGTTCGCCCGATGCCCCCTCCTCCTGCTGCGACGGCATCGCCGCACCTTCTCGCGTCGCCTGCGATCGCGCGGCACGAGCGAACGGCGCTTCCCTCTCGCGCCCGAGCACGCGCGTGGGCGCGGGCTCCTCCACCGGCAGGGCTTCGACGTCGAGGATCGCGAGCTCCTGTGAAGCCTGCGATTCGGACGTCGACGTGCTGCGTCGTACCGGCAGACGGGCGACGGCCGCCGCGAGCCCCAGATGGGCCGCCACCGCCAGCAAAGCGAAGGGGAGCCAGCGCACGCGTGTCATGGCTCGGTGAACAGGGTGCCCCCTCGCGGCGCGGCGTTCAACCACCGAGCGGATCGACGGTGATCCGCTGGGAGCGCATCGCGCCCCCGAATTCACTGCAGATTTCGCCTTTCGGGCCGTGGCCTCTTCCATGCACGTCAGACGGCAACATGGTCTGGCCGATGCCGAAGCGAACCTGGGTGCTCGGAGGAGGGCTCGCCTTCGTCACCACCTTCGTGGGCCTGCTCGCCTTCCTTCCGACGAGCAAGGCCGACTCCACGCGCACCCTGCCGCTGCAGGCGCTGCCCGTCGCGCACGGACCCGTGTGGGTACCCGAGGCCGTCACCGCTCCCGGCCTTCCGCTGCAGTGCGCGGATGGCACGTGGACGCGCACCGTCGTCCGCGGCGGGTGCTCGCGTCACGGCGGCGTCTTCTACTGACACCAAGCTACGTCCCGAACCGGACGAACCAGAGCCCGAGGTCCACCGCGAGCCACGCGAGCGTGGCCAGCACGAGCACCAGCACCGGCGAAAGCACTGGCGCCGCGCCCCACACGATCGCGCCGAATGCGACGAGCCCGATGCTGCCGAGCCGCCCGCCGCGCGCATCCTCGACGGCCTGCGCGCGCCCCTCGTGACGCTTCACGAGCGTGAGGCTCGCCGGAAGGATCGCCGGGAAGCCGAGGAAGAGCCCTCCGACGACGGGCCCGAACGCGTGGGAGACGAGACCGGTGCACGCAGCCACGACGCCGCCGAAGACGAAGCGCACCAGGTACTCCCAGGCTTTCTTGTCGCGCAGGCTGCCGAGGTCGATCTCCGGCCTCACCGCAGGACCCCCGTGATCTCGCCCGCACCCCACAAGCCGAACGCGACGGCGAACCACGCCACCCACGAACCCGCCGCGATGATCCACTCGGGCCAGTGCTCGCGCTTCGTGATGGCCGCGCACGCCGCGCCGTACACGTAGAAGGCGACCGCGCCGAGCATCATGGACCGCCCCAGCGTGGCAACCACGCCGGGCCCTTGTCGCGCGTAGGCGAGGCCCAGCGTCGTCAGCGCGACCGACGGCGCGGCGCCG
>DASVWO010000333.1:0-30590 GCA_036393165.1 Polyangiaceae bacterium | reverse complement strand
GAGGAGAGCTGGTCGATGACGTTGCGGTTCGTCTCGTAGTCGAAGGTCGGGATCACCTCGAAGAGCGCGCTCGCGTCGATCGCCCCCTGGCGAACCTCCGCCCACGCGTTCGAGACGAGACCCAGCCGGTCGACCGGAGCGAGCGAGCGTGACACGCGCGCGAGCGCCAGGAGCTGCGCGCGGTCGAGGACGAAGCGGTAGTACCCGGCCTCCTCGGCGTTCGGGTAGAGCCATGCCGGGCAGCGCGCGCCGAGGTCGCGCGCGATCGGTTCGGCGCCCAGGGTGAAGCAGTTCTTGCCCTTCTGGCCGTCGCCGGCGACGCACACCGGCAGCGTCCACGAGCGCGGCGCGTCACCTCCGCCGCCGAGCGGCTTCCACTCCGACTCGCGCAGCTCCAGCTTCCCTCCGTTCTTGCCGCCGCACTTCCAGCTGAGGAGCACGGATGGCACGCCCGGGTGATCGAGGAACCCGCTCGCGATGGCGCCGACTTTCTGCGCCGACACGAAGTCGAGCGCGTCGAAGAGGTCGCTCGCGCTGGCGTTGCCCCACGCGTTCTTGTGGACGTACTGCTGCACGCCGCGCCGGAAGACGTCGGGCCCCAGCCAGCTCTCGAGCATGCGCAGGACGGCGGCGCCCTTCTGGTACGTGAGGCCGTCGAAGGACTCCATCGCCTCGCTCACCGAGTGCACCGGCTGGCGGATGGCGCGCGCCGAGTGCAGCGCGTCGGTATCCATCACTTGCTGCACGCCGGCGATCTCCTCGGTGGTCGCGCCGAACGAGGGCTTCCACGCGTCGACCATCTTGGACTCGGCCCACGTGGCCATTCCCTCGTTGAGCCAGATGTCGTCCCACCACTTGGCCGTCACGAGATCGCCGAACCACTGGTGCGCGAACTCGTGGGCGATGACCATCGCCTGCCGGCGCCGCGCCGTCACCGTGGCACGCGCCGGGTCGATCTCGAGCAGCTCCTCGCGGAACGTGACGAGCCCGGGGTTTTCCATCGCGCCAGCCGCGAAGTCCGGCACCGCGACGATGTCGAGCTTCGGGTACGGGTAGCGCACGTCGAAGTAGTCGCCGAGCTTGCCCACGAGGGCCGCCGACGCTTCGAGCGCGAGGCTCGTCAGCCCACCCTTGCCCTTGGGGGTGATGGCGCGGATGGGGAAGGGGGACGTCTGACCCTGCACGACGTCGAAGTCGCCCACCGCGAACGCCACGAGGTAACTGGGCAGGGGGCGCGACGTCTCGAAGTGGTGCACCACCATGCCGTCGGGCGTGTCCTCGTGCGACGCCTCGGGGGCGTTCGCGAGCGCCAGCTGGCCGCGCGGCGCGGTGATGCTCACGTCGTACGCCGTCTTGAAGCCAGGCTCGTCGAAGCAGGGGAACGCGCGTCGCGCGTCGGTCGCCTCGAACTGCGTGTACGCGTACCACGCGTCGCCTTCCTTCACGCGGTAGAGGCCCGCGAGGTCCGGTGCGAACGGCGCGTCGTAGGCGATCTCGATCACGGCCTGCCCCTGGGGCAGCGGCCGCGCGAAGGCGAGCACCAGCTCTTCTTGGATGACTCCCCCGTGCGCGAGGCGCGTGGTGGCGGTCGCGGGGATGTCCGGCGCGCCCGCGACGTGCGCGACCGCGCGCGAGATGGACATGTCGCGGGCGTGCATGACGACGTTCGAGGTGGGGCCGGGGACGGCGACCTCGATGCTCGTCGTGCCCGAGAAGCGCTGCTGCGTCGGATCGATGCGCAGCGAGAGCGCGTAGCGCTGCGGGGTCACCGTGGGCGGGAGCCGGCCATCGTCCTGCGGTGCCGGTGGGGGAGGTACCGCTACCGCGAGGGCCATCCCGGGCGCCGAGCCCGCGCCGGCGGACGATACGGGAGCGGCAGGGCCCGCCCCTGTCTCGGCCCCGCAGGCGGCCAGCGCGAGCAACGTGACGAGCGGTAGAGCCTTGGGACGACGCATCGGGCTTCTCCTTTGCCGGGGCCGAACGCTCGCGAGCCTGAGGGCTCCCGTCAAGGGGGTCGCAACGCCCCGGTCCGCCGGGCTGTACCGAGGCTTCGGGCTCCGGGCTTCAGACTCCAGTCGGAGAGGAAACGTCCTCCCCGCGCCCGAAGTCCGGAGCCTGGAGCCCGAAGCCGCGAGTGGAACGATGGTTGCTCAGGGTCCGCACATGCGATTCGTCTTCCACGCCATGCTGGTGGCCGCGGTGGCCATCGTCCTCGTCGGTCTCGGGTGCGGCTCCGCCGAGTGGGCGACCTACGACGCTGTCCATCTCCCGGCCCACGCCACGTTGCATCGTGGCGTCCACGAGCGCCTCCCGATCGAGGCGACCATCGCACCACCCATCGCGATCGTCCCCCGCTACGGGGATGCGGTGGCGTCGGGGACGACGCTCGTCTGGCGCCTGACCGAGGGCACCGACGGCGCCCGCGTCGAGCTGTCGCCCACGCCCGACTTCGACCCTGCACGCACCCGCGTCATCGACGTCGACGGCGATCGCATGCGACTGCCTGCAGGCCTACGCGCGGGCGCCTGGTACTGGCGCCTGCGCGGCGAGTCCGACGGTGTGGTCGGAGCGCGCGCGACGCCGACGTGGATGCTCGTCGTGGCTCAGCCCCAGGCCGAGTCGGCGGACTGGGGATGAGCGCTCCTCAGTGTCCCTGACCGGGGACGCACACGCCCATGACGCAGTTGTTCGTCGTGCAGTCGTAGGCGGTCGCGCAGGGAAAGGCGCACTTGCCGTATTGCGTGTTGCACTTGTGCGTCCCGCAGTTCGCGTCGCTCTGACACGGGAGCGCGAGCGGCCCGGGAGTCGCGAGGGTGCCGCTCCCGGTGGGCGCCGGCGGAGGCGTGGGAGGCGTCGTCGGTGTCGGCGTGGGTGCCGGAGCGGGCGACGGCGAGGGCGTCGGCGACGGCAGCGGCGGAATCGGCTGCGGCCTCGGCGCGGGTGCCGGCGCGGGTGCGGGCTGCGGCGTCGGGTAAGTCGGATACGGCGTCGGCTGCGTCGTGGGGTAACCCGGCGGCGGGTAGTTGTACCCGGGTGGCGGATACCCGTAGCCGTTCGGCGGGGGAGGATACGCGTACCCCGTCGTGTTCGTCGCCGTGGGCGCAGCCGGATGTGCATCGGGCACGTTCTCGCATGCCGCGACGAGAAGGAGGGCGGCAGAGATCGCGAAGAGCAGGACAAGCGCTCGCATGGGAGAAGCTTACAGAAGGTGAGGCTGCTCGCGAAGACGGCCGTACGCCCGGCGAATGGCGCCGGGTCAGCGCGGTGCGCGCAAGAATCGGGTCACGAGCGCGATCAGCTCGTCGAGGTCGATGGGCTTGCGGAGCGTCGCCTGGGCGCCGCGGATCGCTCCGGCTTGCTCCGGCCACGCACTGGCGATCACGACGGGGATCCTCTTCAGCGACTCGTCGCCGCGCATCCGCTCCAGCATCTCCGCACCGCTCATGACAGGCATCATCAGATCGAGCAGTACGAGCCCCGGCGACTCCCGCCTCAGAGATTCGAGGGCTCGTACGCCGTTGCTGGCCGTGCGGACTTCGAAGCCACTGTCTTCGAGCACGCACTGAAGCGCGTCGAGCACCTCGGCATCGTCGTCCACCACGAGGATCCAGCCCGGCTGCGGCGTCATGAGCGCGCGGCTCCGGCTGGCGCGACCGTCGCCGGCGCGCCGGCGCGCGGAAGCTCGACGGTGAAGCGGGAACCCACGCCGGGGACGCTCTCGACCTGCACGGTGCCCCCGTGCGCCTCCACGAGCTTGCGCACGATCCACAGCCCGATCCCGAAGCCGCCGTAGTGACGGACCGGTGCGGCGCGCTCGAACCGTTCGAAGATGCGCTCCTGCTGCTCCCTCGGGATGCCGATGCCGTGGTCTCGGATCTCCACGCTCCCCACCTCGCCCGTGGACGCCACCTCGATCTCGATGGGGGCATGCGCGCCGTACTTGATCGCGTTCGAGAGCAGGTTCGAGACGATCTGATCGATGCGCGCGCGATCCCACCGCCCCACGACTCCGTCGCTCGCTTTCAGCGTCAACTGGCACTCGGCGCGTGCCAGCTGCGGTCGCATCCGGTCGACGACCTCGCGCACGACCGTGGACAGATCGACGTCCTCGATCTCGAGGGGGATGCGGCCCACGGTCATCCGCGACGCTTCCAGCAGGTTGTCGACGAGCTGGGTCACGCGCGAGGCGACCCTCTTCATCGCCCGGAGCTCCTCGGCGAACGACTCGACGTCCAGCGTCGAGACCGCGTTCCGCTCCGTTCGGTTGAGGAGTCCGTCGAGGCGCAGCATCAGCGGCGTGAGAGGGCCGCGTAGCTCGTGCGCCGCGAGCGACAGGAAGTCGTCGCGGGCGCGGACGCTGTCCTCCAGCTCGCGCACCACGCGAGCCCGCTCCCGCGCGACCTCCTTCAGCGCCGTCACGTCGAGGGCGCACCCGACGAAGCGGGTGTCGTTGCCGATGCCCCCGACCAGCGCGGTGATCCGGCGTCCGTCCTTGCGGACGTACTCCCTCTCGTACGTCTTGCACACGCCCGTGGTCGCGAGCGCCTTCCACGCTTGCTCCTCGGCGGCCTCGCACTCGGCGGGCGTGTGCTCGTGCGCGCTCACTCTGCCGGCGAGGACTTCCCCGGCGGAGCGGCCGATCATCGCGAGGAACGCGCTGTTCGCCGCCTCGATCCTTCCCTCGCGGGTCTCCTCGAAGACGCCGATGAAGCCCATCTCGGCGAGCTGCGCGAGCCTGCGCTCGCTCGCCGCCAGAGCCGCGGCGAGCCGCTTCTCCTCTGTGACGTCCTCCATGAGCGCGAGCTGCACCGGGCGGCCCTCGGTGTCGCGGATGAGCGATAGCGTGAGCGCCACCCAGACCGTGGCACCCGCCGGCCGCAAGAAGCGGTACTCGCCGTGCACCCTGCTCCGGGTGCCGTCGATCACGCCGCGGACGTCTGCGTCGAAGCGATCGCCGTCGCCGGGCAGCAACTGATCGCGCAGGGGGCATCGCACGAGCTGTGCGATGGGCCGCCCCAGGATCTCACCGAGCCTCGGGTTGACGCGCAGCCACCGGCCCTGCAGGTCGATGTGCCCGATGCCGATGGGCGCCTCCTCGAAGGTGACCTGGTAGAGCGCCTCGAGCGCCATCCGCTCGCGGTGCTCGACCTCGTGCAACGCCGCGCAGGTGCGCTCGATGGTGCGCCTATGGCGCCACAGCTCTACGAATGCGGCGACCTTCGCGCGCACGGCGTTGGGGTCGAAGGGTTTCGTCAGGTAGTCGACGGCGCCGGCCTGGTAGCCGCGGAAGACGTGCTCGATGTCCGCCATGACGCCGGTCACGAAGATGATCGGGATGTGGAGCGCGGCCGGCCGCTGTCGGATGAGCGAGGCGGTCTGGAAGCCGTCGAGCGCGGGCATCGCTACGTCCAGGAGCACGACCGCGACGTCGTATTTCAGTACCGCCATGAGCGCTTCGTCGCCGGAGTGCGCGAGCACGAAGACGTAGTCGGATCGCTCGAGCACCGCCTGGAGCGTCACCAGGTTCTCGTGGCGATCGTCGACGAGCAGGACCGTCGCGCATTCAGTCCCCTCGATCCCGTGGATGGACTGCGTCATGGCTCACGCCTCGTCCGTCGTCGCCGGTCGAATGCCGAGGCGATGCACCATCGCTACGAGCTGCCGGGAATCGAAGGGCTTTGCGATGTAATCCGTGCACCCAGCCCCCAGGCAGGCGGCTCGGTCGGACTCGGTGGCCTTCGCCGTGAGCGCGATGATGGGTAGTGCGCGGAGCCGCTCGACGGCCCGGATGTGTCTCGTCGCCTCCAGCCCGTCGGTGTCCGCCATCATGACGTCCATCAGGACGGCGCTCACCTCGGGATGCGTCTCGAGGACCTGGTATGCCTCGCGCGCGCTCGAGGCCGGGAGTACGCGCGCGCCGTACGCCTCGAGCAAGCTCGTGGTGGCGTAGAGGTTCCTCGCGTCGTCCTCGACGATCGCGACGGTCAAGTCCTTCAGGACGCCGGCTGCCAGCGCGGGCTCGGCGGCGCCCGGTGGGACGGCGCCGATGACGGTCGGAGTGGTGGCGGCGGCCGCGCGCGGCAGGTCCCCGCTCGCGAGAGGCAGGTAGAGCGTCAGGGTGCTTCCCAGGCCCTCCGTGCTTCGCAGGTCGATCTGGCCGCCGAGCACGCGCGCATACTCGCGGCTGATGGTGAGGCCGAGGCCCGTGCCGCCGTATCGCCGCGTGATCGACGCGTCGGCCTGACGGAACGCCTCGAAGACGAGCGCCTGCTTGTCGACCGGGATCCCGATGCCCGTGTCGGTCACGGCGAACCCCAGCACCGCCGGTGCGTCGCGCAGCGCGTCGGTCTGGAAGGGGTGCCCGGGCGGGGGCCGAAAGACCCGCAGGGTCACGCGTCCCCGCTCGGTGAACTTGAACGCGTTCGACAGCAGGTTCTTCAGGATCTGCTCGAGAAGCTGGCGATCGCTGGTGATGGTCTGCGTGCCCAGGTCGTCGAGCCCGATCTCGAAGTGGAGCGCCTTCTGCTGCGCGATCGGGCGGAACGTCTGCTCGAGGAACTCGCAGGTCGTCGCCACCGTGAACGGCTCGGCGTGGGTCTCGATGCGCCCGGCCTCGATGCGCGAGAGGTTCAGGATCTGGTTGATGAGCGCGAGCAGGTCCCGGCCGGCCGTGTGGATCGCCGTCGCGAATTCCTTCTGCTTCGGAGACAGCCTCGTCTCGCGGTCCTCGGCCAGCATCTGGGCGAGCACCATCATCGTGTTGAGCGGCGTCCTCACCTCGTGGGACATGTTCGTGAGGAAGTCCGTCTTGTACTGGGACACCTTCGCGAGCTCGCGCGCCTTCGTCTCGAGCGAGTCGCTCGCCTCGGCGATCTCACGGTTCTTCTGCTCGAGCTGCGCGGCCTTGTCTTCGAGGTCGCCGCGTCGCCTCTCGAGCTCCACGTTGGATCCTTGCAGCTGCCGCAGGAGATCCTCGGTCCGCATGCTCGCGCTGATGAGGTTCATCGCGATCCCGATGTTCAGCATCAGCTGCTCGAGGAACGTGAGCTGCACGGGACGAATCTCGCTGAACGACGCGAGCTCCACGACCCCACGCACCTGGTTCTCGAAGAGGATCGGGATCACGACGATGTTGCGTGCCGGCGCCTCGCCGAGCCCCGAAGCGACGACGACGTAGTCGTCCGGCGCGCCGTTGACCACGATGGGCTTGCGCTCCAGAGCGCACTGGCCGACGAGCCCTTCGCCCAGCTCGAAGCGGTTGCTCACGCGCTTCCGCCAGGTGTGCGCGTACGTGCTCGCCAGCGACAGCGACGGCGGGTCCTGCGAAGGGTCGAGCAGGTAGAAGGCGCCGTGCTGCGCACCGATGGTCGGCGTGAGCTCGGTGATCATGAGGCGGGCGAGCTCGCGGAGGTCCCGCTGCCCCTGCATCAGCGCGAAGAAGCGCGCGAGGTTCGTCTTGAGCCAGTCCTGCTCCGTGTTCGACCGCGTGGTCTCGCGCAGGTTCGCGATCATCTGGTTGATCTTGTCCTTGAGCGCGAGCACCTCCCCCGCGACCTCGACGGCGATCGTGCGCGACAGATCGCCCTGCGTGACGGCGGTGGCGACCTCCGAGATGGCGCGCACCTGGGTCGTCAGGTTCGCCGCGAGCTGGTTGACGTTGTCCGTGAGATCCCGCCATGTGCCGGCGGCGCCGGGGACCTTGGCCTGACCTCCGAGCCTGCCCTCCGTACCCACCTCGCGCGCGACCGTCGTCACCTGTGCCGCGAACGTCCGCAGCGTGTCGGTCATGTCGTTGATCGTGTCGGCGAGAGCGGCGATCTCGCCCTTGGCGAACAGATGGAGCTGCCGACTCAGGTCGCCGTGCGCGACCGCCGTCACGACGCGCGCGATGCCACGCACCTGGTCGGTCAGGTTCGAGGCCATCGTGTTGACGCTGTCGGTCAGGTCCTTCCACGTGCCCGCGACGCCGGGCACCACCGCCTGCCCGCCGAGCCTCCCCTCGGTGCCGACCTCCCGCGCCACGCGCGTGACTTCGGACGCGAAGGTGCGGAGCGTGTCGGTCATGCGGTTGATGGTGGCGGCCAGCTCCGCGAGCTCGCCCTTGGCCTCGATGGGCATGCTGTGGGAGAGGTCCCCGCGCGCGAGACAGTCGAGCACGCGCGAGAGCTCGTGGGTCTGCCACGCCAGCGGCTCGAGCACCGCGTTGACCGAGGCGATGGCGGTCGCCCAGCCTCCGCTCGCACCCGGCAGCAACGCGCGCTCGGTCGTGCGGCCGTGCACCTGCACCGCGTCGGCGACCCGTCGGAGCTCCTCCACGAGTGCGGCGTCCAGCGCGACGAGCTCGTTGAATGCCGTCGAGACCTCGGCCATCGCCGGGTCGCCGCCGATCGGGAGACGCACCGTGAAGTCCCCTCGAGCCGCAGCCCGCAGGGCGTCGTACAGCGGCCGGAGCTCACTGGCGCGGCCGGCGCGCCGTTCACCTCCGCGCGGGCGCCGCGACCGTGCGGGTCGGGCCATCGCCGCCGCTTGTCCCCGGACCTCACGCTCGTTCGTCGGCTGCATGAACCACCTCGTCCAGCGCCTGGTCGCAGCGGACGAGGAGGCATCCGTCGTGCCGCAAGCGCCACGACGGCGGTGAGGAGGGACGGGGGGGGCCCCTCTCGATCAGCTCCCGCCGGTGCCGCCGGCCGCGCCACCGGCCGCGTCATCCTTGAGGCCCGGGAAGGAGATGAGCTCGGACATGTTCGGGACGAGCGAGATCTCGATGCGGCGGTTCTTCGACCGGCCGTTCGCGTCCGCGTTGGAGGCCACGGGATCGAACTCGCCGTAGCCGGCCGCGCTCAGCACGCCGGAGCTCACGCCCTGCGCCGCGAGGAACTTCACGACGACGACGGCGCGTGCCGTGGAGAGCTCCCAGTTGGACGCGAAGTCCTTGTTCTTGATGGGCAGGTTGTCCGTGTGCCCGGCGACCTGGAAGCTCCGCGCGCTCACGGTCTTGAGGGTCTGCCCGATCTCGGCGAGCGCCTTCTTGCCGTCCGGCTTGAGATCGGTCTTGCCCTCGTCGAAGAGGACGTCGTTGTGCAAGGACAGCACGATGCGCCCGTGCCGGACGCTGATGCGCACCTGGCCCGCGTCGATCATCTTCTTGAACTTCGTGAGGAAGTCGTTGAAGAGGGCCGCTCGCGCGTCGGCTGCGGCCTTCTGCTTGCGCAGCTCGTCGAGCTGCGCCTGGAGCTCGCCGGACTTGTCCGGGGGCGGCGGCTTGCCGGTGCACGCCGAGAGGTCGCTCTGGAGCTGCGCGATCTGAGCGTCGTCGGCGGCGAGCTTCTTCTGGGTCTCGTCGAGCGCCGCTTTCGCGTCGTTCGCGCTCTTCAAGGCGTCGTCGTACTTGCCCTGGGGGACGCAGGCGGCGGTCAGGAGCGATGCGGCCGCAACGGGGACGAGGAGGGAGCGCATGGGCCCGAAGGGTAACCCAAGAAGGGCCCCGGCCGCGGGTCGATGAAACAAACGGGTCGACGCGTTGTCGATCCCCAGCGGAGGAAGTCATGCGCCGCCTCGTGCTCGCCTGCGCAAGCGCAGGCGTCGGTCTCGTTTGCGTCGCGTGCGGGAGGGGTGCGCCCGTCCCGACGCCGCCCAAGTCCGTCGCCCTCGTCCCAGCCGCCGTGGAGCCGAGCCTCGCGTCCTGCGCGCGTCGCGCGGCGCACGCGCTGCCCCAGCGATTGCCCTCGGCACGTCAGGGAGGCGCCGTCGCCCTGGCGAGGACCGGAGGCGGCAAGTTGCTGGCGTACGTCGCCGACGCCGACAGTCGCTCGGTCCACACCGTGTCGGTCGACGACCGCCGCGAGACGGCGCGCACCCGCCTCGAGGGCACGCCGCGGCAGCTCTTGCTCATGCCGGATGGGCGCCTGGTGGCGACGCTCTCGGATTCGACGAATCTCGTGGTCCTCGAGCCGGGCGCGGATCCGTCGGCGCCTCTCGCCCCGCTCTGCACGCGCGAGGTGCCGGTCGAGCCCTGGGGTCTCGCGCTGTCGCCGGACGACGCCAAGCTCGTCGTCACGAGTGCGTGGGCCGGCGCCGTCACGGTGTTCGACGCAGCGGCCTTCGTCCCCCAGCGCGTGCTCGCCGTCCCGCGCGATCCGCGCAGCGTGCTGGTGAGCGACGACGGCGTCGCCTTCGTGAGCCACCTCGTGGGAGCGCAGATGAGCGCCATCGATCTCGGCAAGTCCGACGCCCCCACGGTGATCGACCTGTCGGTGCACAAGGCGACGCCGCGCGCGCAGCTCAAGGACGAGATGGCCCTTCGCACGGGAGGGCAGGGATACGCGCTCGCCAAGGTGGCGCTCCCCGCGGGCGCAGATGGCCACGATGGCCCGTCGCGCGTTCTGGCTCCCATGGTGAGCGTCGACTCGGGGGATCTCGAGCGGCCGACCGCCGTCTACTACGGCCCTCCGTTCGACGGCGTGCCGAAGGAAGCGCCGGTCGTCAGCACGGTGGATCCGGCGACGCGCCAGCCGCTCAGCCGCTACCTGCTCGGGGTGAGCGAGGCGGCGCTCGCCCGCGAGTGTCTCCTGCCGCGCGCCGCTGCCGTGCGCGCCAAGAGCGCCACGCTCCTCGTCGCTTGCTACGGCATCGACGCGCTGCTCGATCTCGACGCGCTCGCGGTGGATCCCTTCCGCGCCGAGCGTCGACGCTGGGACGTGCCTCCCGGTCCCGAGGGCGTCGCGGTCGACGACGAATCGGGACGCGCCGTCGTCTTCTCGCAGATGGGCGCGGCTGTGACGGTGATCGACCTGGACCATCCGCGCGCGGATCGGCCGACGATCGCGCTCGACTATCACCCGGACCCCGCGCTGGCGGCGGCGGCCCGCGGTCGCCTCCTCTTCTACCGGACCGACGACGTCCGCATCTCCAACGACGGCGTCGCGTGCTCGAGCTGTCACATCGACGGACGTGACGACGCGATCACGTGGAGCACCCCCATGGGCCCGCGGCAGACCCCCATGCTCGCCGGACGCCTGGCCGACACCGCGCCTTACGGCTGGGAGGGAGACAAGCCAAGCATCGCCGACTACGTGGGCAACACCGTCACGCGCCTCGGCGGTCGCGGCCTCGGCCCGCAGGAGCTCGCGGACATGGCGCAGTTCCTCCTCGCGATGCCGGCGCCGCCGCAGGGCACGGCCGGCAGCGCCCTCGCCCAGCACGGGCAAGAGCTCTTCTACGATCCGGCGCAGGGGTGCTCGACTTGCCACATGGGCGGCACGTCGACCGACGCCACGGTGCACCTCTTCACGATGCGCACGGGCGACTCGGTGCCGGGGCTCGGCTTCGACACGCCGTCGCTCCGGTTCATCCGCGGCACGGCGCCGTACTTCCACGACGGCAGGTACCCGACGCTGGAGGCGCTCCTCGAGGATCCGGCGAGCAAGATGGGACACGCCGACCAGCTCTCGGTGCAGGACCGGGCCGCACTCGCCACGTATCTGAGGTCGCTGTGAGAAAGGTCGCGGCGGCGCTCGCGCTCGCGGTGCTCGCGAGCGCGCCGTTGCCCGAGCGCGTCGCCCGCGCCGAAGATCCCGCGCCCGAGCCTCCGCGCACGCACGGGGAGACGGGGCTCGACGGATTCCGCGCCGACGGAGACGCGCGTCCCGAGGCGCTCGCCGCACCCATCCGCTTCGACCCGGATGCGCTTCCCGTCGCGACGTGGGGCGAGCCACGCGCGACCGCCGGCTTCGCGCTGCACGCGAGAGGAAATGGCTTCCGGCTCTGGCTTCGCTCGCGGCTGTTCGCCGAGGTCGTCGTCGAGAACACCCGTGGCGGGACGGAGTTCAGCGCCTTCACCGGCGGCTCCTTCTTCGAGGGCGCGCCGCCCGACTGCGGACCGGGACACACGGGCTCCTTTCCCGCACGCTGGGCGGGGCTCGCCCCCCGACACTGGACCGACGCAGGCGTCGACGTCGAGATGGGCGACGGCGACTTCGACCTCGCCAGCTGCGACGCCCGCCCGCGCGTCTCGGTGCAGGCGCGAGCTGCTGCGATTGTCCCCGGCTTCGTCTACGGCCTTCGCGTGCGCCGCGCCGACGACGACGAGATGCTCTTCGTGTTCCTCCCCCGGGGTGTGCTGGTCTCGGCAGCCGGCGACGCATCGGCGCCGATCGCGCTCTCGAACACGGGGCCCTTCACGAGGCTGAGCATGCCGCTCGAGCGTGGCGGCGCGCGCTCGGCTGCCGTAAGGGTGAGCCCCGCGTCACTCCGCCTCTGGTCGCACATCCGCACGACGATCGCGCCCGTGTGGGCGCAAGAGGACGCCACCGCGCCGCACGATGCGCTGCTGGTGAGCGTCGATGCCGCGTGGCAGGACGACCGCAAGCTCGGCTCGATCGCGCTCGCGCTCCCCCGGCGTCACGACAAGCGACCCTACGCCGCGCTCGTCGCCGCCGCGCAAGCCGTCACGAACTGATCGCCGGCACCCGCTGGGGCAGCGGCCGTACGGCGGCCCGGTTCGAACGCGGAGACGGCAGCGGCGGCGGGATCGACGAGGTGCGCCGCAGCGGCGTCGGCGTGTCCGGCGGTTGCGGAACGACAGACGGGTGCATGCGCGTCGTCGAGGGCGGCGGCGGCGGGGCGAACGACGGAGGAGTCGGCGGCCGCGCGACGAGGGGCGGCTGCGGCACGCGAACCGGAAGGGGAGGCGGCGACGAGGGGCGCGACGGCTGCGGGAGCGGCGGCGGCACCGTGCGCGCCACGACCCGGAACGCCGAGCTCGACGACGTGAGCGCGACGGCCGAGTGCTCCGTCGAGTCGGCTCGCGGCCGCCAGAGGACCGCGTAGGCGCCGGGCCGCCACTCGAGCGAGATGCCGGAGCGCGGGTCCTCGCGCATCAGCCATCCGACGATGCGCATGCCCACGAAGGCCGAGGGATGCGCGCGAGCCTGGCCCGCGTCCTCGTTGCGGTGGACGGCGTAGCAGATGCCGTCGCGGAGCTGGTAGGTCGTGTTGCGCGTCTCGATGCGCGTCTCGCCCGCGAAGGCCGGGGGCAATGGCGCGTTGCCCCAGGCGCGGGCGGAACGGGACGCAAGATCCTTCAGGTACGCGCGGCGTGAATCCATGGGCTCCCTCGCTCGAATCGTGTGAGGCGCCCCTTCAGCAGACGGCGTGCCGGCGTCGCTACAATGTGCGCCTCGAAGGATTCCGAGAGGTTGCGCGATGGCGGGGGGCCGAACGGGTGGGAGCCTGTGGGTCCGGCGATCCAGGGTCGCTCAGGGCTTGGGATCCCCACGGCCGAGGGCCATGACCTCGACGTTCAGGTCGAGAACCAGCTTGAGGAGTGCGGCGCGCTGCTCCTCGGTCGGGGGGCTCACCGACCAGGTGCGCAGTGCCCGCTGGAACCCCTCGGCCTTCGCCCGCAATTCGCGCACGCGCGGACCCGGGGGCAGCTCGTTGAGCCGCTCGACCGTATCGGCGAGCGACTTATCGACGATCGCGAGACGCGTCGACCCCGACCTCGAGTTCATCTGGCGAGACTGAGGCTACCATACGCCCGCGCATGAACCCCTGGGAGCTGTCGGCGGCCGAACTCGCGCGTCTGCTCGGTCGCCGAGAGCTCTCGTCGGTCGACGTCGTGCGAGCGCACCTGGATCGCATCGATCGCCTCGACGGACGCATCCACGCGTTCACGGAGGTGTTGCGCGAGCAGGCGCTCGCCGACGCCGCGGCGTCCGATGCACGGCGCGCCAGCGGATCGGCGCGCGGTCCGCTCGACGGCGTTCCGGTATCGCTCAAGGAGTGCTTCGACGTGAAGGGGCGGGCGACGACGCTCGGGCTTCCGGCGTGGCGTGGCAGGATCGCGGCCGCCGACTCGGCGATGCTCACGATGCTGCGCGACGCAGGCGCGGTGCTGCTCGGGCGCACCAACCTGTCGCAGACGATGCTCTACGTCGAGGCGCGCAACCCGCTCTTCGGTCAGACGGCGAACCCGTGGTCGCTGGCGCACTCTCCGGGTGGATCCTCCGGCGGCGAGGGCGCAGCGGTCGCCGCGGGCATGTCGCCGCTCGGCATCGGCACCGACATCGGGGGGAGCATCCGGACGCCGGCGCACTTCTGCGGCGTGGTCGGGCTCAAGCCGACGCTCGATCGCCTCCCGATGAAGGGGTACCGCACGGTACTCGCGGGGCAGGAGACGGTGCGTGGCATGGGCGGGCCGCTCGCGCGCACCGTGGGCGATCTCGCGCTCTTCTTCCGCGCGCTGGATCCGAAGCGCCTCGCTGCGCTCGATCCGCGCGTGCCGCCGGCGCCGAGCGACACGCCCGAGTCGGTGCGCATCGATCGGCTGCGCGTCGGCGTCTACGTGGACGACGGCGTGATGGCGGCGTCGCGCTCGATCGCACGTGCGGTCGAACGCGCGGCGCAGGCGCTGAAGTCCCGCGGAGCCAGGGTCGAGACCTTCGAGCCTCCCGACGTCCGCGGCATGCTCGCCGCCTACCTGGGCGCGCTCAGCGCCGACGGGGGCGCCGGTCTCGTCGCAGCCCTGCGTGGAGGAGACGTGGACCCCGTGCTGCAGCCCCTGCGCCGCATGTCCGCCGTTCCCGACCGGGCGCGCCGCGCGCTGGCCCTGGCGGCGCGCCTCGCCCTCCAGCGCAACGTCGCGCTCATGCTCGAATCGCTCGGAAGGAAGAGCGTGAGCGAGCTGTGGCGGCTGACCGACGAGCTGCGCTCGTACCGCACGCGGCTCCTGGACGCGATGGACCGCGCCGAGGTCGACGTGCTGCTCTGTCCTCCGTTCGCCACGCCGGCGCTGCCGCACGGCGGCTCGAAGAACCTCACGCTCGCCTCGAGCTACTCGATCCTCTTCAACGCCACCCAGATGCCCGCGGGTGTCGTGCCGGTGACCCGCGTGCGTGAGGAGGAGACGGAAAGACCGCGGGATGCCGACGTTCTCGAGCGTCGTGCGGCGAGCATCGACGCACGCAGCTCCGGGCTTCCGGTGGGCGTCCAGATCGCCGGACGGCCCTGGCGAGATCACGAGGTGCTCGCAACCATGTTGGCAGTCGAGGGCGAGGTCAGCCGCGACGAGGGTTTCCCGCGCACGCCCGTGCGCACCGTCTGACTCGCTCGGCGCGTGCGGGACTACAATGGACGCGTCTTGCGCCGGGCGCCGCTTCTCTTCTTGGGCTTCCTCGCCGTAGCCGTGTGCTCGGCGGCCGCCGTCTCGGCCTGCAGCGAGAGCTTCCCGCAGGCCACGACGGACGACGGGGGACCGCCCGACGCGGGGCAGCTCGAGGGCACGCCGCCGGACGTCGTGGCGCCGGCGCTGCGCGTGAACGCGTCGTCGGCCCCCGTCGCGTTCGACCCGATCAGCGGGGGCGTGTGGACCGCGAACGGGGACGTCGGCACCATCAGCTTCGTCGATCCCGCCGCCCGCAAGCTCGTGCAGGAGATCCACGTGGGGCACGACGTGCGGTCGATCGCGATCAGCCCGGACGGCGCCTGGGTGGCCGCGGTCGATCGATCCGGTTCCTCCGTGACGTTCGTCGACGCGCGGACGCGGCTGGTGCGCGCGACGCTGCCGGTCGGCGCCCACCCGCGCGCCTGCGTGTGGGATTCGGCGAACCCGCGCTGGCTCTACGTGGTGGAGGAGGACGCGGGAGTCGTCGACGTGATCGATCGCACCGTGCCGTCCGTCGTGGAGGCGATCCCCGTGGGTCGCATCCCCTCGGGCGTCAGCGTCTCGGCCACACGGCGCGAGCTCTACGTGAGCCACCGCATCGACCCGGACCTGACGATCGTCGACCTGCACGACCGCTCCGTGGCGGCCGACGTGCTGCTCGCCGACGAGCCCTTCTCGGATCCCAAGACGCCGAACGGGAAGCCGCTCGGCTTCGAGACGGTCGCGGTCACCGCGGACGGGCAGCGCGCGTGGACGCCGCACGAGCTGCTCGCCTCGACGCACCCGTTCGTGTTCGACGAGACGCTCTTTCCGTCCATCAGCGTCTTCGATCTGGCCGCGCGCATCGAGCAGCAGACGGACCCCAACTCCCCCGACGGAACGATCGCCGGACGCAAGAACCTCTTCGACGCGATCGACATCCAGGACACGGACGGCCAGCCCGCCATCTTCTCCCAGTTCTGCGCCGTCGCGATGCACCCGAGCGGCGACGAGGCATGGGCGCTCGCCTGCGGCAGCGAGGACCTGCTCTGGTTCGACGTCGATCACGGCACGGCCATCGACGCGATCCGCAATCTGCATCAGTGGAACTGCGACCATCCGGCCGGCATGACGCTCGACGACAAGGGCGACCGGATCTTCGTCGTCTGCGATCAGTCGAAGACGCTGCTCACGTTCGACACCGCACACGGGGACCCGACGCGGAGCACGACCGAGCTCGGAGCGGCGATCCCGATCGCGAAGGACACCGTGGACATGCAGCTCCGTGCGGGGCTCACGTTCTTCTTCAGCGCCAACCCGAACAAGGGAATGCTGCGCACGGAGGGCCCCGCGCGAGGCACTCCCGTGCCCACGACGGGCAATGGCTGGATGTCCTGCGCCGGCTGTCACCTCGACGGATTCGTCTCCACCAACCAGCGCCTGTTCGAGGCGCTCCTCCCGCCCGCGAATCCCGCCCTCGACGCCGAGATCGGCCACATCGGGCTGAACGACAACTTCTCGACCGCGGTGTACGACTCGCGATCCGCCGCCTTCGACGTGAATGCCGCGCACGACGTCCTCGTCGCGCTGCGCGATCAGGGCGGGCTCGCCGATCTCCGTGGCACGACGTCGGCCAGCATCGATCCGTCCAATCCGCCATCGGGAGACGTTTCGATCGACGTCACGATGGCAAAGGGGCTCGCGACCGTCATCGCGCGTGATCTCCCGGCGCAGCCGACCTGGCTGCTCAACGCCGGGGGTGCGCCGAACACGAGCTACGACGGCGAGTGGTGCGGCCAGTGCCACGCGCAGGAATACTCGGCCTGGAGCCAGAGCGTTCACGCGCACGCTGCGCAGGACCCGATGATGCTCTACTGCGTCGGGAGGGAGCGGCAGATCGTCGGCGGCGACGCGGGCGTCGATGCCGGCCCGGGATTCCACTACACGCAGCTCTGCGCGGGCTGCCACGACCCCGTCGCCGCGCGTGGCGGCAACTTCACCCTGCAGTCGGACGCCGGGCCGGGCTCCGGGCGCGGCGTCACGTGCCTCGGCTGCCACGACGTCACGCGCGAGATCCGCGCGGGCGGCAACGGAGACCTGCAGGCGACAACGCACGACTGGACGCAGGACCACGCCGCGTGGGCGAAGGCGTCGCTCGCGACCCTGACGCAGCCCGAGTTCTGCGGCGGGTGCCACTCGCAGTTCGTGCCCGGCAGCGGGCTCATGGCGATCGGCACGCTGTCCGAGTACCACGCCAGCCCCTACGCGCCGTCCACCCGGTGCGTCGACTGCCACATGCCGCAGATGGGGCAGTCCGGCGTGTTCGATCACAGGTTCCCCGGCGGCAACGTCTACCTGTCCAAGACGTTCGACCAACCGGATGCGGATCTCACCGCGGCGCAGCTGCAGAACCTCACGCACGTCGTGACGCTCGCCGCACAGCGCATCGAGGGCGGGGTGCTCGTGACGATCGCGAACGGGGGAGCCGGTCATTCGTTCCCGACGGGCGTGACCGACATCCGGGAGCCCTGGGTCGAGGTGCAGGCGCTCGACGCGAACGGGAACATGGTCGGCGAGTACGGCGGGCCTGGTCCCTCCGCCGCCGCATTGCCCCCCGGCGCCGCGCGGCTCGGGACCGACATCGCGCAGGCGGATGGAGGCATCCTGCTCCAGCACGAGCTGAGCGCCGCGACGCGCATTCCGTACGACGTGCGCGTGCCGTCCGGCGCGTCGCAGACGCTCTTCGTGACCCTGCCTGCCGCGCTCCCGCCGACCGCCGCGCAGCTCGATGCGGTGCTCTACTACCGCAACGTGCGCACGACTTACTTCCGCGATGCGACCGGAAAGGACGCCGGCGCCGCACCGACGACCGAGATGGCGCGGGTGAAGGTGCCATGACGGGGCATCGCTTCTTCGCTCTCGCCGCATGCGTCTTGCTGGCGGGGTGCCTCCGTATCAAAGAAGGACAGGGTTCGGACGACGCGGGCGCGGCGCCGGACGTCGACACCGACTCGCCTGCGGGGCAGGGGATGCTCGCGGTGCAGACGCGGCAGTGCGGGGAGTGCCACCAGTCGCCGAATCCTGCCGACGGCGTCCTGTCGGGACAGACCGCGCCGGTCCACGGCTCGCACGCCTACGGGTCGAACCTGACGCCGGATCCAGACACGGGCATGGACGCATGGGATGCGGGATCGATCGCGCTGGCCATCCTGGCGCGGCAGGGCGTGGATGGCGGAACCCTCTGTCCCTCCATGCCCACCTACGCCGATGCAGGCATGAGCCCGACCGAGGCGCTCTCGATCGCCGCCTACCTCCAGAGCCTGACGCCGGTGTGGCGTCCGATCCCCGCGAGCACCTGCGCACCCTGAGGGCACGCAATCGGTCCGGCGTCGCGTGCTAGCCTCGGCCGAGGATGGCCGCGATTCCCCAGGCCGCACACGAGGACACGCTGCCCGCGCGGCTCGGGCGTCTCGCGAGGTCGCTGCAGGATCGCTATCTCGGCAAGGACGAGGTCATCCGCCTGCTGCTCGTCGCGGCCATCGCCGGCGAGCACGCGGTGCTCATCGGTCCGCCCGGAACGGCGAAGTCGGCGCTCATCCGCACTTTCGCCCGCCTGATGCACGCCCGGTACTTCGAGTACCTGCTCACGCGCTTCACCGAGCCGAACGAGATCTTCGGCCCCGTCGACATCGTGGCCTTCCGCGAGGGCCGCTACGAGCGGCGCACCGAGGGGATGCTCCCGGACGCCGAGGTCGTCTTCCTCGACGAGGTGTTCAAGAGCAACTCGGCGATCCTCAACGCGCTCCTCACGCTGCTCAACGAGCGGCGCTACACGAGCGGCGGTCAGGTCATCAAGTGCCCGCTGCTCAGCGCGTTCGGCGCGTCGAACGAGGTACCGACCGACGAGACGCTCACGGCGATCTACGACCGGTTCATCCTGCGCATCCGCAACGACAACCTCGACGCGTACCACTTCCAGGACCTGCTGCAAAAAGGCCTCGAGCACGAGGTGCTGCAGATGACCGACGCGCCCGTGCAGCCGCTCGTCGCGGCGCGCGAGCTCGCCGAGCTCCAGCGGGGGCTGCTGCAGCGGACGCGCTTCGGGGAGGACTTCTTCTCCCAGTACAAGGGCATCGTGTTCCAGATCCGCGCCGAGGGCGTGAGCCTGAGCGACCGGCGCGTGGTGAAGATCCTCAAGCTGTTCGCGGCGAGCGCGTACCTCGACGGCCGGCCGCTGCCCGACGCGAGCGACTTCTTCGTGCTCAAGCACGTGTGGAACAACGAGGACCAGGCGCAGATCCTCGAGGCCATCGTCACGCCGGTCCTCGAGGCGCACTACCGCGAGCACCCCGACACGCGCCGCGTCGGCGCCGCAGGCGTGGGCATCGAGGCGCTCGGCGCCGAGATCGATCGCGTGCGCCAGGTCCTGACGGGCGCCGGGGGCCTCAGCGACGTGCAGCTCTTCAGCCAGCTCAAGGTGCTCAGCGAGATCAAGGCGGCGCTCGCATCGTCGACCGACCCGCGCGCCAAGGAGCTCATCGTCCGCGTCGACCAGCTCCTCGAGGCGGCGTTCCGGAGCGGCCGCTTCGCGCAGATCTGAGAAGGGCGCGCGCGGATGCTGCGGCTCGTCGCCAACCCGGGTCAGGACGACGAGCGCGCCGTCGAGGTGCGCGTCGGAGCGACCACCATCGGTCGCACGAAGGACAACGACGTGTTCGTGCTGCACAAGAGCCTCTCGCGCCAGCACGCGCGCCTCGAGCACGACGGGACGGGCACCGTCATCGTGGATCTCGACAGCAAGAACGGCACGTTCGTGAACGGCTCGCGGGTGACGCGCGCCGAGGTGCGCCCCGGGGACGCCATTCGCTGCGGCGACGTGCCCCTCGAGCTCCGCGACGGCTCCAAGTCGAGCGGCGCGGCCTGGATGCCGAGCAGCATCGCCGACTCGAAGCGCGATGCGACGCAGCTCTCGATCGACGAGATCATCGGCGCGCGCCCGCCCGCGACGGCGACGCGCGCCCAGGATCGGCTGCAGGTGCTGCTCAAGGTCGGACAGCTGCTCTCGGCGCCGCACGAGCTCGACGACTTGCTCCGCGAGATCCTCGACCTGCTCCTGCGAATCATGGACGTGGACCGCGTCGCTCTGCTCATGATGGACGACGCAGGCGAGCTCGTGCCGCGCGTGCTCAAGTCGGCGCGCGGCGGTGAGCCGGGCCGCTTCTACAGCGAGCACATCGTGCGCTGGGTGCGCGACAACGGCGTGGCTGCCCTCTTCGCCGATGCCAAGCTCGACGCGCGCGTCGGCGCGGCCGAGTCGATCCTGTCGCAGTCCATCTGCTCGTCGATGTGCGCCCCGCTGCGTGCGAAGGACCGGCTGCTCGGCGTGCTCTACGTCGACAACCTGACGACCCCGAACCGGTTCGCCGCCGATGATCTGGACTTCCTCGGCGCGTTCGCGGGGCAAGCGGCCGTGGCCATCGAGAACTCGCTGCTGTGGAAGCGCCTCGAGCAGGAGGCGGTCGTGCGCAGCACGCTGACGCGCTTCTTCGCGCCGGCGACCATCAAGAAGCTGACCGAGGTGGGTGGGGCATCGCTCGACGTCATCGAGACCGAGGTGACGGCGCTCTTCGCGGACGTGAGCGACTTCACCGCGATGTCGGCGCGCATGGAGCCGCGCGCCGTCGTCGACATGCTCAACGAGTACTTCCCGCACATGGCCGACGTCGTCTTCCGCAACGGCGGAACGCTCGAGAAGTACATCGGCGATGCGCTCATGGCCGTCTGGGGCGCGCCCTTTGCAGGAGCCGACGACGTGGACGACGCCGTGCGCGCCGCCGTCGAGATGCATCGCGGCCTCGCGGACCTCAACGCGCGGTGGGCTGCCGCCGGCCGGGCGGCCATCCGCATCCACATCGGCATCAACACGGGGCGGGTCGCGGCAGGCAACATCGGGTCGGACCGGTATCTCCAGTACGCGACCATCGGCGACGCGACCAACGTCGCGAGCCGTGTCTGCGGCGTCGCCGCACCGGGGCAGATCGTCGTCACCGAAGCGACGCGCTCGCGATTGCGCAAGACGCCCTGGCCTCTCGTGCCGCTGCCCGCCGCGACGGTGAAAGGCAAGGAGCAGCCGCTCCAGCTCTTCTCCGTGCAGTGGGAGGATCAGAAGTAGAAGTAGAGGTTCAGGCCGACCTTCGACTCGAACCGGTGCTCGCCGGCGATCGGGAGCTGCGCGCTCGCCACGAGCTTCCAGTACTCGCCGAGCAGCAGGCCGATGGCGACGCCGCCGTAGACGAACGTGCTGCCCGCGTCCGTCGGCGTGAGCACCGTGACCCCGGTGAGCGCGGCGTTCGCGTAGACGGGACCGAAGGCGTCGAAGATGGCGCCCAGCGAGTAGCGCGCCTCGTGATCGCTGCTCGGGTCGACGTAGTCGAAGGCCGGCGGATTGCCCTGCGAGTGCAGCGCGACCACGTCGGCGAGCGTGCCGTACAGGACGAGCCCGCCGTTCCTCCAGCCGGCCGTGACGAAGGGGCTCAGCTGCGTGCCGCCCTGGCCCAGGCCGATTCCATTGTTCCCCGTCGGGAGCTGGTCGGAGAGGCCGACGTACATGCGCCAGTCGTGATCGTCGAGCACCAGGATGCGCACCCGCAGCTCGGCGTCTCCCAGACCCACCTGCGTGCTCCGGCCGTCGAGGTCGAGCGCGTACACGGGGAGCAGCAGGCGTAGTCCCACGATGCGGCTCGCGCGCACGTCCAAGCGTGCCGTCACGCCGTAGGCATCCCCGCGGCTGCCGTTGAGGTCGAAGCGCGTCCAGCCCGTCTCGATCCCCACGCGCGGGGTGATCACGAGCGGCTCGCGCGGAGGGCCCATGCTCATCTCCTGGGCGCGGGCGACGCTCGGGGCCGCGGCGAGGATGCCGGCCGCGATCGCGCCCACCACCATCGTGCGGGTCGTCGTCGCGGGCGATCGGGCCACGGGCAGCCGCCTAGACTACGATCCGGCGCTCGCGTGCTCCAGAGGGTCTTCGACGTACGTCAGGGGGAAGGGCGCCTCGTGGCTCCCGCGATGGTCGTCGCCCTGCTCGTCGTGGCCGCGCAGGTCCTGGCGGTCATCGCCTCGGACACGGTGTTCGTCACGGCGTTCGACCTCGGGCAGCTCTCGGGGTTCATCGTGGTCGCGTCGGTGGCGCGCGTCGTGCTCACGCTCGGCTACGGCGCCGTCGCGCGGTGGGCGCACCCGGGGCCGCTTCGGGGGGCGGCGCTCGGCGTCGTGGGGCTGATCACGGGGGCGCTCGCGCTCGTGCTGCGCGCTACCTCGCCGTCGCTCGTCTACGGCGCGTGCGCCGCGCTTCTGGTCGTGCCGGTGGCGGCGTCCGAGGCGGTGAGCGTGTCGACCGAGGCGTTCCCGGCGCGGCAGGGCAAGCGCCTCGTGCCGCTCGTCGCCGCCTGCTCGTCGATCGGGGGGATGATCGCCGGCGCCGTCGCGCGCTCGCTCTCGGTGAGTCTCGGAGCGCCGAACCTCCTCTGGATCGCCGGGGCGCTCCTCGTCGTGGCGGCGGTGGTGTCTCGCCTGGGAACGCCCGCGACGGAGGCTCACGAGGCGGATGCGGGCCCCGTCGCGTCCGGGGGCGCGCGGGCGGCGCTCCGCGAGCTTCGCACGCTGCCCATCGTGCGGGTGGCGGTCGCCCTCGCGCTGCTCGTCGCGGCGACCAACAGCGTAGCCGACTTCGCGTTCAAGGCGACGCTGAAGGCCGCCTTCGCGCGCGACGAGATGGCCGCGTACGTCGGTGTCTTCGAGGCGGCGCTCAGCGCCGGCGTCATCGTGACGCAGCTCTTCGTGACCGCCAGGCTCGGCGCACGCCTGGGAGTGCGGACGACGCTGCAGCTCTACCCGACGTTCGCGGCCCTCGCCGCGCCGCTCTTCGCCGTGGCTCCGCGCGTCGCCACGGCCACGGCGGGGAAGCTCGGCGAATCGCTGGCGAGGTTCAGCATCGTGACCCCGATGCGCGCGGTGCTCATTGCGCCACTGGCGCCGGCCTCCCGGGCGCGCGCCAGCCTGCTCGTGCGAGGCGTCGCGGTGCCCCTCGGAGGCGTGCTCGCGGGAGCGGCGCTCGGCGCGTTCGGAGCAGGCGGTGCGCCGCCGGCGGCGATCGCCGCGATGCTCCTCATGGCGGCCGCCGGCGCGTTCGGCGTGCTCCTCTTCGCGCGCGGCGCATACACCCAGGCGCTCGCGCGGTCGCTGGGCGAGGGTCGGCTCTCGCTCGACGTGCCTCCGGCCCAAGCTGCCGCGATGCACGAAGGGCTCCGGGGCATGCTCCGGGACGCGGCGGCGCGCGCGGACCTCGCTCGGGCCGTGCAGGTTCTCTCGCTGCTCGGGGAGGCCGCGACGCGCGACGACGTCGGCGCGCTCCTGGCGATGCCTCCGTCCGCGGACCCGGCGATCGAGCGCCAGGTCCTCGCGGCGGCGCGCCGCGCCGGGGTGGCGATCGATCGGGCGCGCATCCGGCACATTCTGGAGTCGACCGCGCCGAGCGGTGCGGAGGGGGCTGCCCTACGCTTCGACGCACTCTCCATAGAGGCGGCCGCCAGCGGGCTCGAAGGACGCGAGCGCCTGCGCGCCGCCATCGACGAGGGCCTCGCGTCGGCCGACGTCCACGTCTTCGCGGCCGCGGCGACGGCGGCGGTAAGGCTCGACGCGCGCCGCAACGTCCGCCGGCTCGTCGAGCACCTCGACCGCGGACCGCACTTCGGCCCCGCGGGGCGCGCCCTGGTGCTCGCGGGCGACGTGGCCATCGAGCCGCTGCTCCAGCTCCGTCCTCGCTCTCGGTCGAGGGCCGCTCGCGTGCTCGCGCGCCTGGGTCCGAGCGCGTGCCGGTCGATCCTCGAGCGCTGGCGCGACCTCGATCACCGGGCCCGCGCCGCCGCGTCGCGCGCGCTCTCGGTGCTGCCGGACGAGTGGGGCCCGGCCCTGGACACCGCCCTCGTCGACGCGGCCGTCGACGCCACGCTGGAGGCCGGCGAGACGCTCGCCCGGCGCCTGCCTGCGTCGAGTCGCTCGCGCGTCCTCCAGCGTGAGCTCCGGCTGCGCGTCGCATCGTGCGCCGAACAGGCGCTCGACCTCGCGTCGATGCTCGGCGACAGGGGGCGCATCGGCAAGGCGCGTGCGGCCCTGGCGCGCGACCGCCGGGCCCGTGCCGACGCCCTCGAGCTGCTCGAGGAGGTGCTGCCCCGGACGTTCGCCAGGCGCACGCTCTCGATGCTCGAGGCGGAGGAGATCCGGTCGGCGCCCGCCGCGTCCGGGAGCGCGAACGGCGAGACCTTCGACGCCTGGCTCGAGACGTGCGCGAGCTACGATCGCGGCGCGCTATCCTCGCCGCCGTTGGTCGCTCTGCTCGACAAGCTCGTGGTGCTCGGGGAGTCGTCCCTCTTCGCCGGGATGACGAGCGAGGACCTCTACCCCGTGGGCCAGATCGCGACCGTCGTCGACCTCGAGCCCGGACAGCCCGCCGTGCGGCAGGGCGATCCTGGGGACGCGGTGTACGTCGTCGAGAGCGGAACGCTCGAGGTGAAGCAGGACGGTCGCAAGCTGAAGGAGGTCACGCGCGGCGCGGTCTTTGGCGAGATGGCGCTCCTCGACGGTGGCGCGCGATCGGCCTCGGTCGAGGCGGCGACGCGGGCGCGCGTGCTCCGCATCCCGCGGGCCGAGTTCGACGTGCTGCTCGACGAGTATCCCGAGATCGCGCGCGGCATCATCCGCACGCTGCTCGCGCACCTGCGCGGGCAGTCCTGAGGGCCGCGATGCGTCTCGCGGCCATCGACACGTCGACGGCGCTCGGGTCGGTCGCCCTCTTCGAGGACGGCGTGCTCGTCGCCGAGGAGTCGCAGCGCGTGTCGAACGCGCACGGCGAGTCGCTCATGCCGATGGTGAGCGCCCTCTTCGATCGCGTCGGGTGGCGCGCCGCCGACGTCGCGCGCTGGGGGGTCGGCATCGGCCCCGGCAGCTTCACGGGCGTTCGCATCGCGGTGGCCACGGCCAAGGGCATCGCGCTCGCCACGGGAGCGGAGCTAGTGGGCGTCAGCTCGCTCGATGCAGTCGCCGAGGGGCTCGGCGAGGGCGGTGAGCTCGTGGTGAGCACGGTCTTCGCCGGCAAGGGGGAGCTCTACTTGCAGGCGCGACGTGGCGCCAACATGCTCCTCGCGCCGACGCATCTGCCTCTCGATCGGGTCGCGGTCGCGGTCGCGGTCGCGGAATCGGGGTCGGGGTCGGGGTCGGGGTCGCTGGTCGTGGTCGGCGAGGCCGCGAGCGCCGTCGACTGGTCGATCCTCGGCCCCCGCGTCGTGATCCAGCTTGATCCGCCGCACGACCTGCCGCGTGCCTCCGCCGTCGGCCGCATCGCCGCCTCGCGCGCGGCCGAGGATGCCGATGCCCTCGAGCCGTTCTACGTTCGCCCGCCGGAGATCACGATGCCGAAGGCCCGCACACCGTGAGGATCGCCACCTGGAACGTCAACGGCTTCCGCGCGCGCGAGGCCCAGCTCGTCGAGTGGGTCCGCCGCGACGCGCCGGACGTCGTGTGTCTCCAGGAGATCAAGGCCACGCCCGAGCAGCTCGGCGAGACGCTCACCCTGCTCCCCGAATACTGGAACTACTGGCACGGCGGTCCCAAGGGTTACAGCGGCGTGTCGCTGCACTTCCGCAAAGAGCGCTTCGCGACCAAGCCGCAGTTCAGCCACCCGAGCTTCGACGTCGAGTGCCGCGTCGTGCACGCGAAGACGGACGACGGCCTCGTCGTCGCCAGCATCTACGTCCCCAACGGCGGCAAGGACTTCCCCGCGAAGCTGAAGTTCCTCGAGGCGATGCGCGCCTACGTCGACGGCGCCCACGCCGCCGGCGCGCGCCTCGTGCTCTGCGGCGACATGAACGTCGCCCGGACCGACCGCGACGTGTACCCCAGCGAGCGCAAGGCCGGCGCCATCGGTCAGCGTCGCGACGAGCGCGAGCTCTTCGAACGCATCCTGGCGTGCGATCTGGCCGACGTCGCCCGCGACCTGCACCCCGACTCGGACACGATGTTCACGTGGTGGCCACCCTGGCGCAACATGCGGCAGAAGAACGAGGGATGGCGCATCGACTACGTGCTGGCCAGCAAGGGCCGGGGGCTCTCGGCGACGGCCTGCGAGGTCCTGCCCGACGTGGGAACCAGCGACCACGCCCCTGTCGTCGCCACCTTCTCCTGACGCCGATCCGACACCGTCGCATTATTCACACTGCCGCGCGGTTTCCGCGGTAAGACGCGCCTTTGCGGATCGGCCCCCGAGTTGCATGGGGAACATTCCGAGCGACGCCGACGTAAGTCGAGTCGCACCCCCTCATGACGACCGCGACGGCCCACTCCAGCGATGCAGCCCGCGCCCGCGTGGGCACGACGATCGACGGCCTCTGGCAAGTCGACGCGCTCGTCGCCGTGGGCGGGAGCGCAACGATCTACGCGGCCACCGACGGCCGGGGGAAGCGTTACGCCGTCAAGATCTTCGACGTGGATCTCGCCGACGTCCCGAGCGCTCTCGCGCACTTCCGCGCCGAGGGGCGCGTCGCCAACCGCATCGGGCACCCGGGCGTCGTGAACATCCTGGCCGAGGGGACGACCGAGGACGGCGCGCCTTACCTCGTCATGCCACTGCTCGAGGGCGAGACGGCACAGCAGCGACTCCAGCGTCACCCCGGCGGCCTGCCGGCGCGCGAGGCGCTCGCGATCGTCGAGGCGGTCCTCGACGTCCTGGTGGCGGCCCACGGGCGGGGCATCGTGCACCGCGACCTCAAGCCGGACAACGTGTTCCTCGAGCGCGGTGGCGGCGTGCGCGTCCTCGACTTCGGGATCGCCCGTCTCGCGGACAACCCGGACCGCACGATGCATGGCACCGTGCTCGGCACGCCCGGGTACCTGCCCCCCGAGCAGGCGCGCGGCAAGATCGACGAGGTCGGGCCGCGCAGCGACCTCTGGACGGTCGGGGCCCTCCTTTACACGCTGCTGACCGGGCGCGTGCTGCACGAGGCGCCGACGCTCATCGCCTCGGTCCTGCGCGCGCAGAACGACGTCCTGCCGCCGGCCAAGCAGCTGGTGCCCGGCATCGGCAACGCGCTGGCGCACGCGCTCGACGGCGCCCTCGCGTTCGACCCGGCGCAGCGCTGGATGGAAGCGGGCGTCATGCTCCTCGCGGTGCGCGCGGCGATCGAAGAGGCGCGCGCCAAGGAGCACGCCGGCTCCTGCCCCGGGGTCGCGGTCGACTCTCTGGCGCCGTCCGCCGAAGAAAAACCCGCGACGATGCCTGGCCCCGGCGAGATCTGGCGCCCGGTGCCGTGGATCGCCGGCTTCGCCGCCGCGGCCGCGGCGATCGCCATCGCCGCGTTCGTCCACGTGAGGCCGGGTCTCCCGGCTGCCGCCTCGGGGCCCGTCGCAGCGTCGCGTCCCGTCGCGACGGCGGTCGCGCCGCCTCCCGAGGAGCCGCCGCCGCCGCCGGTCGAAGCGCCTTCTCTCACGCCGCCCGCGGTGGACGTCGATTCGCTGCCGGTGCCGGCGCCCGTCGCCTCCGCCAAGCGGCCGCACCCCAAGCCGAAGGCCAGCGAGATCGTCCGGACCGCCGACTTCTGAGCGGATATGCTCGCGCCCCATGAAGAACGGCGGCGCGCTGCGGGTGGGACTGTTTCTCGCGTTCGCGACGGCGAGCGTCTACGCGTGCTCCGGATCGAACACGTCGGGCGCCCCAGGGGGTAGCGACGCATCGACCGACGGCACCGGCGACGACTCGAGCGGCTCGGGCTCCGGATCGAGCAGCGGCGTGAGCGGGAGCAGCAGCGGATCGGGCAGCAGCTCCGGTTCGACGAGCAGCTCGGGCTCCGGATCCGGCAGCAGCTCCGGATCGAGCAGCGGATCGAGCTCGGGCAGCAGCTCCGGATCGAGCAGCGGGTCGAGCTCGGGCAGCAGCTCGGGATCGAGCAGCGGATCCAGCTCGGGGAGCAGCTCCGGATCGAGCAGCGGCGGCATGGACAGCGGGAGCGACGCCGGCGCGACGTGCGCCAATCCGGCGACGACCGTCCCGGCGAGCGAGATCCCGCCGTATCAACCCGTGATGCAGGTGATCGGCGCGTGCAGCGGGGCGGAGCTCGCGGGCTACGTCACGGCGTGCGACTCGTCGACCTCGACCGGCCCGACGTGCAACGCCTGGTTCAGCGGCGACGCGTCGTCCACCGCGTGTCAGGACTGCCTCTTCGGACCCATCACCGGAAGCGACCCGCCGATGCTCACCGGCCAGGGCGGCATCTGGATCGACTACCAGGGCAACAACATCGGCGGGAACGCCCCCGGCTGCCTCGACCTGAAGGGCATGTCGGGTTGCGCCAGCGCCTACCAGAACATCATCCAGTGCATCGTCGCCTCCGGCTGCGAGTCGTGCGCCGACGGCCCCTCGTATCAAGCGTGCCTGAACATCATCCTCAACACCGGCGGCGCGTGCGCGACCTACTACTCCACGTACCAGTCGTCGTGCGCGGCCGACAACGCCGACGGCGGCCTGCTCAACGGAGGCGTGTGCTCGACGACGGCCGACGTGCTCAGCGTCATCTGCGGCAACGGCTCCGGCGACGGCGGCTGATCGTCTCGATTCAGTCGAAGTTTTCGATCTTCCAGGCGCCGTGCTCGCGGACGAGCTGCATCGTTCCGGCGCCGTAAGGCATCGTCGCGCGCTCGCCGGTCTCCTCGATGCTCGCGCTGGGGAGGGCTTGCTTCAAGGCGGCGATGACCTGGTCCATCTCCTCCTTCTCTTGCCCCTCCCACGCGGCCTTGAGCTTCGACGCGTCGAGCCCCTCCTTGTGCGAATCGGGCACGTAGCGAAGGACGATGTCGTACCGCTTGCGCTCCACCGCGCGGACGAACCCCTGGATGGCGTGGCGCGGCGTGTCCTGCGCGTAGAGGTCGATGCTCGAGGCGTCGACCCGCCAGCCGTTGCCCTCCAGCACGAGGTGGAGCTCCTGGCCGCTCGGGCTCGTGACCGTCGCCGTCACCACCGCCGGCGCCGTGGGACGCTCGAGCGACCGCCCGATCTCGCGCACGCCCTCCGGATCGTCCTGCACCATGCGCCGGAACGCCTCGAGCGAGATTCCCCGGCGCGCTTCGTCCGAGAGCAGGCGATACGCGTCGTCCGCCCGGCCCTGCTCGAGCGCCTGCGCGTACGCGCGGAGCACCGACTGCGGGTCGTCCCCCCCCGGATGCTGCCCTGCGCCGCAGGCCAGGCAGGGAAGCCAAAAGGCGAGGGCGACCCCAGCCGCGATGAGCCCTGCCGCGCGCATCGACTCTCCCTGTAGCACGCGTTATAGGCATGGATGATGAGCGAATCGCGTCCGGCGGGCGAAATCGAGCTCCTGCCCATCCTGCCGCTGCGCAACAGCGTGGTCTTTCCGGCCAGCGTGGTGCCTATCAACGTGGGCCGCCCTCGCAGCGTGCGCCTGGTGGAGGACCTGGTCGGCCAGGAGCGCGCCGTCGTCGGCATCGTCTCCCAGCGCGACGCCGAGGTGGACGAGCCCCGTTACGAGGACCTGTACGACGTCGGCACCGTCGCGCGCGTCGTGAAGGTGCTCCGGCTCGGGCCGAACAACTACTCGGTCGTCCTGCACGGGCTCGCGCGCTTCCAGATCCTCCAGCGGTCGACGCTCGAGCCGTACATGCGCGCGCGGGCCCGGCGCATCCCAGAGGACCTCGAGCGCGACGCGGAGCTCGACGCGCTCGGAGCGAGCCTGCGCGAGGGAACGCGCCACGTGCTCGCGCTGATGCCGAACCTGCCGCGCGAGACCGCCGGCATCCTCGACAACGTGCGCGAGAGCGGGGCGCTGGCGGACCTCATCGCGTCGAATCTCTCGCCCGAGCAGGCGAGCGTCCAGGACAAGCAGAAGATCCTGGAGACATTCGAGCCGAAGGAGCGCGTGCGCGCCGTCCTCGCGATCATCAACCGGCAGCTCGAGCTCCTCCGCGTGAAGAAGGAAGTCTCCTCGATGATCGCCGACGAGGGGAAGGCGCAGCGCGAGCAGATCCTCCGGCAGCAGATGCGCACCATCAAGGAGGAGCTGGGGGAGGGCGGCGAGGAGGACGAGATCGAGGAGCTTCGCGAGCGCCTCCGCAACGCGACCCTGCCCGACGAGGTGAACAAGGTCGCGCGCAAGCAGCTCGGGCGCCTCTCGGGGATGCAGCCGCAGTCGGCCGAGTACAACGTCACGCGGACCTACCTCGAGTGGATCGCCGACGTGCCGTGGAAGACGGCGACGCCCGACCGGCTATCGGTCGAGGAGACGCGCCGCTGCCTCGACGAGGACCACTACGGCCTCGAGAAGATCAAGAAGCGCATCATCGAGTACGTCGCCGTGCGCAAGCTCGCCGGGAGCAAGAAGGCGCCGATCCTCTG
>DASVWO010000332.1:0-3341 GCA_036393165.1 Polyangiaceae bacterium | reverse complement strand
GCTCGTGCGTCGTGCCTAGCGCGTCGGCGTCGCGCAGAGCGCCTGCATGATGCAGGTCCAGTAGCCGACGTTCGTCTCGAAAGCGCACACGTTGAAAGCGCCCGCGTCGGCGCAGTCGCTGTCGTTGACGCACTGGTCCTTAGGCGTGTGGCAGTAGTAGCCGCCGACCGATCCGCAGCCGTTGGTCGTGTACGTCGGCGAGCACCAGCCGCCGGGGCCGCAGTCGGTGTCGACGCGGCAGTTGCCGGGCACGCAATGGTTGCCCAGACCGCCGGTGTACGGCGATCCGTGGCATGCGCACGTCTGTCCCATCGGGCACGCCGCGTCGTCGGCGCAGCTATCCGACGTGCAGTAGCAGAACGCCGCGCCGCCGTTGTTCTCGATGCAGCGTCCGTTCACGCCGGCGTCGGCGCACTGGGCGTCCGAGCTGCAATTCACCCCGCCGCTGCTGCCTCCGAAGTTGCAGTCGCCGACGGGCGCCGGTCCGAGGCACTGCGCATCGCTCGGCCGGTGGTTGACGGGCGGGACGCCGCCGCTCGAGGAGCCGCTCGACGAGCTGCTCCCCGAGCTGCTGCTGGACCCGCCGCTCGAGGACCCGCTGCCCGAGCTGCTGCTCGATCCTCCGGAGCTGGTGCTCGATCCGCCGGAGCTGCTGCTCGATCCGCCGCTCGATCCTCCACTGGAGGAGCCGCTGCCTCCCGAGCTGCCGCCCGAGCCGCTGCTCGAGCTCCCGCCGTCGCCGCCCGCGTCGCTCCCGCCCTCGAACGTGGCTCCCCCGCACGCCCAGAGCGCGGCGACCCCCACGATTCCCCAGATTGCACGGCGCATGGACCCGCCTCCCTCTCCTTCAGCTTAGTGCATGGGCGCGGCGCAGAGGCCCTGCATCATGCAGCGCCAGTGATGGAGCGCCGTGTCGAAGGCGCAGAGCGAGTAGAAGCCCGCGTCGGCGCAGTCGCTGTCGTTCACGCACGTGTCCTGCGGCGTGTGGCAGTAGTAGCCGCCGATGCCGCCGCAGCTCATCGTGTCCGACGACGGCGAGCACCAGCCGCCGGGCCCGCAGTCGCCGTCGACGCGGCAGTTGCCGGGGACGCACCCGTTGCCGCGATCCCCGTTGTAGGTCGAGCCGTGGCACGCGCACGTCGTCCCCGGGCTGCACGCGGCGTCGTCGGCGCACGTGTCGGTCGTGCAGAAGCAGCCGGCCGGTCCTCCGCCGAAGTTCACGCAGCGCCCGTTGACGCCGGCGTCGACGCACTGCGAGTCCATCGTGCACGAGTCGCCCGGACCGCCGCCGCCGCCGAAGTTGCAGTCGCCCGGGGGCGCCGGCTGCAGGCACTGCGAGTCGTCGACCCGGTGATTCACGGGAGGCACGCCGCCGCTCGAGGAGCCGCTCCCCGAGCCGCTCCCGGAGGACCCGCCGCCCGAGCTGCTGCTCGAGGCGCCGCTCGACGAGCCGCTGCTGCCGCCGCTCGATCCCCCGCCGGAGGAGCCACTGCCTCCCGAGCTGCCGCCGGAGCTGCTGCTCGAGCTTCCGCCTTCGTCGCCGCCGTCGCCGGGTCCGACGAAGGTCTGTCCTCCGCAGGCCCAGAGCGCGGCGATGGCGACGATTCCCAAGATGGCGTGGCGCATGGCTCCTCCTCCTTCGCTCCTCGGCTCACTGCACCGTGATGGGCTGCACGCCCCAGTACCCGCTCGCGAGGTACAGCGTGTTGCCCTGACGGCTCAGGGAGTCGGCCCCCCAGCCGAGCGTGCGCACGCTCTCCTGGTACTTCGGCGCCGCGGTGTCGCTCAGCTGGTAGATGTCGACGCCCATGTTGCCCCAGCCCGACGTGACGACCGCGCGGTCACCCGCGACGCCGAGCAGCCAGCCCCACCCGCTGGTGGCCGCCGTCGCGATGCGGTCGACCGGGTGCGACGGGTTCGACAGATCGACCTGGTGCAGCTCCGTGTAGGGCGGGCTCTGCGTGCCGCCGTTCTGCCACATCCAGTCGTACTCCTGCACCGTCGTGTACGCGCGGTCGTTCTGGACGATGACGTTGCCGACGTACCCGTCCATCTGCGTGACGCTCTGCAGGTAGCAGAGGCCGCCCGAGAGCTGGCACACGCTGATCTGGTCGCGCTCGTCGTTGCCGTCCCAGACGTAGTCGGCGAAGTAGAGCATCGACGGGTCGCTGCTCGACGCGCCCACGAGCACGCCGGGGACGTTCACGTGCTGCCCGATGCGCGGGTGCGCGCGGTCGCTGAGGTCGATCTGCTCGAGCCAGTAGCTCGCCGTCGACACCACGTTGTTCGGGTTGCTCGGGTCGGGCGCGTCGATCCACGTGTAGTCGGTCGCGTAGAGCGTGTTGCCGACGGCCGTCAGGTCGCCCCACCACGCGGTCGGGTCGTTCTGGATGGTGAGCGACGCGATGCTCGGTGCGTCGGGGTTCGAGATGTCGACGACGAAGAGCGCGTCGAGGTCGTCCTGGTAGACCGGCCCGTTGGGGCCGTAGCCGTAGTTCGGGTACCAGCGGCGGAACGCGAGGGCGTCGCCGCCGACCTGCACCACGCCCGCGCCGTTGTACCAGTCGTAGTAGTAGTACCCGTCCCAGCCCCAGCCGCCGTAGCCGTAGTACGGGATGCCCGGCAGGGTGACCGCGCCGCGCAGCCTGGCGCCGCCGTTGGACGTGTCCACCACCTGCACTTGCTGCGTGTACGCGGTGCACTGGCCGTTGGGGCCCGTGGGGCCGCCGGACTGCGGGGTGCACGGCACGGGCACCTGCACGTCGGTGACGACGTACGAGAGCGACCCGTTCTGGAACACCTGCGCGTCGACGCCGTTGATCTTGGCGCTCACGCCGTTGCCGTCGTCGGTCGTCTCGGCGGCATCCCAGATGGGGAGCACGCGCATCTCGGAGCTCGTCGTGTCGTTGCCCCACCAGTCGCTCGAGAGCTCGGCGATGGTGCTCCCCTGCGGCTGCGCGTTGACGACGTTGCGCGCGAGCGTGAGCTCGCTCAGCACCTGCGGGGCCGACGGGTTCGTGAAGTCGACGACGCCCATCGACTCGTCGCTGAGCGAGTAGAGGCGGTTGCCGACGAAGATGCCGCGCTGCACCCAGCCGTGCGTGTGCGCGGTGCCCGAGCCGGTGAGGGCGCCCTGGTTGAACTGCACGAGCTCGAGCCCGTTGTTGTACTGCTGCCCCTGATCGTCCCACCCGCTGAACGGGATGACGGCGAGGCCGAGCGTCGGGTTGATGATGAACGCCTTGAACGTGTCGGCCGCGGGCGACCACGCCCATCCGGAGCCGAACTGCACCTGGCCGAGGTTCTTCGGCGCGCTCGGGTTGCTCACGTCGACGTACTGC
>DASVWO010000331.1:0-42904 GCA_036393165.1 Polyangiaceae bacterium | reverse complement strand
GGCGACCCTCGCGTACGTGAACCTCGTCGGGGCCAACGACGGGCTCGTGTTCGACGGGGGCGGGTGGATCGCCCAGAACGGGCGCGTGCTCCTCGAGGCCGAGCGCTTCCACGAGGGGGTGCAGGCGGTGACGCTCGACCTCGATCGCACCGCGCGCCTGCGCACCGAGAACACAACGTGGCGCGACGACCAGGAGGCGTTCGCGTCCCTCGCACTCGGCACCGATCGCGTGCGCGTCGAGGCGCCGACGGCTTTCACCAGCGCCGCCGAGCCGCTCGCCTTCCCGGCGCCGCGCAACAAGAGCTTCTTCCTGCCCGCGGAGGCCGCGGCGCGGACGGCGCGCGACGGCTTCTGCACCGAGCTGCTCGACGCCCTGGCGCTCGGCGTCGGCGATTACTTCGAGAAGAACGGGTGCTTCAAGACCATCGGCGTCGCCCTGTCGGGCGGGCGCGACAGCCTGCTTTGCCTCGCGATCGCGCGCCGCTGGATCGACCAGAGGTACGCATCGCTGCCGGCCGAGCAGCGCCGCAAGAAAGCGCAGGAGATCCTGCGCGCCTTCTACATGCCCACACGCTTCTCGTCGAAGGAGACGCGGGCCGCCGCCGAGCAGACGGCGAAGGACTACGACGCGCCGTTCGCGATCGTGCCCATCGACGACGCGTTCGAGCGCGAGGTCGGCGCCATCGCCGGCATGCTGCAGCCCGGAGAGACGCTCACCGAGATGGCGCGCCAGAACGTGCAGGCGCGCATCCGGTCGGAGCGCATGTGGACCTGGGCCAACACCGCGCAGGGGCTCTTCCTGCAGACGAGCAACATGAGCGAGAAGGCCGTCGGCTACGTCACGATCGGCGGCGACGGGGAGGGCGCCCTCTCGGTCATCGCGAACGTGCCGAAGACGGTGGTCAACTACGTCATCGACTGGCTGTACGAGACGACGCGCGCCGAGGGCATCCGACTCACCCTCCTCAAGCCGGCGAGCGCCGAGCTTGCGGCCGACCAGGAGGACGAGCGCGAGCTCATGCCCTTCCCGGTGCTCGACGCGTGCTTCGCGCTCTTCGCCGGCGAGAAGATGAACGAGGACGAGGTGGCGCGCGCGATGGTCTCGATCTTCCCGGAGCACGACCCGAAGCAGCTCGCCGACTGGGTCGCGCGCTTCGTGCGGCTCTTCACGGCGTCCATCTACAAGTGGGTGCAGGCGCCGATCTCGCTCCACGTGGGCAACCTCGACCTGGAGCGCGAGCGCGCCCTGCAGCTCCCGGTGGTTCAGCGAAGCGAGTGGCAGAAGCGGTGATGCGGGCCCACCGCTTGCTCGGCGTCCTCGTCGCCGTCGTGGCGTCGACCGGAAGCTGCGACCAGTTCGGCTCGTTCGTCGACACGACGGTCACGCTGAAGTCGGCGCACGCGGTCGTCGTCGTGCACACGACGCGCTTCGGATTGCAGGTGCAGGACCCCGTCACGGGCAAGACGGTGCTCTCCACCCTAGACACGCCGCTCGCCGTCGACAGCGATCCGTCGAATCCCTACGGGCCGCTCGGCGCCACGCATCGTGTGATGACCATCAACGCGCCGCTCGTCATCGAGGGCTGGGACCACACCGTGGGGCAGGACGACGCGTGGCTGCACGCGGGCAGCGTCACCCACGTGACGTCCACGGCGACGAGCGCGTCGCTCGACGTGAGCGACCCCGGCGATCCGGGAACCGTGGTGAACGTGTCGATCACCGTCGACGACGCCGAGGTGCTCGTGGACGCGACGATCACCAAGAGCGACGCGAAGCCCGTCTCGCCCGCCGGCGTGGAGGACGACGGGCCGCTTCCGGGCCTCAACACGATGGGCCAGTCGTTCGTGCTGCCCGCCGACGAGCACTTCTTCGGTCTGGGCGAGCGCTACGTCACCGTCGACCATCGCGGGCAGAACTACGGCGTGTGGACCGAGGAGGGAGGCCTCGGGCGCGGCGAGAAGTTCCAGCCGAGCTACGTCGCGCCCAAGAATCCGTCGCCGAACGGGCCGACGATGACGCACGCGCCCATCCCGTTCCTCGTGTCGAGCGCCGGCTACGGCATCTGGCTCGAGTCGACGTACCGCTCCGGGTTCGTCCTCGGCTACGACACGCCCGCCGCGTGGCGCATGTTCGTGACCGAGCCGCACCTGCGCTACCACGTGCTGGTCCACGCGCAGCCGGGCGACGTCGTCTCGCACTACACGGCGCTCACCGGGCGCGCCAGCCTGCCGGCGCCGTGGGTGTTCGGCCCACGACGGCGCGTCGACCACGACGGCACGGACCCGACCCATGGCACCCTGGTGATGGGAGAGCCGGAAGAGCAGGCGCTGCGCACGCATCACGTGCCGACCACCGCCATCGACGACGCCACGCACTTCCTTCCCAGTGGCGTGTCCGCCGATCAGGAGACCTACCTGGCGACTTGGGCTCAGCACCTGCACGCGCTCGGCTTCAAGTCGATCGGCTACTACAACGCGTACGTCTCGACGACCAACGCGAACGCCAAGCCGATCCTCGCCGACGGTCGCGCGGGCAATTACTTCCTGCGGCTCGAGGACGGCACCGAGTTCGACACCTTCATGATCTCCGGCGGCGGGCAGTACGTCGCCACCGTCGACTTCACGAATCCCGCGGCCGTCCCCTGGTACCAGTCGCTCCTGCAGCGCGCGCTCGACATCGGCTACGACGGCTGGATGCTCGACTTCGGCGAGTACGTGCCGCCGAAGGCGAAGTTCCACGACGGGCGCAGCGGCTGGGAGATGCACAACGCCTTCCCGCCCATCTACGAGAAGGTGGTCTTCGATTACCTGCGCCAGAAGCGCGGTGACGACTTCATGTTCTTCGCGCGCTCGGGCGGCGTGGGCACGCAGGCCGTGGCTCCGGTGGTGTGGTCGGGCGATCCGTCGGCCAGCTTCGACGACGTGAAGGGCCTGCCCGCGAACGTGCGCGCCGGCCTCAGCGCGGGCATGTCGGGCATCCCCTTCTGGGGGAGCGACATCAGCGGGTACACGTGCCTGAACGATCCGCCGGCCGACAAGGAGGTGTACCTGCGGTGGGCCGAGTTCGGCGCGCTCTCGACGGACATGCACGACGAGAACGCGTGCTCGCAGGCGCCGCCCGGCGCACCGCCCAAGTGGACGCTCTGGAGCGACGCCGAGACGACGCAGGTCTACGGCCAGTACGCGAGCCTGCACACGCGGCTGCTCCCGTACACGTACGCTGCGGCGCTCGAGGCGGTGCAGACGGGCGTGCCCATCATGCGCCACCCGATCCTGTACTACCCGAGCGAGCCAGGCGCGATCGCCGACGAGTTCGACTACTTCTTCGGCCCCTCGATCTACGTCGCGCCCGTCGTGCGGCGCGGAGAGACGACGCGGACGCTCTGGCTGCCTCCCGGCCGGTGGGCCGACTGGTGGACGATGGAGGCGCAACCGGGCGGCACGATGGTCACGAAGGACGCGCCGCTCGACGTCCTGCCGCTCTACCAGCGCTCCGGCAGCATCGTGGCACTGCTCGACCCGTCAATCGACACGCTGGCTCCCGCGACGGCGCCGGGCGTCGTCAGCTTGAACGACGTCCAGGGCATTTTCGATCTGCGAACCGTGCTCGATCACGGCGCAGGCGCGAACGCGCAAGCGTCACTCACCGACGGCACGAAGCTCTCCGCGAGCCGGGGACAAGGGCCTCCCGCCTTGCCTTCGGGAGCCGCCATGGCGACGGAAGCAGACCTCGCCATGTGCTCTCTCTGCGGAAGGATCGATTCACTTCCCGGCGGCGTGACACGACTCCGCGTCACCGCATCAGCGTCGACCGGCGTGATGCTTCGAGCAGGCGGCGTCTCGTTGCAGCACTCGGCGCCTTCGCCCTTGCGCCCGCGTTGGGACGTCCTGCTCCTCCCGTGAGATCCGAGCAAGCCGGCGTCTTGCTTCGCGCACCCGTCGTTTTCTTTGCAGAAGCCGGCGTGGAGCTCGAACGACACGACGTGGAAGAGATCCTCCACGTCGGATTGGAATAGCGAAACGGCGGCTTGGTCGAACGCGACGCCGGATGTTCGAAGCAAGACGGCCGCCGACGTCGACGAAACGTCGTGTTGCAAGAGCAAGCCGGCGTGGAGGAAGAGCAACACGCCGGATGCTGAGAGCCGCCCGGCGGCTCAGCCTGACGAGAAACGGCGGTTCACACGAAGAAAACGTCGGCTTCCAGGAGCAACCCGCCGTGGAATCGAAGCGAGCCGCCGTCTCACGAGAGCCGGACGGGGTTTGGCAAGAGTGAGCCGCCGGTTGGCTCGATCATCTACTCGGCGTCGTGCAGCAGCGGCGCGCGCAGTTCGCAGAACCGCGCGATTCTCGCGGTGTCCCCAGGCGCCAGCTCGTCGAACGCGACGCCCACGCCGGGCGAAGCGCCGCTCGACGTGTCGCGCGACCAGCGCACGGTGCCCTTCACGCGAAGCTCGCCGTCGGGCAGCGTGAGCGTCATGACCACGCCGCAGCCGATCGGGAGCTGCCGGTAGGTGGCCACGAAGACGCCTCCCGTGGAGAGGTTTCCCGTGAGCCCGGTGAAGAACTGCGAGTCGCTCTCCAGGGTCACGTCGGTCTCGAGCGGGACGCGAGCGTCGGTGCGGCGCTCGCCGCCTGGAACGGGCAACGATTCATCGCGAAAGACGAAGCCGGAAGACATGGCGGGGTTCCCTCGCTCCTCCCCCTGGGGCAGTGCCGCGAGCGAGGCAGGGGCAGGCAGCGTTTCGGCGGAGTACAATTTCGACCATGAGGCAGGTGGCGCGAGTCCTCACGTTGTCGGTGGCGCTCCTACTCGCTCCTTTGCCGAGTGGCGCGCAAACTGCGCAGCCGCCGCTGCAGGTCGAGGTCGACAAGACGAAGGTGGACCTGAAGGAGCACCACCTCGAGCTCAAGGCGTCGCGCGATCTCACCAAGGTGTCGATCAAGGTGACCGGCGACTCCGGCAACGTGCTCGACTCCGAGTCGATCGACCTGGGGCCGCAGCCTGCGAACACGCCGCTCGTCGTGCGCTGGTCGCCCATCAGCGACGAAGTGGTCGAGAAGATCGAGGTGACCTCGTACGACGCGAACGGCGCCTGGTGGACCGTCACGATCACCCCGTGGTCGATCTTCGTGCCGCACGAGGAGGTCAACTTCAGGACCGACTCCTTCCAGATCGACGATCCGGAGAAGCCCAAGCTCGAGGCGAGCTACGTCAAGGTGACCGAGTCGCTGGCGAAGCACCCCGAGATCAAGGCGACGCTGTTCATCGCCGGCCATACCGACACCGTGGGGGACGCCAGCTACAACCTGCGGCTCTCGCGGCAGCGCGCGCAGTCGATCGCCCGCTGGTTCCGGCAACGCGGCCTCAAGATCGCCATCGCCTACGAAGGATTCGGCGAGACGGCGCTGCTCATCAAGACGGCCGACGAGGTGGACGAGCCGCGCAACCGGCGCGTCGACTACATCCTGTCGGTCGACGAGCCCGTGTTCAAGACGACGGGTCGTCGTCCGGGGTGGTCGAGAGTTCCGTGAGCATCGACGTCTTCGCGAGCTCTGCGGCGACGCGCTCGTCGAGCACGGCGGAGACCCGCTCGAGGAGGAGGGCAGCGAGCTGCATGGGCGACACGTCGATCCCTCGCTCTCTCCGGAGCCTGCCCGCGAGGTCGCCCAGCCGGTTCAGGGCGCTCGGCGCCATGGGCGGCTCGTAGGGAACGGCCACGCGCTGCGGAAGCGGCGGCGGCAGCATCGTCGCTCGGGAAGGTGGCGGCGGAGGAGCCACGCGCTCGGCGCTCGCGAGGGCATCGAGGCGCTCGGCGATCGAAGCGATCGACTCCTGGAGCGGCAGGATCGCCTCGGCGACGGTGCTCCTCACGACGAGGGCGATCTGGTCGCGCGCGCGGATCCACTCCTCGCGTTCGACGACCGTTTTCGCGTCACTCTGCGGTTCGCCGACGTCCGCCGATCTCACGGCGTCCGGCATGACGAGGGTGCGGCTGGGTACGCTGAGGAAATCCAGCGAGGAGTCCTGCGACTCCGGGATCTCGTCCGAGGCGTGCCCTCGCGGCATCACCATCGAATGCCGTTCCTCCCGCTCGGCGCGCGCCAAGCGGACCTGCCCGCGTCGGGCTCTCGATGCTGCGCTCATGCCAGGGATGCATTGCAACCCCTGCACCGAGCTCGCTGGATCCGCGAAGCCCCAGGCACGGTCGCCGACCATCAGCGAAAGCACGCGTCAGGCGAGAGAGCCCGATCGGCGCGTTCCGACATGCACGGAAGGTTCCAGTCGCCGCACGGAATTGGTCACGACGTTGACCACCAGTGAGGGCGGGACGCAGCACCACCCACCCGTCCGGGAAGGCGCCGCACGAACACGAGATACGAGGCGAGTACGAGCCAGGTGAAGCTCTCGACGCGGCTCGTTGCCTCGATGACGAGATGGAAAGCCGTGCCCCAGCACAGCGCGAAGAGGCGCGTGCGCGCGGGCCAGAGGCCGAACGCGAGGAACAGCTCGGTGGCGATCGCGCCCTTGGCGAGAACGCTCGCACTCGCGGGGCGTGCGAGCACGTCCACCACGCCGGCCGGCACGCCGGCGGCGATGGCCTGCGACGCGTAGAGGTGGAAGCGTTCGAGGAGAACGAGGCCGCTGCGCCAGTCGGCGTCGAGCAGCTTGGACCCTCCCGAGGCCAGGTAGATGATCGAGAGCTGGAGGCCGACGAGTCGCGCCGCCCAGAGCGGGCCGGCCGTCGCTGAGGGCAACCGCGGGCCGAGGCGGTACGAGCGATCGCAAGGGGCGAACGAGAGGAGGAACGCCTGGCAGAAGAGCGCCCAGCGGTTGTGGTGGAACTGCAGGCGATCGCAGAGCAGCACGTACGTGCCGAGGACGGCGCTCGCGAGGAGCGCCTCACGCGATCGCCAGCGCCCGGCGACGGCGACGAGCGCGAGCAGCAGCTGCGTCGCCACGATCGCCGCGTACACGGAACGGGAGGGCACGAGCGCTTCCGGAAGCAGCGGCCAGTGGAAGACGTCGCCGAAGTAGCCGCGACCGAGCTCGCGAAGCGCGCGCACCGCGTTCGCCGCGAGGAGGATCCCGAAGGCCACGCGCGCCACGCCGAGCACCGAGACGTCGCGCTCCTCGTCGAACCACCGCCGCACGGTCGCGTTCACCGTGGCGTCTCCCGGCTCGCGCTCTCGAGGACCACGGTCTGCGGCTCCCTTCCGTTGCGCCACACGACGACGCGGGCGACGAAGCGCTGCGTCTCGGCGTCCTCCGGCTCGTGCAGGGCAATGTCGTCGAGCGCGCGCTGCAGGCGAGCCATCTGCGCGTCGACACCGTAGGCCGCGAACACTTTCGCCCCGGGCGACGACAGCACCGGGTCGGTCACGCGGTCGCGCCACGAGAAGTGGCGAAGCTGCCCCGAGGCGTCTCGCGCGCTCCAGGCACCCCCCGGCGCCGGCACCGCGACCCCGGCGACGACGCGCTCGAGGTCGAACTCCAGCGTCGACGCCTCCGGGAACATGCGGAAGCCGAAGATCCCGTCGGACCGGCAGGACGCGGTGAGCACCAGGCCGGCCTGCAGGACCAGCCAGCCGGCGGCGAAAGCGGCGCGCGCTCGCGGTCCCAGGTCCAGCACGGAGCGCACGCTAACACCGGGTGTCCTACCCGCGTATTTGCGTAGGGTCGTCGGCGCGTGCCACGATTTCCATAGCCGTGCGGTCGGGCTGCATCCTCGCGTTGGTCTCGCTCCTCGGCGCGTGCGAGGGGGCGGCGACACCGGTGCGCGGTCCTGCGCCCGGCCCGACGGCGAGTGCCACCGCGCAGGCCGTGCCGAGCGCGGGCCCTTCGAGCGAGGGCATCGCGGAGCACCAGAACGCACCGCCTGCCGGGTCGGCGGCCGTCGGCGCGACCGGTGCCACGGCGAGCACAGGGCACCTTCTGGGCACGGGGCGTCTCGCTCACGTCTTCGAGGCGCTGGCCGCTCTGGAGGACGGACACGCGCACGACGACGTGCGCATCCTGCAGTACGGCGACTCGCACACCGCGAGCGACATGGGCGTCTCGGCGTTCCGGCACGCCATGCAGTCCCGCTTCGGGGACGGGGGACGGGGGTTCGTCGCCGTCGGCAAACCCTGGCGGACCTATTCCCAGGAGGGCGTCCACACGGGGATGGAGGACGGCTTCGCGAACACGCGCTCACCCGGCCACAAGGGCGTGTCGGTGGCGCCGGCGCTCGAGGGACACTTCGGCCTGCTGGGGATCGGGGTGGTGACGGGCAGGGCGCATGCGCGCGCGTGGTCCGAGGTGTCGGCGCAGGCGTCGCGCGTCGAGCTCGCGTACGCCGAGCAGCCCGCGGGAGGAAGCTTCGACGTCTTCGTCGACGGCACGCGCACCGCGCACGTGTCGACCCAGGCGACCGACACGAAGAGCGGCTGGTCGGCGTTCGAGGTTCCCGACGCGTCCCATCGCGTCGAGGTGCGCACGGTCGGCGACGGCGATGTCCTGCTCTACGGCATGAACCTGGATCGCTCCGCGGCAGGCGTCGTCGTCGACACCCTGGGCATCGACGGCGCGCAGGTGTTCACGCCGCTGCGCTGGAACGAGGACCACTTCACCGAGCAGCTCCGTCACGCGGCGCCGGACCTCGTGGTGCTCGCGTACGGGACGAACGAGTCGATGCAGCCCGGGCTCACCGACGCGGCCTACGAGCGCGCCATCGTGGACATGCTGGGACGCATCGCGCGCGCGACGCCCACGGCGTCGTGCCTCCTGCTCGGGCCGCCCGACATGGCGCGGCACACCAAGGGACACGACGACTGGTACACCTGGGGGCGCATCGGCGAGATCATCGCGGTGCAGAAGCGCGTGGCGGATGCCGCCGGATGCGCATTCTTCGACCAGCGCGAGGCGATGGGCGGCCCGGGATCCATCATCCAGTGGGCGATCGAGCCCGAGCCGCGCGCCAACTTCGACCGGGTTCACCTGCGGCGGAGCGGATACACGCAGCTCGGGACCTCGTTCGCGACGGACCTGATGCGCGCCTACGACGAGTGGCGCGCCGAGCGCGGGCTCGCGCCGGCAGACGCCGGTCGCTGAGAACCCGTCAGGGCGTGCTCGCGCGCCAGCGTGTGTAGGTGGACACCACCGCGTCCGAGAGCATGTCGCCGAGCACCTCGGCCCCGAGCGGCGTCGGGTGCGTCAGGTCGGCGCCCGCGAGCTGCGGCTGGGCGCGGACCCAGCGCGCCATGCTGCCCTCGCCGCCCATGGCGTCGAAGGTGCACCAGAACGCCGCGCCGTGCCCGAGGGCGACACGCCGCTGGATGGCCACGAGATCGAGGATGATGCGCTTGGTGACGAGCCCACCGTCCTTCTTCTCGGCGCGGTCGAGCGGTGCGACGACGAGCACCGAGGCCTTCGGAGCGACGCGGTGCAGCTCGTCGATCAGCCCCGCGATGGCCGTCTCGTACTCGGCGCGGTCGAGGCGCCAGAGATCGCTCTCGTTGGTGCCGTACTGGAAGACGATGAGCGCCGGGTCGCGCAGGGCGAGCTGGTCGCGCCAGTGCGACTCGTCCTGGCGCTGCCAGTAGACGGCCATCGCGGCGTGCGATCCGAGCGCGTCCACCACGACGCCGGGCCGGTCGCGCTCGAGCGCCACGCCGAAGAGGCGCACGGGGCCGCCGCCCATCGAACGCATGGTGAGCTGCGCCTCGCCGTCGGGCACGTGGATCGAGTGCACGCGCGAGGCCTTGGCGTCGGCACGCGTCGAGAAGCGATCCGGCGGCTGGCCCTTCACGGTGAGCTCCAGGTCGCCGCCGTTCGGCTGCTCCAGGTAGAACACGTCGAAGCGCGAGTCGGCGCGCCCGTACTCGGTGCGCTGGCTGGTGCCGAACCAGGCGACCCCGCCGCCGTAGCTCGTGAAGGAGACGCCGCCGAGGCCGTAGTAGCCGTCGTTCGTGATGGGCCCCGCGAGCTTGCTCGCTTTCCACTCGCCGCTGCTCGCGTGCAGGAGGTCGTTCTGGAAGTACCACTCCCACGGGTTGGCCACGAGGATGAAGCCGTGCCCCGCGTCGCCGAAGCGCGCCTGGAGCCGCCGCCGGACGGTTCCCGAGATGTAGTCGCTCGCGATGGTCGAATCGCCGTAGTAAGCGACGCGCGCCACGGCGCCGTCCTTGCGCTCGTCGGCGTCGCGAAGGCGCGAGAAGAACGCATCGAGCGAATGGCCGGTCGCGTCCTCGATGGGCAGGGTGCGCAAGGTCGGGCGCACGTCCGGGTCGATGTCCGGCAGCGTCGGCGCCGACTCGGCGCCGGGCGGGAGCGCGTTGTTCACCGTCGGCGTGTTCTCGCTCGCCGGGAGGGCCTGCTCGCCCGAGCTGGCCGCCGGTGGAGCGGTCGCCCCTCGGGCTTCCGCCTCGGTCGGCTCGTCCTGCGTGTGGTCCCAGGGGGCCGGTACAACCCGCAGCGCCCGCAGCTTCGGGCTCGCGTAGGGGACCGCGAGCGCCGCGAGCATGACGAGGAGCGTGCGAGCGGTCTTGCCAGCGAGCGGGTGCTCCATTACTCGTGCCTGCATGACGCGCGTACGCTTCGCGCCTTCGCCGACAGGCTACCTCCACATCGGCGGCGTGCGCACGGCACTGTTCAACTGGCTCTGGGCGCGCAGGCAGAAGGGCACCTTCATCCTCCGCATCGAGGACACCGACCAGGAGCGCAGCACCACCGAGAGCGTGCGCGTGATCCTGGATTCGCTGAAGTGGCTCGGCCTCACGTGGGACGAGGGACCGGGCGTGGGGGGGCCGCACGGGCCCTACACGCAGATGGAGCGCCTGGCGATCTACCGCGAGCACAGCGAGCGGCTCATCCGCGACGGCAAGGCGTACCGCTGCTACTGCACCCGGGAGGAGCTCGAGGCGCAGCGTCAGGCCCTCAAGGCGCGCGACCCGAAGGCCACCTTCAAGTACCCGGGCACGTGCCGGAACCGGACCGACCAGCCCGACCTGCCGTTCGTCGTGCGCCTCAAGGTGCCCGAGTCGGGCGCGGTCACGTACGTCGACAAGGTGTTCGGCAGCGTGACGACCCCGAACGCGGCACAGCAGGACTTCGTGTGCGTGCGCAGCGACGGGGTGCCTCTCTACAACTTCGGCGCCGTCGTGGACGACATGACGATGGGCGTCACCCTCGTCGCGCGCGGTCGCGACCACATGGTCAACACGCCGCCGCAGATCATGCTCTACGAGGCGTTCGGCGCGCGCGCGCCCGACTTCGCGCACCTGCCGATGATGCTCGCGCCGAACGGCGAGAAGCTGAGCAAGCGCCACGGCGCCGTGAGCGTCGGCGAGTACGAAAAGCAGGGATACTCGCCGAATGCGGTGCTCAACTACCTCGCGCGCTTCGGCTGGTCGCACGGGGACCAGGAGGTCTTCTCGATCGACGAGCTCGTCGCGGCGTTCGACTGGGAGCACACCAACAAGGCGGACGGGAAGTTCGACGCGAAGAAGTTTCTCGCGATCAATCACGAGCACCTCAAGCAGCCGCGGCTCACGGGGGAAGACGAGTACACCGAGCGCCTGCTTCCGTTCCTCGAGGCGCGCGGCCTCGGCGGGCTCGATCGGGCTCGCGTGAAGAGCGTCATCCCGCTGATCCGCGAGCGCGCGACGACCTTCGTCGACGCGGCGGACCGGCTCGACTTCGTCTTCCGCGACCCGCCGGCGATGGACGTCGCCGCCGTGACCAAGTTCCTGGGGCCCCAGTCGGCGCCGGTGCTGCAGCAGCTGGCCGACGTGCTGCGGCCGATAGAGCCGTGGACGGTGCAGGAGATCGAGGCGCGCGTGCAGGCGTGGCTCGTCGAGAAGGGGCTGCAGATCAAGGACGTCGCCCAACCCGCGCGCGTGGCGCTCACGGGCCGCACGGCGAGCCCGGGGCTCTACGAGGTCATCCAGGCGCTCGGACGCGACCGCGCGATCGCGCGTCTCACTTCCCAGCCTGCTTCGCCCACGAGTCCTTGAGGCCGATCGTCCGGTTGAACACGAGGGCGCCGGGCTTGCTCTCCTCGTCGACGCGGAAGTAGCCGACCCGCTCGAACTGCACGCGGTCGCCCACCGGCGCCTGCGCGAGGCTCGGCTCGACGCGTCCCTGCAAGACCTCGAGCGACGTCGGGTTGAGGTCCTTCAGGAAGTCGTCCCCCTCTTCGCCGGGGAACTCGGAGGAGAAGAGTCGGTCGTAGAGGCGCACCTCGGCGGCCAGCGCGTGCTTCTCGGATACCCAGTGGAGGGTGCCCTTGATCTTGCGTCCGTCCTTCGCGTTTCCACCGCGCGACTCGGGGTCCCACGTGCAGCGAAGCTCGGTCACCTCGCCGCGCTCGTCCTTGATCACGCGCTCGCACTTGATGATGCACGCGTTGCGCAGGCGAACCTCGGTTCCCGGCGAGAGGCGGAACCAGCCCTTGGGCGGGACCTCCGCGAAGTCCTCGCGGTCGATGAAGAGCGTGCGCGAGAAGGGGAGGCGCCGCCCGCCCTTCTCCGGCGCGTCGGCGAACCAGGGTGCCTCGAACACGTCTTCCTGTCCCTCGGGGTAGTTCTCGAGCACCACGCGCAGCGGCCGCACGACGCCCATCACGCGCCGGCAGCGCGCGTTGAGGTCCTCGCGCAAGGCGTGCTCGAGGAGCGCGACGTCGACGAAGCTGTTGCGCTTGGACACGCCGACGCGCTCGCAGAAGGCGCGGATCGCCTCGGGCGTGTACCCGCGGCGTCGCAGGCCCGCGAGCGTCGGCATGCGCGGGTCGTCCCACCCCGAGACGCGCTTGGACTCGACGAGGAGCTTGAGCTTGCGCTTCGACAGCGTCATGTACGTCAGGTTCAGGCGCGCGAACTCGATCTGCCGCGGGCGCGGCTGCCACGTGAACTGGTCGAGGAACCAGTCGTAGAGCGGCCGGTGGTTCTCGAACTCCAGCGAGCAGCACGAGTGCGTCACGCCCTCGAAGGCGTCGCTGTACCCGTGCGCGAAGTCGTACATCGGGTAGACGGACCACTTGTCGCCCGTGCGGTGATGGTGCTCGTGCTTGATCCGGTACATCACGGGGTCGCGCAGGTTCTGGTTGGGCGAGCTCATGTCGATCTTCGCCCGGATGACGTGCGCCCCGTCCGGGAACTCGCCCGCGCGCATGCGACGCAGGAGATCGAGGTTCTCGGCCACCGACCGCTCACGGTACGGGCTGACGGCCCCCTCCTTGTGGAAGTTGCCGCGGCCCGCGCGCATCTCCTCGAGCGACTGGCTGTCGACGTACGCCTTGCCCTGCTCGACCAGCTTCACGGCGAGGTCCCAGAGCTTCTCGTAGTAGTCCGACGCGAAGTAGAGGCGATCGCCCCACGAGTAGCCGAGCCAGCGGATGTCCTCCTGGATGGAGCGGACGAACTCGTCCTCCTCGACGCTGGGGTTCGTGTCGTCGAAGCGCAGGTTGCAGACGGCGCCCGGGATCTGCTCGGCGATGCCGAAGTTCACTGAGATGGCCTTCGCGTGCCCGATGTGGAGGTACCCGTTCGGCTCCGGCGGGAAGCGCGTCATCACCTTCGTGACCTTGCCGGACGCCACCTCGTCCTTGACCAACTCGAGCACGAAGTTGGGTAGTTTCTCGCTCTCGTTCACGACGCGAACTTAGCAGATGCGCTAGTCTGCGCTGGCTTTGGCGCTCGATCCGGCGCAGGGATCTTCGCTGCTGGAGACGATCAAACCGGTCGTCCCCATCCCGGTACTGCTCGTCCTGCTACCGGCGCTGTGGTGGTTCTTCCGCGCGACGTGGAAGGAGCTCGACGCCGAGGCGCTCGAGTGGCGCACCAAGCTCGCGGCCGACGGCAAGACCGACATGCGGCCGGTGGTCGCGCTCGTCATGTGCGCCGTCATCCTGACGCTGCAGGAGTACTACGGCGGACGCGTCTTTTTCGACCAGGCCATCCGCCCGCACCTCGTGAAGTGGGACCTCTCGCACCCGCGCCTGTGGAAGCTCGCGAAGTACGACGAGCTGTACGGGTTCTCGTGGTGGGCGTTCGCGCGCGTCTCGGGGTACCTCGCGCCGTTCGCCGTGTGGAAGTTCTTCTTCAAGGAGGACTCCCTCCTCGACATGGGTCTGCGCGGCCGCGGCTTCACGCAGCACGCGTGGATCTACGGCCTCTTCCTGGCCATCGTGCTGCCGGTGGCGCTGATCGTCTCGCGCCAGCCGGACTTCGGCGCGTACTACCCGTTCTACAAGCAGTGCTCGCGCTCCTGGTACGACTTCCTCTCGTGGGAGGCCATGTACTACGCGCAGTTCTTCGGCCTCGAGATGTTCTTCCGCGGCTTCTGGCTCGGAGCGCTTCGGCGAAGCTTCGGCTCGGGCGCGATCTTCGCGATGGCGGTGCCGTACTGCATGATCCACTACGGCAAGCCGTTCCTCGAGGCGAACGGTGCCATCGTCGCCGGCATCGCGCTCGGCTCGCTGTCGATGAAGACGAAGAGCATCTACCAGGGCTTCCTGGTGCACATCACGGTGGCGGCCCTGATGGACTGGCTATCGCTGCTGCACCGTCACGCGCTGCCGACGGTCTTCTGGCCGGCAGGCTAGTTGTTGTTTTGGGGCCCCTCCCCCAAAACTTGAAACGTCTCTCTCGCGTGGGCGATGGCCCTGGCCCGAACCTGGCTGCGAAGTCGCCCCTCGTAGAGAGAACACAGCGCGTCGAGCGACGCCAGGACCGCTTCTCTACGGCCCTCCCAGGGCGCCAGCGCGAGGTGCCTCCAGAGCACCGTTTCCAGGGCTCGCGGCCGCCTCGAGAGCGCCGCAACCGCCTCCTCGACGACCTTCGGCGACGCCGGCTCGTCGCGGACGGCCCTCAGGTGCACCGCGGTCAGCCCGTGTCCGCGCGTGCCATCGGTCTCTCCGAGCCGGAGAAACGCCGGCCGGACCCTCCAGAGCAGCACCAGGAGAAACGCGGCTGCCGCGAGGACCAGGGATAGGGACGAGGCTGACATGCGCGAACTTGCGGCGGGCGAAGGGGCTTTCTACCATTTGTAGTGCCGTGCCTCGCGTAGCAGCAGCCCTCCTGGCCACCGCCGGCCTCGCCTCGGTCCTGGCGGTGGGCGGGGCTGCCGACGCGGACATCTACAAGTACGTGCGGCCCGATGGGGTCGTCGAGTTCAAGTCCACGCCCGACGGCCGCAAGCCTGTGCACGTCTACGTCGAGGGCAACGGCTGGCGGAAGCCCGGTGTCGCGCCCGGCGTCATCCCCGTGCCCCCGAGCGACCACGACATCGCGCGCTTCACCCGGTACGACGACTGGATCCGCCAGGCGGCGACGCTCTACCAGATCCCGTCGGAGCTCGTTCGCGCCATCATCCGCTGCGAGAGCGACTACGACCCGCGCGCCGTCAGCGTCTCGGGCGCGCGCGGCCTGATGCAGCTCATGCCCGACACGGCGAACTTGCTCCAGGTGCGCGACATCGACGACCCGCGAGAGAACATCTTCGGCGGCGTGCGGCTCCTGCGCATCCTCGCGAACGAGTTCAACGGGGACCTCGAGCTCACGGTCGCTGCGTACAACGCGGGCGACGGCTCGGTCATCCGCTTCGGCGGCATCCCGCCGTTCCAGCAGACCCGCGACTACGTCGTGAACGTCACGAAGTTCTACCGTCGCTACCGCTCGATCGCCGACGTGGTCGAGGCGAGCGTCGGCGGCTGAAGCGCGCGAAACCCGACGCGGCGCGCCGCTGGGCCGGGCACCGTGCGTGCAAAGAGGCTCGGGCATGAAGACCCGAACCGTTTCCGCCCTCGGTGCGGCCGTCGTAGTGCTGGCGTGTAGCTCGCTCGCCCAAGCGCAGACGGTCGTGGTGCAACCCGGCCAGAACCAAGCGCCTCCGCCGCCGCCGGCTCCCGCGCCGGTCGTCGTGCAGCCCGCGGCGCCGCAGCCGTCGACGGAGGTCATCCAGACCGCGCCGCCCGCCACGACCACCGCCACGACCGAGGCAACTCCGCACTCGAGCTGGCGCCCCAACCGCACGCTACTCATGACGGGTCTCGTCCTCCTCGGCGCGCCCTACGTCGCGTCGGTCGGCGTCGCGGCGACCAGCGGCCACAATGGCGACGGCAACCTCGCGGTTCCGGTCCTCGGCCCCTGGCTCGACATGGGTTCGCGCGGCGGCTGCCCCTCCGGCAGCGACTGCAGCACCGAGACCGGCGACCAGGTGCTCCTCGCCGCCGACGGCATCCTGCAGACGGTCGGCGCGCTCGAAATCGTGGGCGCCTTCGTCTTCCCGGAGCACTACCAGGCGACCACCATCACGACGGGCCAGAACACGTCGATGACCCTCGCGCCGTCGCGCGTGGGTCCGGGCGCGTACGGCCTGTCCGCAGTCGGCAACTTCTAGTCAGTCGACGGCCAGGCTCGCCTGCATCCAGTCGAGCGCGCGCTGGTAGCGCGTGACTTCCTCGCGCGGGCCTCCGGACTCCACGAGGAACAAGCGTGAGCCCTTGCTGGGCCAGCCCTTGTGCGTGAGGAAGATGCGCAGCGTGTAGACGTACGGCTTGCCGCTCTCGTCATGGCCGAAGCGCAGCTCGTGTCCTGCCACGCCGTTGCGCGACTTGAGGTCCCCCTCGCCGAGCAGCGCGTAGCCGTCCATCTGATGCATGCGCAACGAGGTCGCGCGCTGCCAGAAGGCGAGGTCGCCTTGGTTCTCGTCGAGGTCGACGACCTTCACGGCCACGGCGACCCCTTCGGGCGTGATGGCCCGGTAAGAGTAGGCGGGCTCCTGGTCGTCGAGCTCCACGAGCCCGGGGGCCGTCTTGATGTCGAAGGGGCGCCCGCAGCCGGCCGTGGATGCGGCGAGGATCGCGAGTGCGGCCAGGAGGCGGACGAGGGAGGTGGGCTTCATCAGTGCACGTCCAGCAGAGAGCCGAGGCCGAGGTTCTGCAGCCACGGGAAAGCGTTGAGCATCGACGACTCGCGCACGCGGTCTGGCGCGAGCGGGGTGAAGGACACGGTGATGGTCGAGAAGGCGATCTGGTCGCGGAGGAGCTTCATGCGCCCCTCCATGCGCTCGATCTCCTCGGTGACGCGGCCGAGCTCCTTCTCGATGTCGATGGCCTCCTTCACGGCGGCGTGCGAGAGGAGCTCGGTCAGCCGGTCGCGCATGGCGTAGGCGTTCTTGAGGCGCGCCTGCAGGTCCACGTACTCGTCGGTGACGTCCTGGGCCTTGATGTCGCGGCGCGTGACGTCCCCGAGCTTCTCGATGCGGGCAATCGTGTCGTCGAAGCGGTCGCGCGGCACGCGCACGGTGATTGAGGTGTCCTGGCGCACCGAGAGATAGCCGCCGGCGTCGCGGGCGACGCGTTCGACACCCTCGAGCGCCGTCTCGACCTGGTAGACGGCCATCGTGACGTTCGCCGTGTAGATGAGCATGGCCGCCGAGTGCGGCGAGTCGGGCACGCTCTTGCCCGCAGCGAAGTCGTTCATCGCGAGGAGCGCGGGAGCCGTCGGTCCGCCCGGTGCGCCCGCGACCATCGACGGTGGAGGCGGCGGGGCGGGAGCCGCGGCGGGTGCTGCGGTCTCGGCGGCCCTCATCGGGGCGGCCCCTCCGCAGGCTGCCGCGGTGAGGAGAAGCACCAGGGAAGCGCCTCGTTTCATCGTTCTGGGCCTGGAAACGCAGCGCATGGGCTCGACCTTACACCTCCTTGCGACTACCCAACCTGCTTGCTAGGTTCGCCGCCCCCATACCGCGCGAGTCAGCTCGCGCACCCTCGAAAGGACCCGCATCATGTCCACCAAGAGCCCCATCGCCCGCGTGAAGGAGCAGTTCGGCGACAAGGAGAAGCTCGTCGAAGCCGTGCAGAAGCTCGGAGGCGACGACCTCTGGGTCGCCCGCACGAACGAGAGCAAGGGCCTCGCTCACGTGTCGAACGCGAAGCTCCTCAGGCTGCACCGCATCCTCACCGAGGTGAAGGAGAAGTTCGGCACGCGCGAGAAGCTCGTCGACGCGATCCTCGAGCTCGAGAAGCGCGCGAAGGACGCCGGCTACAAGCAGCGCCTCTCGGCCTGGCCGGTGCCGCGCCTCTGGGACACCTACCGATCGACGGCGAAGCGCCACGGGCAAGCGACGGCTCCGACCGCGAAGCCCAAGGCGGCCGCCGCGCCTGCCGCGGCGAAGGCCAAGAAGGCGCCCGCCAAGAAGACCGCCGCCAAGTCCGCTGGCTAGCAGTTTTCACACAAGACGAGAGCGCTTCGAGTAATCTCGCGCCAATCCAGGATGGGCAAGAAGAGCAAGGACAAGAACAGGATCGTGCTCGGGGACAGCGGTTACCCCCTGATGCACGAGATGTTCGTTCCCAAGGCCATCTTCTTCACGAACGGCGTGGGCGTGCACAAGGACCGACTCTCGTCGTTCGAGCTCGCCCTGCGCGACGCCGGCATCGAGAAGGCGAACCTCGTCACCGTGAGCTCCATCTTTCCGCCGCAGTGCAAGGAGATGAGCCGCAAGGAAGGCGAGAAGCTCATCATGCCGGGCCAGATCGTCCACTGCGTGATGGCACGGCAGGACACGAACGAGCCGAACCGCCTCATCGCGGCGTCGATCGGCCTCGCGCGGCCGGCGGACAAGGACAAGTACGGGTACCTCTCCGAGCACCACAGCTACGGCGAGACGGCGAAGAAGGCCGGCGACTACGCCGAGGATCTCGCGGCGACGATGCTCGGAACGACGCTGGGCATCGAGTTCGACGCCGAGAAGGCCTGGAGCGAGCGCGAGCAGGTGTTCCGTCTGGAGAAGACGATCCTCAAGACGCGCAACATCGTGCAGAGCGCCGAGGGCCACCCGCGCGGTCTCTGGTCGACGGTGATCGCCTGCGGCGTATTCATTTTCTAGTGGGTCGGCGGGGCCCCTCCCCCGCCTCCGGTTTACAGAGCTTTACCGCGCCGGGGGAGTGAAACGGGCGCTTCCTGCGTCATGATCGCACTCGGAGGTTGCGCTCATGCTCAAGCGTTCGCTTCTCGCACTTGGCTTCGTCCTCGCCGTTCCCGCCCTCGGCTGCGGCAGCTCCGTCACGTCCGAACCGCCCATGACGGCGGACACGGCGACGACCAAGGCGCCCGTCGCGGCAAACGCGCACGGACCCGTGAAGCTCTTCGGCGACGCGCTCGGAGACGTGCCGCTCACCGCCTCGCAGCGCACGCAGATCGAGCAGCTCGCCACCGACGCCGAGGCGCGCCACGCCGACGCGCGCGCCGCCCGCAAGGACCTGCTGACCGCTCTCGCATCGCAGGTGCAAGCGGGGCAGGTCGACCGCGCGTCGTTGCAGCCGAAGATAGACGCGCTCGTCGCCGCGTTGCAGAAGGCGCAGCCGGGCGACTGTGCGGCGTTCGAGCAGCTGCATGCCATCCTCGGCCCCGAGCAGCGCACGGAGTTCGTCGACGCGATCAAGGCGCGCATCGGCTCGCACATGGGCGAGATGCGCGACAAGCACCCGATGAAGCAGTGGGCCGAAGACCTCAAGCTGTCCGACGATCAGCGGGCGCAGATCAAGAGCGCCATCAAGGACCGCATGCACGCGGCCGCGGCCGCCGGTGCGTCGCACGAGGACTGGTCGCAGGCGAAGCACCGTGGCGAAGCGGTGATGACGGCATTCGAGCAGGACCGCTTCGTGATGGATGAGGTGTCGCCCCCGCGCGACGTGCAGGCGCAGGTCGCGAAGATGACCGGCCACGTGCTCGGCCTCGTCGAGGTGGCCCTTCCGGTGCTGACCCCGGAGCAGCGCGTGCTCGCGGCGCAGAAGCTCGTGGAGCGCGCCGACTCGCTCGATCTGCCGTGAGGGATCCTATGCTGGCCCGGTGACCGGGTTTTCGAAGCGCCTGACGCTCGCGGACCTCGTGCTCATCGGCGCCGGCGGCGCGATAGGGTCGGGCATTTTCCGGTCGCCCTCGCAGGTGGCGGCAGCGCTGCCGTCGACGGGGTGGGATCTCGCGGTCTGGGGGCTCGGCGGGCTTCTCACGCTCGCCGGAGCCCTCACGTTCGCGGAGCTCGGCGCGGCGATGCCTCGAGCTGGCGGGCAGTACGTGTGGCTGAGCGAGGCATACGGGTCGCTCGTGGGCTTTCTGCACGGCTGGGCCTATTTCCTGGTGGTGGCCACGGGCGCGATCGCGGCGCTGGCCATCGTGTTCGCGGAGTACGTGGGCTTCTTCGTGCCGATGGGCGCGGTGGCGACGCGCCTCGTCGCGATCGGGGCGCTCGCGGTGCTCGCGATCGTCAACGTCGTCGGCGTGCGCGCCGCGGCGGACGTGGGCGGGGCGCTCACGGTGCTGAAGCTCGCGGCGCTCGCCGGCATCGTGCTCCTCGGCGCGCTCGCGGTCGCGGGCGTCCACTTCGGCGCCGCTCGCGCCGTGGCTCCCGTTGCGGGTGAGAGAATCGATGCCGGGGCTGCCACCGGCATCGGCGCCGCCATGATCGGCGTCCTCTGGTCGTACGGCGGCTGGCAGCACGCATCCTTCGCCGCCGGCGAGGCGCGGCGTCCGGAGCGCGACGTCCCCCTCGCGATGATCCTGGCGACGGCGATCATCACGACGACCTACGTGCTCGCGAACTTCGCGTACATCAGCCTTCTCCCACGCTCCGCGCTCATGACGTCTCCGCACGTCGCGAGCGACGCCGTCCAGGCGGCCGTCGGTCACGCAGGCGGCGCAGTCGTCGCGGCGGCGGTCGCGGCGAGCGCGATAGGTACCGCAGGCATCTTCACCCTCACGACGCCGCGCGTGTACTGGGCCATGGCCGAGCGTGGGCTCTTCTTTCGCGGCGTCGCCGACCTGCACCCGGTGTGGCGCACGCCGGTGCGAGCCATCGTGCTGCAGACCGCATGGGCCATGGTCCTCGTCGTGGCGTGGGGCACGTTCGAGCGCGTCATCGGCTACGTGCTCTTCGTCGACTGGATTTTCTTCGGCCTCACGGGCGCAGCCGTCTTCGTGATGCGCCGCCGCTCGCGCGGCCAGCCCGCCGGCTATCGCGTCCCCGGCTACCCGCTGGTCCCGCTCGCCTTCGTCGCGACGAGCCTCTGGTTCGTCTTGAGCACCCTGCGCGCCCAGCCGGTGCAGGCCGTTGCCGGCGCGGCGCTGCTCGGCGTGGGCGCGCTGGTCCACCGCGCGTGGCGGGGCGCGCGATAGGGCTCCTCAGAAGCTACCGCCGACGCCCGCGGTGCCGAGGCCGATCCGGGGTTCGATGTGCACTGCTTGGCCGCTCGAGGGTGCGGACGACGGCGACTCGGCTCCCCAGCCGAGGAACCATGCGGCCAGGCCCAGCGCGGCTCCCGCGCCGCCGACTGCGAATGCGATCGTCGAGACGGTCGCGAGGGTGTTGGCCGAATCGATCTTGTCGTAGGTCGACGGCGGACAGAGCTTGCCGTTGCACTCGGAGGCGACGGAGCTCTTTCCGTTCAGGGTCATGACGCCGGTGACGGCGCCGACGCCCACCCCGACGACGGCGATTCCGAAGCCGGCCCACGCGAGCGGCCCGAAGCCTCGGTGCGCGGGCGTCGCCTCGGGCTCCGCGCTCTCCGGGACGATGGGCGCCGCCGGCGGTGGGGCGGGCGCAGGGGTTGGTGTTGCCTGCAGCGATACCTGGACGTCCTTCACTTCCCCCTCTCCGACGTCGGTCTCGGTCCGCCCGGTCACGGCGCCCGCGGTCGCGGCGACCACGTGGTGACCCGGGTCGACCTTGTAGGGCACGAGCAGCGCTCCCTCGGGCAGCTCGGTGCCGTCGACGTTCACGGTCGCCGACGGCGCCCCGGAGACCGAGATGCGCAGCTGGGGGATGCGCGGGCCGAGCTGCTGGTCGAGCACCTTGGCGTAGCCGCGCGCGTCGCGAAAGGCCTGAGGCTCCCCGGGCCGCTCCTTCATGCGCATCACCTGGAGCAGCGTCTCGTGCGCCTCGACCAGGAGTCCGAGGTCCGCCTGGGAGCGCGCCACCTCGAAGCCCGTGGTCGGCACGTGCATGATGTCATCGGCGCCCTTGAAGCTCTCGAGCGCCACCTTGGGGTCGTGCGCGCCGCGCGCGGCGTAACCCCTTTGCATCAGGTCGCGCGCGAGCTCCTTCTGCTGCGGGGACGGGTCCGCGGCAGCGGGGGTCGCGAACAGAGCCACCCCGGCGGCGAGAAGGAGCCAGGGCAGCAGAAGCGGGTGCCTAGAAGCCATTGTCGATCACCGTGGGGATCTTCGGCTTGCTCGCGGGCCGAGGTGGCGCTGGTGGCGGCGAAGCGGGTCTCGGCCCGGCCGGATGCGCCGTCGCTGGCGGCGTTGCGGCGGACGGGTCGGGCCGGGCCGTCGCGTCGGGCGCCGAGGCGGGATCCTGCGTTGCCGTCGCGGACGGTTCGGCTGGGGCGGCGGCTTGCGCCGTCGGCGACGAGACGAAGCTCGCGGTGGACGTCGCCGGAGCCGCCGGACTCTCGGGGATCGCGGTCGTCGTCCCGCCGGCGCGCGCGTGGACGACGAGGCTCGCGGTGATACCGAGCACCGGACCGATGACCGCCACCACGGCGACCAGCAGGTTGCGTCTCGCGTTGTCCTTCGGCGGCCCGATGGTCGATCCCACGCCGAGCGTCGTCGGCACCGAGTACGGCGTCGCGTTCCGGTCCTTGTCGTCGGGAGAGATCCAGTGGGCCGGCATGACGGCCGCCTCCGCCGAGTCCTTCCGATCGCGCTGCTCGGCAGCGGCGAGGGCCGCATCGATGGCTGCCTTGCGCTTGGCCACACGCTCCGCGAGCTGCTCGCGCACGAACGCGCCCACCTCCGCGGTGGTGGCGACGAGGCCCGTCGACAGCATCGCCGCCTCGATCGAGGCTTGCAGCTCGGCCGCCGTCGCCGGGCGCGCCTCGCGATCGTGCTTCAAGCAACGCATCACGATGTCCGCCACCGGCGCCGGCACGGTGGGTGGCAGCGGGGCCGGCGGCGTGCCCTGCGTGAGCCGCTGCAGTGTCGCCACCTGCGTCGGTCCGTCGAAGGGCGGCCGACCCGAGAGGTAGTGGTAGAGGATCGCCCCGATCGCCCAGATGTCCGCCCGCCGATCGACGGGCGAGCCGACCGCCTGCTCGGGCGCCATGTAGTGGATCTTGCCCTTGAGCGTGCCGGTGCTGGTCTCCTCGGCGCTGCGGTCACGGGCCTTGGCGATGCCGAAGTCGATGAGCTTGGCGATGCCCCCCGCGTCGACGAGCACGTTGTGCGGAGACACGTCGCGGTGCACGAGCTGCAGCGGCGCCCCGTCCTTGCCACGGAGCTCGTGCGCCGAGTGCAGGCCACCGCACGTGTCGGACACGATGCGCAGCAAGACGCTCATCGGGATCCGCTGGCTCTTCGCCGAGACGGCCTTGTTGAGCTTCGTGAGCGCGTCGCCGTCCACCCACTCCAGCGCGATGTACAGGACGCCCTGCTCGTCGCCGAGGTCCAGGATCTGCGCGACGTTCGCGTGCTGGATGCCCGACGCGATGCGCGCCTCGTCGAGAAACATCTTCTGGAACTGCGGGTCGGCGGCGAACTTGGGGAGGATCGTCTTGATGGCCACGAGCTTCTCGAACCCGTGCTTGCCCCGGAGGCGCGCACACCACACTTGCGCCATCCCACCCTCGGCCACAGGGCAGAGAAGCTCGTATCGATCCAGCCTGTAACCGGGAACGAGCGGATAGGGAGCGGGCAGGCCGAAGCTCACCACTTTCCATGGTACCCTTCATTTCGATGCCCGGCTTGCGCGCAGCGGGGCTTGCAGCCCTTTGTCTCGCGGGGATCGCGGGGTGTGCGACCATCGCGGGGCTGTCGGACTTACAGAAGGACGACTGCGCGTTCGGCTGCGACGGCGGTGACGATGGTCTGGCCGAGGGCCAGACGGAGGAGCCCGGTCCGGACGCCGACTCCGGTGGGGGCGCCGACATCGACGCACCGGTCGTCGACGCCGGCGGTCCCAGGGACGTATCCATCCTCGACGTGCCGCATGTCGACTCGCCGGGCGGAGTCTGCACGGCGGGTCACACGAGGTGCACGGACGCCGGCGTCGAGACGTGTCAGCCGAGCGGGCAGTGGGGCGGCCCCTCGGCATGCTCGGGCCAGGTCTGCATCGACGGCGGATGCACCGGGGTGTGCGCGCCCGGTCAGGTCCAGTGCAGCGGCAACGGCGTCGAGACGTGCGCGTCCGATGGGCAATGGGGCGCTCCCGTCTCGTGCGGTAGCTCGACCTGCGTCGGCGGTCAGTGCACGGGCTCGTGCGCGCAGGGTCAGACGCAGTGCAGCGGCAACGGCGTCCAGACGTGCGACGGCAGCGGGCAATGGGGCGCCCCCATGCCGTGCAGCGGCCAGGCGTGCGTCAACGGCGCTTGCTCCGGCGTGTGCGAGCCGGGGCAGGTGACGTGCAGCGGCACGTCGGTGCAGACGTGCGACGCGACGGGCAACTGGCAGACGAGCCAGACGTGTCCGGTCGCCTGCTGCAACGCCGCCTGCGTGGACACGACCAGCGACCCGAACAACTGCGGAGGCTGCGGCGTGACGTGCGGCACCGGGTACGCATGCGGAGGAGGCTTCACCGCGTTCACCGGAGCGCAACCGCCCGGGTGGACCGCCAACGGCAACGCGGCGTACGACGCGACCGACAACGCGGCCCAGCTCACGGATCCGACCAACAGCGAGTCGGGGAACTGGATCTACGACAACGCGATCTACGTCGACTCGGTCACGGTGCAGTTCGACTTCTACATCGGAGGAGGCACCGGCGCCGACGGCATGGGGCTGATGTTCGAGACGAACGGCTCCAGCGTCGTCGGCGGAGGCTTCGGCGGGCTGGGGATCACGGGGTTCAGCGGATTCGGCGTGGAGATCGACGAGTACGACAACATGTCCTGTCTCGACGACAGCGCCAACCACATCGGCATCGACACGCTCGATCCGTGCGCTTCCGGGATTCCCAACTCGCAGGTGATCAACGACTCGCCCGGCATCACCGTGGCCGACGGCAACTGGCACACGATGGTCGTGCAGGTCGCCAACGGTGCCTTCACCGTCACTGCGGACGGGAACGTCGAATTCTCCGCCTACACACCCAGCGGCTGGGCCAACGGGAACTACTACCTCGGCTTCGGCGGCGGCACGGGAGGGCTCAACAACTATCACCTCGTCCGCAACGTCAACGTGAGCTTCGCCAGCCCGCACTGTTTCTAGACGCCGGAGGTGCTCGCCGGTCGCATCGACTCGCGCGTTCGCTTCGCGCTGCGCGCCAGCACGCGTGCCGCCTCGTCGATCGTGGCGGCCTTGGACAGCTCCTCCCGTGCGCGCGCGTCGTAGGTGGCGCGGGCGATCGAGGCGAGGATCCGCACCTCCGCGTCGTAGGCGCGCGCGGGCATCAGCAGAAGGAAGACGATGCGTGCCGGTCGGCCGTCGAGCGCGCCGAAATCGATCCCGCGCGGGGCGATGCCGAGGGCGAGCTGGGGGCGATCGAGGCCCTCGATGGCCGCGTGCGGGATGGCGACCTCGTCCCCCAGGCCGGTCGCGGCCACGAGCTCGCGCTCGAGAACGGCGTCGCGCGCGTCGCGCTTCATGCCCTTGATGAGGGAACCCAGGGCACGCACCAGCTCCGCAATCGCGTCGCCCGGCGTCTTGGCGTGGAGCTCGCTCACGAAGGCGCCGCGCCGGAGCAGCGTGACGACGTCCTCCTCGGGCTGCGACGCGTAGAGGAGCGCGCGCAACGCGGGACCGCTCGCGAGCGAGGTGGCGAGCGACATGATGACCAGCGCCTCGAAGGTGGATGCGCGCACGAGCCCCGCGTCGAGCGCGAGCGCTGCGACGATGAAGCCCATGGCGCCTCGGGCGTTCAAGGACGTGCCGACGGCCGTCGCCTCGCGCCATCGTAGGCCCGCCATGCGCGCGCCCACGGCGCAGCCCGCGATCTTGGGAACGCTCGCGAGGAGCAGCACGACGAGACAGAGAAGCGGGTCGAACGCGCCCGCGAAGTCGGCCCGGAGGCCGACCGATGCGAAGAAGAGCGGCGCGAAGAAGCCCGAAACGAGCCCGTCGACCCCGGCCCGCGCGCGCTGCGAGAGGCGAGCCGCGCGCGCCACGAGACCCGCGGCGAAGCTCGCGAAGACGACGGCGCCGCGCACCGGTCCGAGGAGAAGCGCGAGCCACGGCCAGCCGACCAGCTCGTCGATGCTCGCCGCGGCGGTCACGAGCAGGCCCACGTCGGACTTGAAGAGCCCCAGCTCGAGCATCGTCTGGGCCACCACCGGCAGCGCCGACACCGCGAGCGCCACCCCGAGCAGCGCGGCGACCAGCGGTCGCCGTGACGGATCGACCAGGTTCGCATCCGGGAGGAGGAAACCGAGCGCCACGCCGCAGGCGGCCGGAAGGACGATGCCCAGCGCCGCCGTGGGAAAAGCGATGCGTCCGCGCCGCCGGAGGACACGCAGGTCCACGTGCAGCCCGGACCCGAGCAGCAGCAGCACCACGGCGACGGTGGTGATCGACTCGAGCCCCGCATCGGCAGTTCCGAAGAGCCATGTGTGCAGGCCGGGCGCGATGCGTCCGAGCACGGTCGGGCCCAGGAGCACGCCGGCCGCGACCTCTCCCGCGATGGCGGGTATCCCGCGCCTCCGGGCCAGCGCGCCGAGGCCGCGCGCGAGCCCGAGCATCGCCCCGAGGGCGAGCAGCAGGACGAGGATCGCGCGGTCGGTCATGGGATTCCGGGCGTGGGCCTCAGGCTACAGCCAATCGCGCAGACCGCTCCGGCCGAAGGCTGAACCCTGGGGGCCGACCGCATCGTGGTAACACTTGGCACCCGTGCTGGGTCTGCTGGTCGCCGCGTTGTGCATCGCCCTCAACGGGTTTTTCGTCGCGGCGGAATTCGCGCTCGTCAAGGTCCGTGCGACCACGCTGCACACGCGGGCGCGCAAGGGCGACACGCAGGCCCGTGCGGCCGCGGCGATCGTGGGCCGGTTGGACCGGTATCTGTCGGTCACCCAGTTCGGCATCACCCTCGCCAGTCTGGGGCTCGGCTGGATCGGGGAGCCCGCGCTGTCGCAGTTGCTCGACGAGTTCGCACCCCGCATCACAGGAGCGCTGGCTCCGCCGGTGGTGCACGTCGTGGTCACGGTGGTGGCATTCGCGATGCTGACGTTCGCGCACGTGCTGCTCGGCGAGCTGGTGCCCAAGCTCGTCGCTATTCAGCGGAGCGAGCGCACCGCGCTGGCGGCGGCGCTCCCGCTGCGCATGGTGTACCTCGCCTTCTTCCCGCTGCTCTGGATGCTCGAGCGCTCCTCGCGCCTCATCCTGCGGATCGTCGGCATGTCGCCCGACGTGGCCAGCGTCGAGGGCCGGTTCAGCGAGGACGAGATCGTCGCCATCTTGGCGGCCAGCGCGGCGCGTTCTCCGCGTGGGCGGGCGCTCGGCGAGCTCTTCGAGCGCGTCATGCGTTTCTCGCAGCGGGCCGCGCGCCACTCGATGGTGCCGCGCGTCGACGTCGTGTCGCTCCCCATCCAGACCAACGGGGCAGAAGCGCACGCATTCGTGCGGACGCATCAGTACTCTCGCATCGCGCTGACGAACGGCCGGTCGCTGGACGACGTCGCGGGGTATCTCTATGCGAAGGACTTCCTCTTGCATCCCAACGCCGAAACGCTCCCCGACCTCAGCCCATTGCGGCGCGACGTGCTCTTCGTCCCGGAGGTGCAGAGCGGGGTCGAGGTGATGCGCGAGATGCAGAGAAAGCAGATTCCCTTCGCCGTCGTCGTGGACGAGTACGGCGGTACGAGCGGCATCGTGACGATGGAGGATCTGCTCGAGGAGATCGTGGGCGAGATCCGTGACGAGTTCGACGAAGAGCCGCAGAAGGTGCTTCGCGTTCCCGGCACCGAGGACACGTGGGAAGTCGACGGCCGTGCCGCGATGGAGGAGCTGCGCGCGATCGGCGTGCCCGTGGCCGACCCGGAGCTCGGCGAGCCCGTGGGTGCGCGCGTCGTGGAGGTGCTCGGCCGCCTCCCGCGCGCGGGCGACAAGGTTGAGCTGGCGCGCGGCGCCACCGCGACCGTGACGGGCGTGAGCCGCCGCCGCGTGACGCGCGTCCGCGTCCAGGTCGAGAAGCAGCCTCCGGCGAGCGAGCCGCAGTGACCCGTGATGCGGCAGTGGCTGAACATCGTCCGCGTCGGCGTGGTGGTCGTCACCCTCGTTTGCGCCTGGCTCACTTTCGCGAAGCTGCGGGTGAACTCGGACCTTTCGACGCTCTTTCCAGCGACGGGTGACGCCGCGGCGCTCTCGCGGTGGACGCACGCGTTCGGAGGGAAGGACCCGGCCGTGGTCCTCGTGCGAGGCGAGAACGCGGAGGACGTGGCCGTGGCGGCCGACGGGATCGCGCGCGGGCTGCGTGCGGCCCCCTCGATTGCACGCGTCGTCGACCGGGCGCCGGGAGTGGCCCTTCCGGAAGACCCCACGCTGGCGTGGGCGTACGCGGGGCCGGCGGCGCGCGCGAAGCTCCGGGGAATCGTCACACCCGAGGGGATGCGCGCGAGGCTCGCCGAAACGCGCGCGCTGCTGCTCGCGCCGACCGTGGACGAGGAGACCGAGGCGAGGCTCGCGCGCGACCCGCTGCGCCTCGCGCAGGTGCCCTGGGAAGGGCGCGCAGCCGAGCTCGCGCCGGGGGTGGCGCTCGTGCCCGGCGAGCCCTTCACGGCCGACGGCGGGCGGGCGCGGCTCGTGCTCGCGGAGGCTCGCGGAAGCGCGTTCGACTCGGGGAGCGCCGGCGCGGTGGTCGCCGACGTCGAGCGTTCCGAGGCCGACGCCGCACGGCCGGGAGTGACGACCGAGCTCGCGGGCGGACACGCCATCGCCCGGGCCACCGAGCAGATGATCCGCCGCGACCTGGAGGTGAGCGGGACCGTTTCGGCGATCCTCGCGTCGCTCGCCTTCGTCGTGACGTTCCGGCGCGCGAGAGCGCTGGTGGCGGTGCTGCCGCCGCTGGTCCTGGGGACGCTGTGGACGACGGGAATCGCGGCGCTGCTGCCCTCCGGGCTCGACGGGGTGGCCATCGGCTTCGCTGCCGTCGTCGTCGGCGTGGGCGTCGACACCGGGGTGCACGTCTACGCGGCGCTGCTCGACGCTCGGCGCAGGGGCTTCGGGCCGGACGAAGCCGCCGCGGCGGCACGCGCGGCCACGTGGCGGCCGACCCTCACGGCAGCGGCCGTCGCCGCCGTGGCGTTTGCCTCGCTGGGACTGGGCGGGCTCCGCGCGATGCGGGAGCTGGGGATCCTATGCGGCGCGGGAGAGTTGCTCACGGCGGTCGCGATCCTGCTCGTGACCCCCGAGATTGGATCCTGGCTCGAGCGCGGCGTTCCCCCGGCGCAGCGTCAGCACGCGTGGGTGCGCGCACTGGTCGGGGCGACGTCGACACCTCCGCGTGCGGCGATGGCGCTGGCATTGTGTGCGCTGCCGGTGGTGGCCGTCGTCGCGCTCGGCTGGCCGCGGCCGGCCGATGCGCTCGTCGCGATCCGTCCGCGTGGGCTTGCGCCGCTCGCCGCCGAGGAGCACGTGCGCGACCTCTTCGGGGGAGGACCGGGAGGTCAGTGGGTGGTCCTGACGAGCGAGCCGAGCGAGGCCGGCGCGCGGGCCCGCGCCGACCGCGTGGCCGAGGCCCTCGAACCGCTCGCGCGCGACGGGACCATCGTGGGTTTCGACGCCGTCACGACGCTGGCGCCCTCGCCCGCCGAGCAGCGCGAGCGGCTCGCCCAGCGCGACGAGCTGGACCTGCCGTCGCGCCGCCCGGTGCTCGAGCAGGCGCTTCGCGAGGCAGGCTTCGATCCCGCCGCGTGCGCCCCGGCACTCGCGGCGTTCGCTGCGCCGTCCCACGAGACGGTGAGCCAGCCGGAGGACGCGCTCGCGTGGACGCTGTCGCGCCACGTCGCACACGATGGCGGTGGTGCCCTCGTCGCCACGTACGTGCGCCCACGCGGCGAAGCGGCGGCAGACGCGCGCGCGCGGGCGGCGATCCGCGAGGCGGATCCGGGCTCCGTCGTCACCGGCTTCTACGCCATCGACTCCGCCCTGCGCGACGCTCTCGAGCGCGACCTCGTGCTCGTGGGGGCGGTGGCGCTCGTGGTCGTCGCGGTCGCGATGCGCCTGGCCCTCCGGAGCGGGCGCGCCGCCGCCATCGCTCTCGCGACGCTCGCCTGCGAGATCGGCGCCGTGGGCATCGCGATGCGCCTGCTCGCCATCCGCTGGCACGTGTACGACGCGCTCGTGCTGCCGGTGCTGTTCGGCGTGACGATCGACGAATCCATGTTCCTCCTGCACGCCGCGCGCGAGACCGAACGCGACGCAGCGATGGCGCATCAGGCGCCGCTCGTGGCGGCGACGGCCCTCACGACGGCGGCCGGCTTCGTGGCTCTGGTGGCGTGCCGCTTCGACGGTCTGCGCGACCTCGGCGCCGTCGGGGCTCTCGGCGTGCTCGCAGGACTCGGGGCGGCCCTGGTCGTCGTGCCCGCCTCGCTGCGGCTGCTATGAACGGCGTTCGACGCCGCGATGAACGAGACCCCGCTCGAGCCGCTCGCGCCGCTGTTGCCGCCTGAGGGCGTCACGGCCGCGCGGCTTCGCGACGTGGCGGGGCGCGCGGTCGGGCTGGGCGCCGATCGGCTCGACGTGGCCGGCGTGCGCGGCTCTGCCGGAGCATGCGTCGCCGCCGCGGTGGCCCGGGGCGGAAGACACGTCGTCCTCGTCACGAGCGACCTGGACGCCGCGCGCCGAGCGGCCGAGGACGTGGGCTTCCTCGTCCGCGGCGCCGCCGACGAGGACGCCGAGGACACCGGCGAGGGCGAGGTACTCGTGTTCGCGGCCAGCGAATCGTCCCCCTGGGCGGACGTCAGCCCCGATCGGCGCGCGGCGATGAGCCGGATGGCGACGCTCTTCCACCTGGCGCACGACCGCCCGTGGCGCGTGCTGGTCGCGCCGGCGAGCGCCCTCGTCCGCAAGGTGGTGCCTCTCAAGGAGCTCGCGCGCCGCGCCGACCGCATCGTGGCCGAGACAGAGCTCGACCGAGATGCGCTCGTGAAGTCCCTCTCGGAGTCGGGTTACCTGCGCGTTCCGGTCGTCGAGGATCCCGGCAGCTTCGCGGTGCGTGGGGCGCTGCTCGACGTCTGGCCGCCCTCGAGCGAGGTGCCCGTGCGCGTCGAGCTCTACGGCGAGCTCGTGCTGTCGATGAAGCCCTTCGACGCGGGTGACCAGACGACGAAGAAGGACGCGCCCGACCTGAAGCAACTCTGGCTCCCCCCGGTGCGCGAGGCGGTGCTCGAGGGGCGCACCGTCGCCCGGGCGCGCGAGCGCGTCACGCAGCTCGCCGAGATGATCGACTGGCCCACGACCAAGACGCGGGCGCTCGTCGACGACGTGGTCCACGGGCGTGCCTTCTTCGGCGCCGAGGGGTTCCTCCCGGCTTACTACGAGGAGCTCGACCCGCTGCTCGCGTACGTGGCGCGCGAGGCGCTCGTGGTGCTCGACGACCCGCCCGCTGTCACGCGCGCGGTGCGCGAGGAGCTCGAGCGTGCACGACGTGACGCGGCGGACAAGGAGCGATCGGGCCCAGCGTTCCTCGCCGAGACCTTCTACCGCGACGAGGAGACCGTCGCGCGCGACCTCGCCGAGCGTTCGCTCGTGGCGCTGCATCGGACGCCCGTGGTCGGCGCCGCCGAAGGGGGTCTCTCGACCTTCGAGAGCGCGAGCCCCGACGCGACGCTGGATCTCGCTGCCGGGGACCACGAGGACCTCACGCGCGCCGTGAAGGCTGCGCGGGCATCCAAGGGCAAGAACGCGACGCTCGCGCCCCTGGTGCGACGCATCGCCCACTGGCACGAGCACGGGCTGCGTGTCTTCGTCACGGCGCGGGCGCAGACGCAAGCCGAGCGCCTCGTGACGTTGCTCCGGCACCAGGGCGTCGCATGCCGCGCACGTCTCGCGACGTTCGACCCCGCGTGGCTCGACGACACGGGTGCGCCCGAAGAAGTGCAGCTGGTCGTGGGGCCGCTCGGGCGGGGCGTCGTGCTCCCTGCCGACGGCCTCGTGCTCGTCACCGAGGAGGAGATCTTCGGCGCGCGCGCGCATCGCCGGCGCGACAAGACGCGCGCGGCCGACGCCGCGCGGCCGTTCCTCGAGGACCTGCGCAGCCTCTCGCCGGGCGATTTCGTCGTCCACGTCGAGCACGGCATCGGCCGCTACCAGGGGCTCGTGCACAAGACGGTCGGCAGCAACACCGTCGACCTCATCGCCATCGAGTACGCCGGCGGCGACAAGCTGTACCTGCCGGTCTGGCGGCTGAACCAGCTCGAGAAGTACGTGGGCGGCGAGCACGCAGCGCCCAAGGTCGATCGCCTCGGAGGCTCCACCTTCGCGCGCACCAAGGCGCGCGTCGCGCGCGAGGTGCGCAAGATGGCCGACGAGCTGCTGCGGCTCTACGCCGAGCGCCAGGCGTTGCCCGGCGACGCCCTGCAGGCGGCGGACGACGACTACCGCGCCTTCGAAGCTACCTTCCCGTTCGACGAGACCGCCGACCAGGCGCGGGCCATCGACGAGGTGAACAAGGACCTCGAGTCGCCCAAGCCCATGGACCGCCTGGTCTGCGGAGACGTCGGCTTCGGCAAGACCGAGGTGGCCCTGCGAGCCGCATTCCGCGTCGCCATGGCGGGCAAGCAGGTCGCGCTCCTCTGTCCGACGACGGTCCTGGCGCAGCAGCACTTCCGCACGTTCGAGGCGCGCATCGCTGGCTACCCCGTCACGCTGCGCGCCCTGTCGCGCTTCCAGTCGAAGAAGGAGCAGGACGAGAGCATCGTGGGACTGCGCGACGGCAAGGTGGACGTCGTCGTCGGAACGCATCGCCTGCTCTCGAAGGACGTGCACTTCAAGAACCTCGGACTGCTGGTGGTCGACGAGGAGCAGCGCTTCGGCGTGACCCACAAGGAGCGCATCAAGCAGCTCCGGGCGCAGGTCGACGTGCTCACGCTCACGGCGACGCCCATCCCGCGCACGCTGCAGATGGCCGTGACGGGCCTGCGCGACTTGTCGCTCATCACGACGCCGCCGGTCGACCGGCGCGCCGTGCGCACCGTGGTCACGCGCTGGGACGACCACGTGGTGCGCGAGGCGGTGCAGCGCGAGCTCGCGCGCGGCGGACAGTGTTTCTACGTCTACAACCGGGTGGACAAGCTCTACGAGAAGGCGCAGCGCCTGCAGGAGCTGGTGCCGACCGCGCGCATCGCCGTGGCCCACGGACAGATGAGCGAGACGGCGCTCGAAGAGACGATGCTCGACTTCGTCGACGGCCGCTACGACGTGCTCGTCTCGACGGCCATCATCGAGAGTGGCCTCGACATCCCGCGCGCCAACACGATGATCATCGACCGCGCCGATCTCTTCGGCCTGGCGCAGCTCTACCAGCTCCGGGGACGCGTGGGGCGGAGCAAGGAGCGCGCGTACTGCTACCTCGTGGTCCCGCCACCGAACGCGATGACCGATGAGGCGCGGTCTCGCATCGAGGCACTGGAGCGGCACACCGAGCTCGGGAGCGGCTTCCAGATCGCTTCGCTCGACCTCGAGCTGCGCGGAGCGGGGGACCTCCTGGGCGCCGAGCAGTCGGGTAACGTCGCCAGCGTCGGATTCGACCTGTTCTGCCGCATGCTCGACGAAGCCGTGCACGAGATGCGCGGCGAGGCGGTGGAGCACGACATCGATCCGGAGCTCTCCTTCGACGTCCAGGCGCTCCTCCCCGAGGACTACGTGACCGACGTCGGCGTGAGGCTCTCGCTCTACAAGCGGCTCGCGAGCGCCGCCGACGAAGCGCATGTCTCCGAGATGGCCGCCGAGATGGAGGACCGGTTCGGTCCCCCACCCGAGGAGGCGCGGCGCCTGGTGAAGCTCATGGCGCTCAAGACGGAGCTACGGCGCCTTCGGGCCGTCGGGTGCGAGGCGACCGCGCGCGTCGTGACGATGCACCTGCGCGAGGACACGCCGCTCGATCCCCTGAAGATCACGGCGCTCATCAAGAAGTCGCCGGGGGCCTGGAAGCTCACGCCGGACATGCGCCTCACGCGTCGCTTCGACGAAGGCGTCGGCGATGGCCTCATGAACGCCGAGACGACCCTGGCGGAGCTCGCCGGCTGTCTCAAGGCGGCGCAATAGCGATAGGCGCTGCGGGGCGCGTCGCGTCGTCGTGCGAGGAATGGTGGTATGGAGGTGGCACGCGACGCGCCCCGCGAGCGCGCCCGGGTTCATCCAAGGCCCGTGCCGCCCAGCCAGCCCCCGAATCCCCGAGAAAACGCGGCCGGGCGCGCCACGGTCCGCCACATGGAGGCGGGCGTACGTGGCAAGATGCGGCTGCGGTGCGGCCCGAAGACATCGCCTGGAGCCCCGACGCCCTGGTGCCCGGCGCCCGCGTTGACGGGAGCGAGCACGTCCGCGTGCGCTGGCTCGGCACGGCCGGGTTCGCCATCGAGCACGGCGGCCACACGCTGCTCGTGGATCCGTACGTGACGCGCGCGTCGCTCGCGCGATGCATCGTCGCGCCGGTGCGGCCGGACGGGGCGGCCATCGCCCGGCACGTGCCGCGGGCGGACGCCATCGTGCTCGGGCACACCCACTTCGATCACGCGCTCGACGCCCCGCTCATCGCGCGAAGGACGGGTGCGCGGGTCTTCGGCTCGCGCTCGGCCGCGATGCTGTGCCGCGCCCAGGGCGTGTCGCACGATCGCGTCGAGGACGTCCAGGGCGAGGCCGGTCAGCCGCCCATCGAGCGCGAGGTGGGGCCGTTCCACTTGCGCTTCGTGCCGAGCGCACACTCGCGTTTCGCGCTCGGCCGCGTTCCGTTCGCCGGCGAGATCGCCGACTGCTCCGACGTGCCGATGCGCGCCGACGCGTACAAGTGCGGCGCGGTGTTCGGCGTCGAGATCCGCGTGGCCGGGCGCACGCTCTACCACCTGGGGAGCGCGGAGTTGGTCGACTCCAGCGTCCGCGTGAAGCACGTGGACCTGCTGCTCATGTGCGTCGCAGGCTGGAATGCGGGTCGCGACGTTCCCGAGCGCGTCGCGCGGCGCCTCGACCCGGGCGCCGTGCTGCTCTCTCACTGGGACGACTTCTTCAGTCCCCTCGGCGCGCGCGCCCGCCAGCTCCCGGCGATGCAGCTCCCGCGGTTCGTCGAGCGCATCGGACGCGCCGCGCCCGGCGTGCGTATCGGCACCGTCGCGCCACTCGGCGACATCCTGCTCTAGTCTGGTGTACGAGTCCGCTCCCTTCGGGCCTGCGGACTCAGGGCGTGCGTCCCTCGAGCACCTCGAGGACGTCCTTGGCGCGCGCCGCGATGTGGTCGCGTGCAGCGCGGAAGACCGGGTCGTCGCGGTACGGTTCGAAGAGCGGGCAGCGGTCCGCCCAGGTCAAGTCGATCAGGCCGAAGGCATCCCCATCCTTCAGCGCTTGCAAAGTCTTCTCTCGCTGCCCGACGAAGGCGTGCACCTCCGCCGCGAGTTGCCGGAAGAACATCGGCCGCCGGCGCGCGCGCCCCGCCACCTTGCCCCAGCTGTCGATGACCGCGAGGACCTCCGGGGGGAGCTCGCGGGTCTCGAGGATGTGGATCATGCCGGCGAGCTCGCGCTGCAGCGACAGCTCGCGTCCGACCATGAGGTTCCGAAGGACCTTTCCGACGGAAGCGTCGCGCCGCCACATCGAGAGACGCGCGAGGAGAAAGAACCGCATGTTCGACTGCGACGTCAGCGGTACCGCCTGTTCGAGCGCCGCCTCGTACGCCGACCAGTCGCCCATCAGGGCGCGCGCCCGAAGCAGGTCGCCTTGCGCCAGGTCGATGGACGGCTCGAGGGACACCGCGGCGCTCAGGCATTGCACGGCGCGCGCGGGCTCCCCGGCCTCGAGGAGCATGCGTCCGTAGAGCTCGTTGATCTCGCTGGAGCTCGGCGTCACGCGCACCGCCTCGCGCAGGTCGCGTGCACAGCCCACGTGGTCGCCGAGGGTCCACCTCAGGTTCGCGAGCGCCGCACGTGCTTCCCCCAGCTGCGGCGAGAGCGACAGCGCGCGTTCGGCGGACTGGCGCGCCTTGCGCTCGGCGTCGTCGGCGCCCGCTGCCTCGGTGTCGAACGAGAACCGGCGCAGCTGCGCGCGCGCGTAACCCGCGAGGATCGTCGGATCGTCGGGCGCGAGCTCCAGGGCCTGCTCGAAGAGCTTGATGGCCTCGGCGTTGTCCTCGCGCCACCCTCGGTTGAACGTGTGCCTCGCGCGCAGGTACAGGTCCACGGCGCGCCCGTCGGTCGGCGAGCCGCGCGCCGGCGCGTTGCGGCGCACGGTGAGCGCCTCGGCCACGGCATCGGCCACGTCGTCCGAGATGGAGAGCAGATCCTTCTCCGGACGATCGAAACGCTTCGCCCAGAGCTGGAAGCCGTCAGCCACGCTGACGACGCGCGCGCTCACGCGGAGCATCGAGGCCGCCCGGCGCACCGAGCCCTCGACGACCACGTGCACCCCGAGCTCCCTCCCGATGGCGCGCACGTCCCGGTCGTCGCCACGGAAGCGCGCCACGGCGCCTCGCGCGAGCACCTTGAGACCCGCCGTCATCGAGAGCGCGTCCGTCAGGTCGTCGCTCACGCCCTCGGCGAGGTACGCATCGTCGGCAGGCCCGAGGTTGCGAAAGGGCAGGACCGCGATGCCCTTGGCGTCCGGCTCGAGTGGCACCAGCGGCGCCGGCGGCATCGACTGACGGCCCGACTTCGCCGCCGGCAACGTGAGCGACGCGAGTGCCGCGGTCACCTGCGCGGCGCCGGCGAACCGGTCCTCGCGCCTGCGCGCCATGCACTTCATCACGAGCTCCGCCGCCGACGGCGGCAGGTCTGGAATCTTCGCGCGCGGGTCGGGCGGTGGGTGCATCAGGCGGGCAGCAGCCACGGCCCAGATGCTCTCGCCGTTCCAGGGGCGTTCGCCGGTGAGGCACTCGAAGAGCATGGCGCCGAGCGCGTAGAGGTCGGCGCGTGCGTCGAGGTCGGGCGCGCCCTCGACCTGCTCGGGCGCCATGTACGCCGGCGTACCGAGCGCGAGGCCCAGCGTGGCCGCCCGCGCAGCGTCGCCCGAGAGGGCCCGCGCGATGCCGAAGTCGGTGATGACGATGCGACCATCGCGGCCGAGCAGCACGTTGTCCGGCTTGAGGTCGCGGTGGACGATGCCCGCGCCGTGCGCCGCGTCGAGCCCCGCGCACAGGGCGCTCGCGATCTCGACGACCGCCGCGAGCGGGAGCGCTCCCTCTCGCGCGATGCGTGCGGCGAGTGACTCGCCTTCGACGAACTCCATCGTCAGGAACTTCTCGCCCTCGCTCTCGCCGATGTCGAAGGTGCGTGCGACGTTGCGATGCGTGACGCGGCGCGCGAGCTTCACCTCCTGACGGAAGCGATCGAGCATCCCCGGCTGGTCGAGCACCTCCTTGCGGAGCAGCTTGAGCGCGACCACCTCGTCGAGCTCCGTGTCGCGAGCGCGATAGACGGTTCCCATCCCGCCGGCGCCGACCAGGCCGACGATTTCGTACCGCCCGGCGAAGGTGTGGCGCGTGGACCCCGCTGGCGTGGAAAGTGCGGGCTCCGATCCGGCGGCTGCCGTCGGCGTCGATCCGGGCGGCGACGGCGCGGCCGGACCGACTGGCGGGGCAGGGGCCCCGCCAGACACTGCGACAGTCGGTTCAGTGCCACTGATCTTCCCCGACATTCGTACGAAGAATAACGTGTCGCTGAAAACTGGCGCGCGGGAAGCTTTTCGGGCTTTCCTTTGTCCGAGGAGCGATCCATATGTCGCCCATGCCGAAGGGACGGGGAGAGCAGTTGCAGCGAGCGAGGCAGCAGGAGCCCATCTCCAGGCGCAAACGCCGCATCCTTTCCGACCCGAACGAGGCATTTCTGCGTGCTTTCGCCGACGCATTGAACGACATCCTCGAGGAAGAGCTCCGTCTGAGCGCTTGATGGCCGGGACGGGCCCCGCGGCTATGCTGCGCGCCCATGCCCACACTGCAGGGAAAGACGCTCTTCATCACGGGCGCCAGCCGAGGGATCGGCAAGGCCATCGCGCTGCGCGCCGCGCGTGACGGCGCCAACGTCGTGGTGGCCGCCAAGACGGCGGAACCCCACCCGAAGCTTCCGGGGACGATTCACTCGGCCGCCGAGGAGGTCGAGAAGGCCGGCGGCAAAGCGCTGGCGTGCGTCGTCGACGTCCGATCGGAAGAGCAGATCCAGGCTGCGGTCGAGAAGGCGGTCGCGACGTTCGGCGGCCTCGACGTCCTCGTGAACAACGCGAGCGCGATCAGCCTGACCGGCACCCTCGAGACGCCGATGAAGCGCTACGACCTGATGCACCAGATCAACACGCGCGGCACCTTCGCGTGCTCGCAGGCGTGTCTCCCGCACCTCCTGAAGGCGAAGAGTCCGCACATCCTCAACCTGTCGCCGCCGCTCAACTTCGAGGAGAGGTGGTTCGCGCCCCACGTGGCCTACACGATGGCCAAGTACGGCATGAGCCTGTGCGTGCTCGGGATGGCGGGCGAGTTCCGCTCTCGAGGGGTCGCGGTCAACGCGCTGTGGCCGCGCACGGTCATCGCGACCGCGGCCGTGCAGAATCTCCTCGGCGGCGACGCGACGATGCGCGGCAGCCGGACGCCCGAGATCATGGCCGACGCGGCGCACGTGGTGCTCACCCGTCCGAGCCGCGAGTGCACGGGGAACTACTTCATCGACGAGGACTTGCTGCGCTCGACGGGCGTCACGGACTTCGAGAAGTACCAGAGTGTCCCCGGGGCCGAGCTGATTCCGGACTTCTTCCTCTGATCGCCGCACACGCATGGAGGACGAAGAGAAGCAGCGCCTGCGGCGCGAGATCCTCGAGGACGTCGGCGGCATGCTGCACGGGGAGCTCGCGGCCGATGCATGGGGACGCGTGCTCGTGCAGGTCGTTCGCGGCGAGGACGGGGAGCCGCTCGTGGCAGGCGTCGACGTCGAGGACATCGTCGGGGACGAAGCGGTGGTGGACGCGGCGTTCGCGCCGGGTTACGTGGAGCCGCTGCTGCCGGTGCTGGCCAAGGCGACCGAGGCGCTCTGCGGGCTCGAAGGCGTCGCGCTGGAGGACGTGCGCGGCGGTACGTTCCTCCGACGCGCGGAGGGAGGGTTCGCGTGGCTGCCGGGACTGGTGCACCTGCCGAGCGCCGCGCTGGAGAGCGCGTGGGACCAGGTGACCGACGCGCTGCGAGCGAAGCAGGTGAGCCTCGAGGAGCGCTTCTCGATCCGCTCGCACGACCGGTACGACGCGGACCTCGAGCACCAGGAGATCGTGTTCTCCCGCGGCGGCGTGCCGCGGTTGCGAGCGACGGCGACGCTCGTCGGCACTTTCTCCCTCGCCGCGCGGACGTGGGCCTGGGGCGGCGGCAACGAGAGCCTTTCGCCGGCCATCCGGGCCCCTTCGGCCGCTCTGGTCGACGGCATCCTCGAGCGCGAGCTCTGGGAGCTCTCGACCTCGGTGTTCGCGCTCGACGAGCCGACGGCGTGGGCGCTCTGCGCCTTCGTCTGCGACCGCGCCGGCGGCGAGGGCCTCTGGTGCTACGAGAACCGCGGTGGGCTCGTCTTCCTGCTCCTTCGCGACGTGAAGGAGTGCGCAAAGCCGGCCTGAGGGTTACGCTCGCGCTGGCGTGCTCGAAGCCGCCGAAGTCGCCAGCCGATACGTCGCCGTTCGCGCCCGCACCGAGGCGCTGGCCGCGCCCCTCTCGCCGGAGGACGCGATGGTGCAGTCGATGCCCGACGCGAGCCCGGCGAAGTGGCATCTCGCGCACACCACGTGGTTCTTCGAGGAGTTCCTGCTTCGCCGCTGGCACGACGCGCGCTGGCGGCCGCTCTTCAACTCCTACTACGAGGCCGCCGGGCCGCGGCACGCGCGCGCGGGTCGCGGCGTTCTCTCCCGGCCGACGCTCGACGAGATCCGCGCCTGGCGTGCCGCGGTGGACGACCGAGTGCTCTCGATGCTCCAGCGTGCCGAGCCGCGGCAACTGGAGGTCGCATTCCTCGGCACGCATCACGAGGAGCAGCACCAGGAGCTGCTGCTCACCGACGTGCAGCACGCCTTCTGGTCGAGCGAGCTGCGCCCGGCCTATCGTGACGACGAGCCGCGGTCGAACGCAGGTGTCGCGCCCCCGCTGCGCTGGGTTGCATTCGACGAGGCGATCGTCGGCATCGGCCACGACCGCACTGCGCGGGAGCCAGGGTTCGCCTTCGACAACGAGACGCATCGTCACCGTGTGCTCGTGGGCGCGTTCCAGCTCGCGTCGCGCCTCGTGACGAACGGCGAATACGACGCCTTCGTCGCCGACGGCGGCTACGAGCGACCGGAGCTCTGGCTCTCCGACGGGTGGGCCGCCGTCCAGCAGCACGGGTGGCGCTCGCCGCTGTACTGGGAGAAGGACGGCGCGGCGTTCGGCTTGCGCGGCGTGCGGCCGCGCGCCCCGAACGCCCCCGTGGCGCACGTCAGCCACTACGAAGCCGATGCCTACGCACGCTGGGCGGGCGCGCGCCTCGCGACCGAAGCCGAGTGGGAGCGCGCTGCCGCCGCACAGAGCGTTCGAGGCAACTTCCTCGACGAGGAGCGGCTGGCGACGACCGCCGCGCCTCGTGACGGCGCCGGCGTGACCCAGCTCTTCGGCGACGCCTGGGAGTGGACGGCGAGCGCCTACGTCCCGTATCCGGGCTTCCGCGCGTTCGACGGCGCCCTGGGCGAGTACAACGGCAAGTTCATGAGCGGCCAGATGGTGCTGCGCGGAGGCTCGTGCTTCTCGCCTCGCGATCACATCCGCCCGACCTACCGCAATTTCTTCCCGCCCCAGGCCCGCTGGCAGGTGAGCGGGATCCGTCTCGCGCGCGACGTGTGATCTCCCGCGCTCAGCGGCGGTGGCGCGCCACCTCGCGGATGCTCGGGCGGGTCACGCCCTGCACGCCGTGCTCGGCGAAGTAGGCTCGGAGCACGTCGCGGGCGAGCACGTTGGCCTTCACCTGCCACGATGGCCCGTTCACGACGAGGACCGCGATGGCGACCTGACGGGCCGACGCGTCCGGGTGCACCGGCGCGAAACCGGTGAACCACGTGTAGTAGCGCTGCGACTCCGCCTCGGTGAGGGTGCCCGTCTTGCCCGCGACCGTGATGCCCGGGAGAAACGTGCCCCCGCTCGGATCGTGGAAAGCGCGGAAGCTCGTGCCCTCGATCACCGTGCGCTCCATCATCGTCGTGAGCTGCTGGGCCGTTTCGCGTCCGATGGCTCTCCGCCGCGGGGTCTCGTCCGGCGCCGACCAGGTGACCTCGCCGCGGTCCGACACCACGCGGTCCACGACGCGCGGCCGAAGGGCCTCGCCGTCGCGCGCGACGATTGCGCTGATCTCCGCCGCCTGGAGCGGCGAGAGCGTCGTGTTCCAGAAGCCCGCGGCGGTGCGCGCGAACTCGAGCGGCTCCGTCGGGATGTGGAGCCCCCCCGGCTGCACCGGCACATCGAACGAGAGCGCGTCGCCGTACCCGAAGCGGCGCGCCATCGCCTCGAGCTGCGGGGGCGTCAGGTGCTCCTTGGCCAGGCGCGCGAACACCGTGTTGATGCTCCGCCCCATGGCGCCGGCGAGCGTGGTGCACCAGCGGTCGCGCGCCGGGTCCTCGACCAGGTCGATCGCGTTGATGCGCTGCTCGCCGCCCGAGTAGCACTCCTTCGTCTCCGGCCCGAGGTGGGCGTTCTCGACGAGGGCCGAGGCGGTGACGATCTTGAACACGCTGGCCGACGGCGCCGTGGCCTCGGTGCAGAGATCGTGCGGGGCCCCGTGCTCGACGTGGCTTGCGTAGACGAGGACGCGGCCGCTCGCGACGTCCATCAGGACCACCGCGGCCTCGGGCAGGTGGCGCATGCCCATCAGGCCGAGCGCCTCGCGCTGCAGGTCGAGGTCGATCGTGAGGTGCGCGGTGCCCCCGTCGGCCGGCGCGGTCGGGGTGCCCTCCGTCGTCCCGATGCGCACGAGGTCGAGCCCCGCGACGGGCGACGGGGCGGGCGCTTCGTGCGGCTCGGGCGCCTCGGGCTCGGCATGCGAGAGGGCCAGGGGCCCCTCTTGCTCCTGCGACGCCGGCGCGTTCGGCGTGGCCGGCGTGGACGCGATTCGCCGCAGCACGAGCACGCCCGTGCTCAGCAATGCAGCGCCTGCGACCGCCAGGAGGATCGTGCGACGCATCGCGTAGGGTGTGGCACGGGCACCCGGGAACGGGCAAGATTCCGCCTCCGTGACGCACCGCACCTGGCTCGCCCTCGCCCTGTCCGCCGCGGTGCTCCTCGGCTCAAGCGCGGCACGCGCGGAGACTCACGTCGTCGCGCCTGCAGGCGGCGGGTTGCCGGCCCTGGACGTGCGCGTCGACCTCCAGGCTGGCGTCGTCGTCGCTGGCGGAGCGAAGGTTCCCATCGACCTGGCGAAGGGCCGCTTCCCCACCGAAGGGCAGGTGGTCACCGAGACGTTGCCCATCGGCGCCGGCCGGAGCGTCGTGCACGTCCGCGTGCCGGCCAGCGATGCCGAGGACGTCGCCTGGGAAGCCATCCTCGCCGGGGGCAAGGCCGAGCCCATCTTCGCCGGGGTCACCGGGTACGTGTCGGGCGATCCCGGCGAGCGCACGGGACAGGCGGTGCGCATCGTCGCATCCGGGAAACGAAGTTTCGTGCTCGTCGGATCCATCCGCGAAGACAAGTGCATCTGCGGGCAGTCCGCGACGCTGCTCGATCCTCAGGCGCTCTACCCGGCGTCTCTCGACCTGCGGCCTGCCACGGTTCAGCGGCTCACGCCCGAGCAGCAGTCGGAGGCGGAGGCGATCGCCGCCGTCGACGTCG
>DASVWO010000330.1:0-10272 GCA_036393165.1 Polyangiaceae bacterium | reverse complement strand
CTTCGCGTCGTTCGTCACGAGGTAGTCGACGACGTGCGCCGCGTACTCGCCGCGCAGGCGCAGCTCGCCCATGTGGCTCGCGTCGAACACGCCGGCGGCCGTCCGCACGGCCTGGTGCTCGTCGACGATGCCGGTGTACTGCACGGGCATCTCCCAGCCCGCGAAGGGCACGATGCGCCCGCCGAGCGCGACGTGCTCGGCATAGAGCGAAGTGCGGCGCAGGGGCGCGTCGTTCATGGGGCGCGCACAGTACCCGCCCGCGCTTCGTCTGTCAGGTGCCTCCGTCGTCCGCCGGGCACTGCACGCGCCGCGGCGGCGGCGGGTTCAGGATGACCTTCCCGGGGCCGTGGATGATGGGACGGTCCGGGAACCAGGTGCACGTGCCGTCGGGATTGTGCTCGACGCGGCCGACGGTCGGCGCGGGAGGAAGCGCGGCGACGGCGACGGATGCCGACGGCGCTGCCGGAGCCGTGCTGTCGGTCGGCGCGGCCGCGGCGCTCGCGGCTGCAGGAGAGGGCGAGGGGCCCACGTCGACCGTCGGCGCAGCGGGCGGCTGGGACGGCTTGCTGTCGCAACCGGCCGCGAACGTGACCACGAACGACGCCGCGAGTGCCTTCTTCCGCGCTCTCATGGGCCGGCAAGATACTGCACTAGGGGGTCACCGTCACGGTGGTGGTCCCCGCGCCCGCGCCCCCGCCGCTCTGCACGAGCAGCCGGCCGGGGACCGACGTGTCGTCCCAGCACCCGTCCGAGCTCATGGCGACGGTGTGTCCCTGGGGATACGCGCTCTTCGGGAGCTGGATCTCGGTCACGCCTTGCATGCCGGGCGCCGGCGCGTACGAGAGGACGAAGGTGGACGTCGCGGGATCCCACTGCTGCGTCACGTCGCTGCCGGCGACCGCGCGGGCGAAGGGGCGCACGAGCGCCGCCGCGTCGGCGTACTCGGTGCCGTCGGATGCGACCACGCTGTTCGTCTCGCCGTTCCAGAGGCTGCTCTCGACGCTGTACTCCCACCACGCGCCGCCGAGGCCCGTCGCGTCGAGCGCCTGGAACTCGGCGGTGAGGAAGTCGCGCGCGACCGGGCTGGAGTGCGACAGGCCGAACTCGCCGACCCACACGGGCACGTTCCACTGCGCGCCCTGTTGCGCCCAGCTCTGGAACCCGGCGAGCACCGTGTCGGGCCGGGACAGCACCGGGTAGTAGTGCGGCGCGAAGACGAAGTCGCCCTCGGGGCGGTGCATCACGGTCTTCGCCGAGATGCCGTCGAGCGGAACGGGGTCCACGAACACGAGCGACTTCGGCGCCGCGGCGTGGATGCGAGCAATCATGCGCGTGAAGAAGTCGGTGAGCGTCGTTGCCTCGAAGGTGTCGACCGGCTGCGTGCCCCAGCCCGGCTCGTTGATCGGCTCGAAGCCGAGGACGCCCGGCTCGCCGGCGAAGCGCGCGACCATCGTGTCCCATGCTGCGAGGTACTTCGCCTGCACGGGCGAGCCCGGCGCCCAGAACGCGTCGAACGCGTGCCGAACGTCGGCGTCGCTCAGGTACTCGAGCTCCCAGGACGGGCAGTCGTGGTGGGGCGCCGGCGCGCCCGGGATGGTCCACGAGGGGAAGCCGTCGCCGCAGAAGCTCTCCGAGTAGACGTCCTGGTGGAAGTCGACGACCGTCCAGATGCCGCGCGCCCACGCGGCGTCGAGGAGCTGCTGGTAGCGCGAGAGCCAGTCCCAGTCGTAGGTGCCCTCCGTGGGCTCGAGGGCGGCCCAGGTGAAGGGCACACGGATGGCGTCGATGCCCCACGACGCGGCGCGATCGAGATACGTGCCGAGCGCCGAGCCGAAGTCGGTGTACTCGAACGGCATGTACGGCGCCCACTTGCTGCGGCCGCCCGCGTCGACGCCGCGGAGGAACACGATGCGCCCGAGCGCGTCGCGCAGCAACGTACCGTCGGCGTGGAGGCGCCAGTCGGAGGGCTGAGGCGGCGCGAGCGTGCACGCGTGCGGCGGCTGCGTGCCCGCATCGTCGCAACCGGGGGCCAGGGCGACGACGAAGGACGCGACACCGACTGCGAGCCGTCGCCCCATGAGCGGCATCCTACTCTCCACGCAGCGACGCGAGGGCGGCGCGGGCCTCGGCGGCGCGAGACGGGGCGCCGTTCGCCGCGAGGTCCTCGAGGAAGCGGCGCGCATCCGGCAGACGGGAGATCGCCAGGGCCAGCATCGCCGTCGTGCGCACCTCCTTGTCCACCGTGAGCTGGACGTACTCGCGCAAGACGGGCAGCGTGCGCTCGTCGCGACACTCTCCGAGAGCGAGCAGTCCGAGCCGCACGACGTCTTCGCCTGCGTCTCTCATGATCTGCACGACGAAATCGAGCTCGCGATCGAGTGACGCGGCGAGGAGCCCCTGGAGGCAAGCCCCGACGACCTGCGGCTCCGGATCTCCCACGAGCACCCGCAGACGCAGCAGCGACTCGCATGCGTCTCCGCCGATCGCGCCGAGGACCGACGCGATGCCGGTGCGGGCCGTCGCCTCGGTGTCGGCGAGCAAGGCCGACGCGTGGAGCAGCGCGAGGCTGTGGCGGCACTCGAGCAGTGCCGCCCCGCAGCACACCCGCAGCGGACCGGCCGTGTCGATCGGAGGACCGAAGGTCGGCTCGGGCTGCCGGAACGTGATGCCGCGCAGGAAGACGTCGAAGGCGCGCGCCTCCAGCTTGCGCAGCGCCTCCGCGATCGCCAGCTTCGCGCGACAACCGGGGTCCGTCTTGACGGGGTCGACGAGGAACCGGGCGAAGGCGTCTTCCAGCTCCTTCTGCACATCGCCGAGGCCGGACTCGCCCGCGATCTTGGCGGCGGCGGCGGCGACGATTCCGGCCTTGTCGGCGAGGTAGGGTCGGAGATCCGCGGCCGTGGGGGGCACGTCGCGCTTTCCCAGCTCGACGACCTCGTGGAGTCGCTGCTCGGTCGAAAGACGACGCGCCACGCCCGGTATTTACATCGAGCCGCAAATGGCGACACACGTGCCCGCGGTGCCGGCGTCGGGCATCTGGCAGTAACCCAGGCACCCGTCGGCCTCGGTGCATGCTGCGCCGGCGGCGCCTCTCGCCGTGCACACGCCGCCGGCGCCGCCGTCGCTGGGGCGGATACAGTAGAAGGCCTCCTGGCAGTCGCTCCACTGCTGGCACGGAGCACCCGCGCCGCCCAGGGTCGGTGCGCACTTGTTGTCCGTGCAGACGTCGGGAGCGACGCACGAGCCGTCGCCGAAGCACGCCTGGCCGTCGTTCGACAGCGCCTGACACGTGCCGAGGCAGTAGAGGCCCTGCGCGCAGGCGGGATGATTGCCGAGGCCCCACTCGATGACGCAGTTGCCGGCGCAGTTGCCCAGGCCGCACGTGTCCCCCGACATGCCCGGCGCCTGACAGCGCCCGTCCTGGCTCGTGGTCTCGCCGACGCACGAGAGACCGCTCTGGCACTCGTAGTCGTTGCTGCAGGGCTGGCCGACGGCCTGCTGTCCGACGATGACGCCGTCGCACGCGCTCTCCGAGTACGGCGTGTCGTTCCCGTGATTCGCCGTGAGCTCGGGCCAGCACAGCTTCGGACCGTACTTGGCCTGGATCGCGTGCTGACATGCCTGCACGGCGCTCGCGTCGAACCGGGCGCGTCCCGCGACGATGCTCGCCGAGAACGCGGACGCGCAGTTCTGCTGGGCCTGCGCGAGGGCGCCGGCATAGAGGCCATAGAGGCTCGTCTGCTGGTCGGCGCTCGAGCAGCACGCCTGCAGGTCGGCGAGGAGCCCGCCGATCGAGTCGTTGCAGAACGCCGTCACGCCCGCGACCATGCCCGCGGCATCCGGCACGTCGACGGTCGACGCTTCGACGAAGGTCCCGATCTCCGAGGGCGCATCTGCCAGCGAGGGCGCGTCCTGGCCGGCGTCCGCACCGGCGTCGAAGGAGGAGGCCGGCGTCGAGCCGCAGGCAGCGGGCGCGAGCAGCACGGTGGCGAGGAGAAAGCGTGATCCCAGCTGTCGGAAGCGGCGCATCATGGCTCACATCTTCGACGGTCCACGGCGCGAATCACTGCAATCCGGATCGTGGCACGTCGATCGCAATCGCGGGCGCGCATGATCGTCTTACGTGCCGCGCATGCCTTTCTTGCCTTCGCCGCCGTGGGAGCACTCGCCGTCACGGCATGCGGCTCGAACTCGGGCGGTCCCTCTTCGTCGCCGGACGCCGCTACCGACGTGGTGCAGAACGACAGTCCACCGGCTTGCCCCGAGACGCAGCCCTCGCCGTCGAGCGCGTGCACGCTGGGGGGGATGGGGATCGGCTGCTCGTACCCGGCTTCCGGTGGCTGCGGCGTCAACACGTGCAGGTGCACCGGGAGCGGCCCCTGGCAGTGCTACACGGGCGCCGGGAGCTGCGATGCGGCAGCCCCCGATGGATCCGGCGAAGGCGGCGCCGGCGAGGCCGGGCTGAACGACGGGCCCGTATCTGACGGCGACACGTGCCCGGCGGATCCTCCTCCTCCCGGCGGGTCGTGCAGCGGGGGCCTGAGCTGCTCCTACTGCAACGGCGCTGCGCTGTGCGACTGCAACCTGGGGCAGTGGGAGTGCGGCGGCTCGACGTCGTGCATGTCCGGTCACGATTGAGCGACCGCGACCCTCGTCATGGAGCCTGCAACACCGAGCACGACCCGCAACCGCCGCTGCCCGGGACTGGACAACTGCCTCCATCCCTCCAGGCGTCGCAGTACTGCGAAAACATCTCGAGGGCCACGTTGTGGCCGCCCTGGACCATGCAGAGGCTCGACGTGTCTTGGGCAGGCAAGTCGTCGTCGTCCGGACTGCCGGTGCCGTTCGGATTGACCTTCGGATAGCCGTTCGGCCACCAGACGTAGGTGCAGCAGTAGGGGCCCATCCCGGACACCTGCGAGCAAGCGTTCGGCCCGACCCACCAACCCACGGAATCGGGTACGCCGTCCGTGGAGTTGATGTCGAACTGGCCGATCGGGTCGCCGAGCGGGGCCCAGCGACCGGTCGGCATCGTGATGACCGGACAGGTCGCCGTGCTGCTCGGTACCGCCCAAGCCGCCACCCACACCCCGTAGTCGATCCCGGAGCCGTAATTGGCCTGCAACCAGGCGGGTATGGCGGGAGCCGTGAACGTGCACCCACTGTCTTGCACGCACGAGCAGATCGTTTGCCCCTGCGGGCCGTCCCCGCTGCAGTCGGGATGCGTTCCCGCCCCGCATCCTCTCAAGATGGCCTCGGACGTCGCTCGCTCGCTCTCGGTCGGCGAGGCGCTGCTGCAGGCGGCGACGAACAATGCGGGGACGAGGAGGGCGGCAGGGACGAGTCGGCGACTCATGAGCCACCTTCTAGTCGTCATCGGCGCATGATCAATCCGCCCTCCGACGCCCAAATGGGTGACACGAATTCATCCGCGACCGACTCGACCTGGGCGACGGCCAGGATGGCCGCGTGCCGCACGGCTCGCTCGTCGGGTGTCAAGGCGTCCTCGGAGAATCCCTGAACGAGCCCATCGCCGCCAGCACACCGATGGCGACGCCGGAGACCATGCCCGCAACCAACCCGACGATCCAGTCGAGGATCTGCGCCCCGGCGCGCACGCCGAAGCCGGCGTAGTCGAGGCCATCGACCGACGTGCTGGCAGGCGGCGCCGCGGCGAGCGACGACGTCGGCGGCGCGTAGGGGTTGACGGGGGCGGGGCCGCCACCGGGCTGGCCAGGCATCATCGCTCCCAAGCTACCACCGACGTTCGTCGGCTTGGATCACCGCTACGAGCAGACTCCTTCGTAGACCGAAGGCACCGCGTGTCAGTAGCAGCCGAAGATGACGAACGATCCCGGCGCCGGAAGGCCCATCGTGAAGTCGAGCTCGGAGGTGCCCTCCGAGGTGCATCCGGACGACAAGTTCGCGCCGGTCACCGTGCACCACCCCGCCTGCGTCCCCGTGGCGCACGGAGCACCCAGCTGCGGAACCTCGCACAGGTTGTCGGGGACCATCACCCTCGGCAGGGACTGCTGCACCGACTTGACGATCGCGGGATCCACCGCGGTGAGCCCCGGCGTGCCCGAGCACGACTCCCCGGCCGCAAGCGGCACCAGCGCGACGCACGTCGCCATCCCGCTTGCGTCGGCCGGCGGCACGAAGGGTAGGCATACTCCTGTGGCCGTAAACGCCGACCAGTAGTACGTCACGTCTGCACCCGTGGCGGCCGACTCGGTCCCAGCCGCGTTCGTCGGGCCGCAGTACGCCGGCTGCCCGGTCTTGGTCTCGGGATCGCAGCCGGCGAGGCCAGTGCAGGACGTGAGCGAATCGTAATCGCTCCCATTCGCGATGCAGTACGCGCCGGCGCGCGGATCGCCCATCGTGAGCTCGGGCACCAGCTGAGTGCACTGGAACCCGCCGGGGCACGAGCAGTACTGCGCGCCGTCGTCGGTCTTGCCCGCGGCGTTGGCGCACCGGCACGAGCACGTGACCGTCTTCGCCGACGGACGGTCGACGCACTCCGGCTGGACCTGTGATTGCGTCGGCATCACGTCCTGCGACGCGAGGATGGGCAGATCGCTTCCCGGCGTGCAGCACGCGCTGCTCTGGTCCGTGGGTGTGGTGCCTTTGCACGGCTCGTTCATTGCCGTCGAGAGGTACGCAGCTGTCGCCGTCGGGTTCTGCCCGTACGGGCACGAGACACGGCCCCGGTAGTGATTCACGAGACACACGCCGCTACCGCAAGCGACGTTGCCCTCGTCGAGGACCACTTCGCGCTCGTCGAAGCCGAGGAACGTCGTCGACAGCTCCTGCGAGGGGATGCACGCAGCGCCGATGGTGACGGATGCGCCGGAACCGCCAGAGCCGGCGTCCAGCTGTCCCCCGAGAGAAACCTGGCTTCTGCACGAAGCCACCATCGCCGCGACTGCCAGGACGCAAGCACCATGAGCCAAGTTCATGGAGTACCCATCGCCGGCCCTCGGTGGATCGATCACGGATTCGTCCCGAGCAGCGATCGGATCCGGTCCACATAGGGGCTCTGGGGATTCGCCCCGAGGTACGCATCCGCCGCGCGCTGCGCAGCGGGGCGGTCGCCCGCTCGTACGAGCGCCTCGATCCGGAGCACGACCGCCTCCTGCGCCATGGCGCCGTGGGGGAATCGCGCGCCGTACGCGTCGAGCATCGAGAGAGCGCGCGCGGGATCGCCAGCCCCGAGCGCCGCTCGCGCTTGCTGCAGCGCCGCGAGCTCGCTGGGCACGCTCGACGTCGCCGACTCGGTCGGTCCGGGGGCCACGGACGCCGCCGGCGCCGCCGCCCTCGGCGGAGTGACGGAGCTGCTGGCCATCGGCGCCGCCTCCACGGATTCGACCGGCGCAGGCGCGATGCTGGGGAGAGGCGCTGGCTTGGCCACCGCGGTCGGCGCTCGCTGCACCATGACCGGCGCGCTCGGCTGGACGGGCGCCGACTCGCTCGCCCGGTGCTGCTGATGCAGCACCATGGCTCCTCCCATGGCGGCGAGCCCCGTGAACGCGATCACCGCGATGGCCTTCCCCCCGATCACGGATCCGACCTTTGCCGCGACGCTTCCCGCCGCCAAGCTCGACGACGCAAGGACACCCGACGCGGCCATCCATGCACGCTCTCGCGCGGCGCGCGGTGCGTGCGGGCGCCCCGCACGGAGAAGCAGCTGCTCCGTCTCGTCCTCGGTTTCCAGCGACAGTCGCGTCGGCTCGCTCATGGCTCGTCTCTCCGCGGTCGTGCCCCGGCCTTCATGCGCCGCACGATCGCCTGGAACGTTTCTCGCGCCCTTCGAAGCCTCGACGCGACGGTGCCCACGGGGATGCCCAGCATCGTCGCGATGTCCGGGCTCGTGAGCTCCTCGAGCTCGAAGAGGACGAACACGACGCGCAACTCGAGCGGCATCTCGTCGAGCACCCTGCGGAGCGTCTCGTGCGCGCGCCGCTCGTCGAGCAGCTCCTCGGTGCTGGGCATCGAGTGCGCGAGGGCCTCGACGTCATCGTCGGAGCTGGCGCGCGGCCGGCGGCGGTCGGAGCGGCGCATCGTCGCCGCGACTCGGAGGGCGGTGGAGAAGAGGAAGGCTCGCTCGGCCCCTTTCTCCACCTCGTCGAGCCGGCGGGCGAGCACGCACACGACCTTTTGCGCACCATCCTCGGCGTTCGCGTCGGGGACGCCCAGGTAACGCAGCGTGCGCCACACGAAGTCGTAGTGCTCGTCGACGAGCTCGCGAAGCCGGCCGTCCCTGGCCGATCGGGCGCGGGCCGGCTCGGCGAGCTCGGCTCGGGACGGAACGGGGGGAAAGTCGGACTCGCTCATGCTCCGGGTGCCGCCGTGACCATGTCCGCGCCGTGCCGATTCGATCACAGAAAATGCACCCCGATGCCGACCGAAGCTTCGAGGCCCGCGTAGGGCACCTCGTAGATGGTGCTGTTGGGAAGGAAGAAGAAGCGATCGGCGGTCACGTGGAACATCGGCGCCACGTCGGCGTCCACGTACAGCGGGGGGAGAAAGGCCCACTCGACCCGCATCAGGGGACCTGCGGCGAACCAGCCGGTCGTCTTCCCATGTGCCCCGACGATGTCGCTGCCGACCGCGTCGATGGCCCCCGCCTCGACGCGCGCGCACCCGAGCAAGTGCAGGGAAGCCACGGGAGGCCAGTCCACACCGCAACCGTCCAGGCGACCGACGGTCCACGTGAACGATGCAGCTGCACCCCCCGCGTCGAACGTACCGCTCGACGTGCGAACGAAGGCCAGTCGCAGCGTGGGAGCGAAGAGAGACCTCGCGCCCGACCGCCACTCGATGGCCGGAGACGGGCCCACGAGCATGCTCGGCGCGACGCCCGAGGCGACGGCCAGGTCGAAGCCAATCGAGAGCGTTTCGGGCGGTCGTGTCGGCCGGAGACCGGAGCGCGAGTCGTCCTGAGCTACGGGCGCGTTTTGGCGAGTCGGCGGCGGGGGCGGGGGCGGGGGCCTTGGCGGGAGTGGCTGCGCGGCGGGAGCTGCCGATGACGAAGCGGCGGCCGATGGAGCCGACGGGATCGACGACGAGGACGACGAGGGGGGCGGAGCCGCGGATCCTGCGGTCACCGGCGTGAGCGATGCCTGCGGATCGATCGCGAGGGCCACCATCAACGTGAGCGCGTCGTCGACGTCGGAGCACCGGTCGGCCTGCACGACCCTGCGCCCTTCCACCGCGTCTCCGCGATGCACCAGCATCGTCCCTCGCAGCGGCGTTCCGGCTTCGATGCGCACGTCGAAGGTGCGCATGCCGGGCCTTGCGACCTCGAAGTGCGCCTTCCCAGTGAGTGCCCGCACGTGGGCCTCGAACGCGTCCCGATCCGGACAACCCGGAGGGGCGCTGTACTCGAGCTGGATCGGCTCCGCTTCGTCGTCGGCGTTGGATGCGCCTGCCTCCGCGATCAGGGCTGTCGCGACGAACAGCACGGCAGGACGCGGGCGCATGCCCTACGGTACATCGCGCCGTCCGCGGCGGCAGGGATCGCGCGGCGCTCAGTGCATCGCGCACTCGAGCGGCAGCGTGTGCACGCCCAACGCGACGCCACCTGCGTTACCGCTCAAGGGCGTGTAGACGACCAGCGCGTGTGCGCCATCGGTGCTGACGACAACGCTCACGTTGCCGGCACTGGCGCCGAGACGGAGCGCCGGTCCCCGCGGGCTGCCGGCAGGATCGATCTCCGCGGCGAAGAAGCCGGTGGGCGCGCTGGGGTTCTGGTCGTAGGTCACCCACGTGAGGATCATGTCGCCGCTCGGCGAAGGGTCGAGCGCGAAATCGAAGGGCGAGTCGGCGGCGCCCACGATCGGCACGGCCACGGGCGTTGCCATCGGCACGCCGTCATGCGAGAGCGGTACGATGTACAGCGCCTGTCCCGACTGGGTCGCCGGATCCGAGTCGATATAGGCCGCCAGCACGTCGCCGCGTGTCGACTTGGCCAGAATCAGGTCGCCCGCGTACGCGCCCGACAGCGTCGTCCCCGGTGCGAGCTGCATACCCGCCGCATCGTGATGGGTGATCACCACGGTGTCGGAGGCATCGCTGACGTGCTCGAAGTACGAGACGAGCAGGAACGATTCGTCATCGAGGACGAGTCGCCTGCTGAATCCGGCGATGGTGCCCGGCGGCTGTTGAATGCCGAGCGGCTCTTTGAGGAGGGGGCTGCCGTTGGTCCCGACGGTGACGAGGTCGCTCGGGACGCCGTATGACTGCACCTGCTGGATGTACGAGAAGCCGCCG
>DASVWO010000329.1:0-14578 GCA_036393165.1 Polyangiaceae bacterium | reverse complement strand
CGTGCCCTTGCTCCATGAGCGAGCGCGCCGTCTCGCGATCGGCGGCAGTCTGGGCGTGCGCGACCCCACCGAAGGCGAGGGAGCACGCGACGAGACTCGCTGCGGCGGTGGTCCAGCGCATTCTAGAAGCCATAGTTGTCCCTCGACTTGGTGGTGCCGGTCGATGCCGGCTTGGGCGCTGGCGGTGGCGGAGGCACCCAGCGCGGCGGAGGGTGCCAGGCGGGCTGCGTCGGGGGCGCACTCGCCGCGGTGGACGCGGAAGGTGCAGCGTCCGGGATGGACGCGCTCAGGGCAGCCGTTGCGCTCGTCGCCGGTACGGAGCCCGCGGCCGAAGGCGACTGCGTGAAGGCGGGAGCCGTCGCGGGCACGGGCTTCGTGCGGTTCGCCACGACGACCACCGCACCGGCCGCGACGAGCAGCAGCAGCGCCCCGATGGCGGCGAACATCGTGCGTCCGCGTCCCGGGCTCACCTGGGCGACCGGCTCGGCATCGACGGTCGGCACGGCCATGGCGGCCGAGCCACCCAGCGTCTGCCCCGACCCGTTGCTCGACTTCTCGGACTCCGGCGCCACGCCCGACGCCGTGACGACGCGGGCCCCTCCTCCCCCTGGCTTCCCGGCGCCGGACTCGGACCCGCTGCTCGTCGTATCGGCGTTGCGCTGCAGAACGTCGGCCAGCTTCTCACGCTCGTCGGCGGCCTTGAGCCCAAGGGCAATCGACTCGCGCCGCTTCTCGGCGCGGTCGCCCATCAGGTCCGCCATGAACGCGGCGACCTGTGCGGCGGTCGTGATCAGGCTCGTCTCGACCATCGCCTTCTCGATGGCGTCCTGCATCTCCGCCGCGCTCGCGAAGCGAGCGTCCGGCGAGTGCGAGAGCGCGCGCCGCACGATGGCCGAGATGGGCGCGGGCACGCTGGGCGGGAGCGGAACGGGCGGCCTTCCGGTGGACAGCGCGAACAGCGTCTGGATCTCGTTCTCGCCTTCGAAGGGCGCCTTGCCCGCGAGCAGGTGATAGATCACCGCGCCCACCGACCACAGGTCGGCGCGCCGGTCCATCGAGCGACCGAGCGCCTGCTCCGGCGCCATGTACGCGACCTTGCCCTTGACCTGGTCGGTCTTCGTGTCGCCGCTCAGTCGATCCTTCGCCTTGGCGATCCCGAAGTCGATGAGCTTCGAGATGCCCTTGGTCGTCACGAGCACGTTCTGGGGCGAGACGTCGCGGTGGATGACGCCGAGCGGCGCCCCCGCGTCGTCCTTGAGATCGTGCGCGGCGTGAAGTCCGGCACAGGTATCGGCCATGATGCGCAGGAGCACACCCGTCGGGATCGGCTTCCCCTTCTTCTGCGCAGCGCGGTTCACCTTCGAGAGCGCGTCGCCGTCGACGTACTCCATGACGAGGTACGTGACCCCGTGCTGCTCGCCGACGTCGAGGATCTGCGTCACGTTGATGTGCTCGATGCGCGAGGCGATGCGCGCCTCGTCGATGAACATCTGCTGGAACTTCGGCTCGGCGGCGTACTTCGGGAGGATCGTCTTGATGGCCACGAGCTTGCGGAAACCGTGCTTGCCCACCTGGCGCGCGATCCAGATGCTCGCCATGCCCCCTTCCGCGATGGGGCAGAGAAGCTCGTAGCGATCGAGCTTGAACCCCGGCGCGAGCTGCGGCGGCGGCTCCCCGGACAGGGACGCAGCCGTGGGCCTCATGCTCACCCCTACATTATCGCTCACCGAGCCGCGGGAGGCGAGCGAGCGGATCGCCCGTCACTTGCTGGTGATTGCCGAGCCTTTCCCGTATCCTTCTAACGTGCGGGCCCTTTGGGCGATTGCCGTCCTGCTGATTGCCGGCGCCACGGTGGGCTGTGGCACCCTCGAGGGCATCGGCTCGTTCCACGAGGGTGATTGCACCGGGGGGTGCGAAGCCGGCGCCGACGCGACCGAGGAGGCGGCGGACGGGGGCGATGGCGCGACTCCGGACGGCACCGTGCCGGAGCCGGACGGGGCGCCCGACGGCACGACGGACGCTCGCGACTCGAGCACTCCGGACGTCGGGCCCGACGTGATGCCCGACGTGGGTGGCGACGGAAATGGAGGCTGTGGGCTGTCCACGTGCCCCCGAGGGTGCTGCAACGGCAGCGTCTGCGAGGCGTTCGCCAGCGAGACCAACACGTCCTGCGGGGTCGGAGGAGCGGCGTGCGCCGCGTGCGCGACGGGACAGGAGTGCGACACGACCAGCGGAAAGTGCGTCTGCGACGCGACGTCGTGCCCGACCGGTTGCTGCAACGGAAACGCGTGCGTCCCGCAGTCGATGCAGTCGGCGACGCTCTGCGGCAACGGCGGCGCCGCGTGCGCATCCTGCGGCTCTGGAGACGCCTGCAGCTCGGGGGTGTGCTCTTGCGGGGGAACGACGTCGTGCACCGGCTGCTGCAACGGTTCGACGTGCGAGGGGCTCGCGAACGAGTCGAGCGCGTCGTGCGGCAAGGGTGGCGCAGCGTGCGCGGCGTGCAGCGCCAACCAGGAGTGCAGCGCCGGCCAGTGCGTGTGCGACGCGACGTCCTGCCCGAACGGATGCTGCAACGGCAACACGTGCGTGCCCTACGCATCCGAGTCGAACACGACCTGCGGCACCGCGGGCGCTGCGTGCGGAGCATGCACGACGGGGCAGGAGTGCAACAAGACGACGGGGGCGTGCACGTGCGACGCCACTTCGTGCGCGAACGGATGCTGCAACGGCAACGTCTGCGTCCCGTACGCGTCGCAGTCGGGATCGCAGTGCGGCATGGGCGGCGGGGCGTGCGTCTCCTGCGCCAACGGACTCTGCGATCTGGCCACCGGTGTGTGCGCCTGCGACGCCAACACGTGTCCGAGCGGCTGCTGCAACGGTGGCGCGAGCGGTACGTGCGAGGCGTACGCCTCGGAGTCCAACGGCTCCTGCGGCGCGGCGGGCGCGACGTGTGCGGCGTGCGGCGCGAACCAGGCTTGTGACAAGTCCAACGGGCAGTGCATCTGCAATTCGACCACGTGTCCGAGCGGCTGCTGCAACGGCAACACCTGCGTGCCCTACGCCAGTCAGTCGCAGACCGAGTGCGGAACGGGCGGTGCCGCCTGCGCCGGGTGCGGCAGTGGCGACTCGTGCACGAACGGCGTGTGCAGCTGCGGCGGCGGCGGGTCCTGCGCGGGTTGCTGCAACGGCAGCACGTGCGAGCCGCTGTCGGGCGAGTCGAACACCTCGTGCGGCTCCAACGGCGCCACCTGCGCGATGTGCCCCACGGGCCAGGAGTGCAACAAAGCGACCGGGCAGTGCGTCTGCGACGCGACCTCGTGCCCGAACGGATGCTGCAACGGGGGCGTGTGCGTGCCTTACTCGGGGCAGTCAGCCACTTCCTGCGGGAAGGGTGGTGCCAACTGCGCGCCCTGCTCGCAGCCGAGCCCCGACTGCACCAACGGATCGTGCACTTGCGCCGAGACCCTTTGCAGCGGCACGTGCACGACGCTGAACACGACGAACAACTGCAGCGCGTGCGGCGACAAGTGCACCCTCACCAACGCGCAGTCCGCGACCTGCAACGGGCTGACGTGCTCCTACACGTGCAACACGGGTTCGGCGGACTGCAACGCCGGGACCGCGCCGGACACCGACGGCTGCGAGTGCAAGACGCCAGCGTGCTGCGGCACGGGTTGCCAGACGACCCACGTCGACGGCGTCGGCCAGAACTTCTACGACTGCAACCCGACTTACGTCGCCAGCCCCTCCTGCTCGTTCAGCTACGCCGCGGCCCTCGAGGCGTGCGTCGCGTACGCGACGGCGCAGGGGCACCCGACCAACTGCGGGCAGTTCCAGCCCTGCAACACGGGAACCGTCAAGACCTGGAGCGTCTGCTACACGAACCAATCGGGCAAGGCGACCAACTATTGCTGGGGGTACGGCGATTGCTCGGGCGCAGGCACCTGCAACTGCGCCGCGGATCCGGGCTGGGTCGAGAACCCGACCTGTCCGGCCACCCAGGCCGGCTCGTGGCAGTGACCTACACCGCCCCACGCGCGGGCAGTGAGAGGAGCGCGAGAGTCTCGCCGCCTGGGCGGAGGCGCGCGATAATGACAGAGTGAGCCTCATCCCGCCGAGCGCCTCGCCCATCATCGCGGGCTATCGGCTCGACAGGTACGAGCTTCTCTGCCCCATCGCCGAGGGGGGGATGGCCAGCGTCTGGATCGCGCGGCAGACGGGCAAGCACGGGTTCCAGAGACTCGTCGCAATCAAGACGATCCTCCCGAAGTACGCGGCCGAGCCGAGCTTCCAGAACATGTTCATCGACGAGGCGCGCATCGCCTCGCGCATCGAGCACGCGAACGTCACTCAAATCCTCGACGTCGGCGAGCAGCACGGGGTCACGTACCTCGTGATGGAGTACGTCGACGGGGACGCGCTCTCGAAGATCTACCGCGCGGCGAAGAAGAAGGGCGCGAAGGTCCCACTCGGAGTCCCGCTGCGGCTCATGGCGGACACCTGCGGCGGGCTGCACGCGGCGCACGAGCTGAAGGACGACGATGGACAGCCGATGGGCGTCGTGCACCGCGACGTGTCGCCCCAGAACGTGCTCGTGACGACCCGAGGCGTCGCGAAGCTCATCGATTTCGGCATTGCCAAGGCGCGCGACCGGCTCGCAGGCGAGACGCACGCGGACACGCTCAAGGGCAAGGTGCAGTACATGCCGCCGGAGCAGGCTCTCGGCCGCCCGGTCGACCGGCGTGCAGACGTGTGGGCCGCCGGCGCGGTGCTCTACCATCTCATCAGCGGTCGGCCGCCCTTCGAGGCGGACAACGAGATCCAGACGCTCTTCCAGATCACGAGCGGGCGCCCGCCGCCGCCCCTGGCGCCCACCGTGCCGCAGCCGGTTCGTGACGTGATCAAGAAGGCCCTGGCCCAGAAGCCGGACGATCGCTACGCGAGCGCCGCGGAGATGCAGCAGGCGCTCGAGACAGCGATCGTGCAGGCGAACCTCACGACGAGCACGTCGGCGATCGCCTCGTTCCTCGACGAGATGGTCGGCGATCGGACGAAGAAGCGCAAAGAGGCCATTGCCTTCGGGCTCAAGGCTGCCGAGGAGCGCGAGAAGGCGGCGGCCTTGATGCGGTCGAACGCCGACCAGACGGGGCGGACGAGCATCACGTCCGACACGGGCGCGCGCATCGTGGTCTCGCAGCTCGGGCGAGGTGGAAGCGCAAGTGGAGTTGGAGGCGGGGGAGGCGAGCCGACCACTTCACCGACCGGGCAGACGATCGGCTCGACCGCGATGTCCGTTCCGATGGTCGGTCCGCGGCGCGGTGTGACCGTCGCCGTGGCCGCAGGGGTCGGTGCGCTCGTTCTCGCCGTGGTCGTGGCGCTGCTCGCGACGCGATCGTCTGGACACGACGCGACGGCGGCGGGGCAAGCGTCGTCGGTCGCTACCGTCGAGCCGAGACCGGGTCCCTCGATTCCTCCGCCTCCCGCGTCGGCACCCAGCCCTGCAGACTCGGCGTCCGAGGCGGCCGAGGCGACCGCACCCGCTCCGGAAACGACGGCGACCACGGCTCCGGCATCATGGAGGTCGCGCCCGCATCCGACCGCCGCGCCTGCGCCGAGGCCGACGGCAGCTCCTGCCTCGCCGACGAGGAACAACTATGGGTTCTGAGCGAACGCTGTGCGTCGCGGCCATCGCCGCGTCGATGCTTCTCGCGACGGCGGCACACGCGCAGCCCACGGCCGTGGACCGCGAGATGGCGCGCACCCTGATGGACCAGGGCTACGACCTGAAGCGCAAGGGCGACCTGAAGGAGGCGCTCAAGCGATTCAAGGCCGCCGACGACATCATGCACGTGCCGACGACGGCGCTGCCGCTGGCGCAGGTGCAGGCCGACCTCGGGCTGCTCGTCGAGGCGCGCGACACGCTGGCGGGCAGCCTGCGACGCACGCCGGAGAAGCCGAACGACCCGCAGCCCTTCAAGGTGGCGCGCGAAGCGGGCGAGAAGCTCGACCAGTCGCTCGCGCCGCGCGTGCCGGCGCTCACGATCACGCTGAAGGACCTGCCGCAGGGCGACACCCCGACGCTCGACGTCGACGGAGCGGACGTGCCGGCCGATGCCGTCGGCCTGCCCCGGCCCGTCGATCCGGGCCATCACGTCGTGACGGTCAAGTCGAAGCACTCGCAAGGGAAGGCGGAGGTGGACGTCAAGGAGGCCGAGCAGAAGACCGTGGAGGTCGCGCTCACCTTCATCCCGGAGCCGCCGCCGGACCAGCAAGCGTCGCAGGCGAGCGCCCCGCAGCAGGAGGCGCCGCCGGCGCCAGTCACGTCGCATTCACCGACGGCGCTCACGTGGGTGGGCATCGGCGTGGCCGGTGCGGGCCTCGCGACCGGTGTGGCGACGGGGATCCTTTCGCTGTCGAAGAAGTCGGCCGTGCAGAACGAGTGCACGAACGACATCTGCGGGAAGGGGACGCAGGGGCAGTCTGATCTGGACGCATGGAACACGTTCGCGCTCGTCTCGACCATCGGCTTCGCCGCAGCCGGTGCGGGTGCCGCGCTCGCCGTGATCACGCTGGTCGTCGGTCACGAGGAGCCGGCGGCTGAGCCGGCAGCCACGCCGCCCGAATCAGCCTCGCCGCCGGCCGAGTCTGGCCTCGTCGTGCGCCCCTGGATCGGCCCCGGCTCCGCCGGCGTCGTCGGCACGTTCTGACGTCAGTTCCAGTTCGCGGCGTCGCCCTGGCAGTTCGCGCAGGTCGTCACCCAGCCGTTCTCCGAATTGCTCTGGTAGACCCAGCAGTAGTTGCTGCACGTGGTCCCGTTCGCGGCCGTCGTGTGGCAGACCTCGTTGATGCTCGTGTCGACGCTGCAGCCCCACCCATCGGAGCAGTAGGTCGAGGGCTGGCCGAGGGAAGCGGCGTAGGCGATGCACGCCTCGAGGGCCTGGGCAGCGGTGAAGTCGCTGAGCGGATTGCAGTCGTAGAAGTGCTGTCCGACGCCATCGTTGTGGGTCGTCTGGCACCCCGTGCCGCAGCACGACGGCGTCGCACACTCGCAGCCGTCCGTGTCGGGCGGTGACCCCTTGTTGCAGTCGGACGCGCCTGCGTTGCACGTGTACGAGCAGGTCGTGCCGTTGCAGCTCGCGGTGGACGCGTTGTTGGGCGTGCAAACGTCATTGCACGCGCTGCAGTTCTGCGTCGTGTTGAGCGTCGTGCACGTTCCCCCGCAAGTGACCTCGAGGCAGCTGCACGACCCGTTCGAGCAGTCCGGCGTGGGCTGCGCGCACGGCGTCCCGTTGGCCCACATGCCGCTGCTGTTGCAGGTCTGCGGCGTGTTGCCGCTGCACTGAGTCTGACCCGGCGAGCACGTCCCGCTGCACGCGCCGTTCGAGCACGTCGAGTTCGTGCACGCCGTGGTCGTCCCCCAGTTTCCGGTGGTCGCGTCGCACTGCTGCACGCCGTTGCCGTTGCAACGCGTCTGTCCGGGGGCGCACACTCCGGTGCAGGCGCCGCCGATGCACGTCTGGTTGGTGCATGCGACCGGGCTGCCCCAGCTCCCGTTCGCGCCGCACGTCTCGGTGGAGTTACCGACGCATTGCTTGGTGCCGGGCGAGCAGGTCACGCACGTGCTGTTGAGGCACGCCGGGGTAGGGGCGGCGCACGTGGTCTGCGTCTGCCAGACGCCGCCTGCACCGCACGACTGGATGTTGTTGCCGAGACACTCGGTCTGTCCCGGGGCGCAGACGCCGGTGCACGCGCCGCCGACGCACGTCTGGTTCGAGCAAGGGTTGCCGCTCGTCCAGGTGCCGTTGGCGTTGCAGTTCTGTGGCGTGTTGCCCGAGCAGTTGGTCTGTCCCGGCGCGCAGACGCCGGTGCAGCTCCCTGCGATGCACGTCTGGTTCGAGCAAGCCGCGGGCGGGCCCCAGTTGCCGTTGTTGTCGCACGTCTGAACGCCGTTGCCCGAGCACTGCACGGAGCCCGGAGTGCACACGCCTGTGCACGCGCCGTTGACGCACGCCATGTTCGAGCACGCCATGGGCGTCCCCCAGTGGCCCGTCGAGTCGCAAGTCTGCACGCCGTTGCCCGAGCACTGCGTGGCGCCGGGCGTGCACGTGCCGGAGCACTGCGCGCCGCCCGCGTCGACGCCGCCCGTGCAGGCGCCGTTCGTGCACGGCATCGCAGTGCCCCACGTGCCATTCGCGTCACACGTCTGTACGCCGTTGCCCTGGCACTGAGTCTCCCCGGGGGCGCAGACGCCCGTGCACGCCCCGCCGCTGCAAGCCTGGTTCATGCACGGCTGCGGGGTACCCCACGTGCCCTGCATCGAGCATCGCTGCACGCCGTTGCCGCTGCACTGCGTGGAGTTGGGAGCGCAAATCGCGCACATGCCATTCAAGCAGACCGGCGTTCCTCCGGTGCACGACGTCTGGTTCGTCCACTGACCGTTCGGGCTGCACTGCTGCACGGTGTTGCCCGAGCACTGGAGCTGGCCCGGGCTGCACACGCCGCCGCACGCGCCGTTCACGCACGCCTGGCCCACGCAGCACGTCGCGCCGCAGACGATGCCGGCGTCGCACACGGTGGGCCCTGTCTCGTGCGATACGTCCATCATCGAGACGTCGACGGTTGCGTCGCCGCCGCCACCACCCTCTTCACCCCCTTCGCCGCCCTCGGCTGTGCCGTCAACGCTGGCGTCGCAGTCCCCGCCGCCGGAGCATTCGCCCTTGTTGAAGGAGCTCAGCCCCTCGATCTGGGCGCAGGCCGCGACTGTCACCCCGGACAGGAGAAGGGCGGCGAAGGTGACGAGACCCCGCACGCCGTAAGGATACGTGTTTCAGCCCTGCCGGACCAGCAGCTGGCGCGTTCCGCTCCGGGCGAAAACGGGTGGCGCCTGGTAACGGGTGCGATGGAGCGGCATGCACCCGTGTCTCTTGCGATCCCGCCCGCGTAAGGGCCGGACGCTCCCGCATCGCGTGCACGCACGCCCGGGGCCGGTATGCTCGCGCGCCGTGACGGTCCGGCGCAGGCTTCGCATTCCCCCCGACCCCCTGGCGGCCGCGCGCTCCCTCGCTCACCTGCCGGGGCTCGCGGCGCTCGTCAGCCGGCCCTGGGGGGAGCTCGCGCGCGCCGACGCGCGGTACAGCTTCGTCGGCGCCGATCCCGTCGAAACGTGCGACGACCTCGTTCCGCCGTCGGCGGACGACGGGGAGCTCGCGCCCCGGTGGATCGGGTGGGTGCCGTACGAAGCGCTCCGGGGTGCCGAGCGGCAGGGCTGGACGCGCGACCCCGACGAGCGACCGGCTCCGTCCCTCGTGCGTCCGTCGTGGCGCCGGTACGCGGCCGTGGTGCGCGTGGACCACTTCACCGGCGAGGTGCTCGTGGTGGGCGACGACGAGGCGGCCGTCGCATCTCTCTCTCTCGCCGTCCTCGGTGGCGCCCGGCGGCAAGACGCGCCCGACGGGCGTCCGCAGCTCCGCGTGCTGCAGCCGGAGGAGCCCGAGCAGCGCCACGCCGATCGCGTGCGCGAGGTCCTGCGGCTCATCGCCGCGGGCGACGTGTACGAGGTGAACCTCGCGCGTCGCATTCCGGTGAGCTTCCGCGGCGATGGGCTCGCGCTCTTCGCGTCGCTCCTCGAGGCCGCGCCGGCCCCGTGGTCCTTCTTTCAAGACGTGGGGGAAACCCGCGTCGTCGCGACGAGTCCCGAGCTCGCGCTCTCGGTTCGCGGCGACGTGCTTCGCACGGGGCCCATCAAGGGCACGCGCCCGCGCGGCGCGCACGCCGACGAAGACACGCGCCTCGCGCGCGAGCTGGATGCCGACCCGAAGGAGCGCGCCGAGCTGACCATGGCGGTCGACGTGCACCGGAGCGACCTCGGGCGCGTCGCCGTCCCCGGCAGCGTGCGCGTCGCCGGCGAGCCGCGCGTCCTCGCCGGCCGAACCGTGTGGAGCCGCGCCGCCGAGGTGGTCGCACGCCGCGCTCCGGGTGCTTCTCTCTCGGACGTCGCGCGCGCCGTCCTCCCTTGCGGGAGCGTCACCGGGGCGCCGAAGGTCCGCGCCATGGAGGTCATCGCGCGGCTCGAGCCGTGGCGACGCGGACTCTACACGGGCGCCTTCGGCTACGTCGGTCGCGACGGGAGGCTGGAGCTGGCGATGGCCATCCGCACGCTGCAGCTCCAGGGCGACGAAGGGGCCTACTTCACCGGCGGCGGCATCGTCGCCGACAGCGTGCCCGAGCGCGAGCTCGAGGAGACCCGCTGGAAGGCGGCGCAGCTCGCCCGCTTGAGCTGAGTCTGTGCTACCAGCTGCTCCCATGCCCCTCGCCGACCGCGTGCGCGACGCGATCACGAGCGCCCTGGAGTCCGCCGGCCTCGGCGAGCACGTCGAGCACGTGGCCTGGAGCATCGACCGCCCCAAGCGCGCCGAGCACGGCGACCTGGCGACGAACGCGGCGATGGCCCTCGCGAAGCGCGCCGGCAAGCCCCCGCGCGCCATCGCCGAGGCGCTCGTCGGCGCGCTCGCGAAGAGCGACGTCGTGGCGTCCGCCGACGTGGCCGGCCCCGGCTTCGTCAACCTGCGCCTGCGTCCCGGCGTGTTCCACGACGAGCTCGCGGCCATCCTGCGTGCCGGCCGCAGCTACGGCCGCGCCCCCGCCGCCACCGGCGAGCTTGTGAACGTCGAGTTCGTGAGCGCCAACCCCACCGGGCCGGTGACCGTCGCGAGCGGCCGCAACGCGATCCTCGGCGACTCGATCGCACGCTTGCTCGAGGCGACCGGCTGCCGCGTCGCGCGCGAGTACTACATCAACGATCGCGGCAACCAGGTGCGCATGCTCGCCGAGAGCGTCCGCGCCGCGCTCGAGAACCGCGAGCCGCCCGAGGACGGGTACAAGGGCGCTTACGTGACGGAGCTCGCGTCGCACATCCGCGAGACGGCGCCCGGTGCGCTCGCCGACGTGGATACGCTCGGGCGCGTCGCCGTGACCGCGATGCTCCGCGGCGTCCCGGGCTCGCGCACCCTGCCCGGCATCCGCCCGTCGCTGGCGGACCTGCGCGTGCGCTTCGACGTGTGGTTCAGCGAGGAGTCGCTGCACCGGTGGGGCGCGGTCGACGCCGTGATGCGCCAGCTCGACGCCGGCGGCTTCCTCGAGCACAAGGAGGGCGCGCTCTTCTTCAAGGCGCCCGAGGGCGCGACCGAGGACAAGGACCGCGTCGTGCGCAAGAGCGACGGCACGTGGGCGTACTTCGCGTCCGACATCGCGTACTTCGCCGACAAGCTCGGTCGGGGGTACGACCGCCTCGTCTACGTGCTCGGCGCCGACCACCACGGCACGCTGCCGCGCCTCAAGAACGCGCTCGTCGCCCTGGGCCAGTCCGTCGATCGGTTCGAGCCGGTCCTCTACCAGTACGTCTTCATCACCAAGGGCGGCGCGCCGGTGAAGAGCAGCAAGCGCGCCGGCAACGTCATCACGATCGACGAGGTGATGGACGAGATCGACGACGCTGCCGGACGCAAGGGCGCCGGCGCCGACGCACTGCGCTTCTTCTTCCTCTCGCGCACGGCCAACTCGAACGTCGAGTTCGACATCGAGCTCGCGAAGAAGACGTCGCTCGACAACCCGGTCTTCTACGTCCAGTACGGGCACGCCCGCCTCTGCTCGATCCTGCGCAAGGCCGCCAGCATCGGCCTCGAGGCGCGCCGCCATCTGCCGCCGGCCGAGTGGGCGAAGCTCGCGCACCCCGACGAGCTGGCGATGGCGCACAAGCTGGCCGACTTCCCCGGGCTCGTCTCGGAGGCGGCGCGTCTGCGCGAGCCGCACCGCGTCGTCTTCTACGTGCAGGAGCTTGCGCGCGACTTCCAGAGCTACTTCACGCGCTTGAAGGGTGAGAGCGATCCCATTCTCCCGCCCGACGCGGTGCGTGCCGAGGCCGGCTGGGAGGCCCGCTGGGACTTCGCCAAGACGCGCGCGCGCCTCGCCTGGATCGAGGCCATCCGCGACGTCTACGCCGCAGCGCTCGAGCTGGTGGGTGTGACCGCCCCCGAGCGCATGGATCGTCCGCCCACCGAAGAGGGGGAGGGGACGGAAGACTGAGAACGAAAGTTGGCCGATGAGGCTCGCGCGCGGTACGGCAATGTCACACGCGCCATGAGCGATCCCGGCAGCATCCGCAACCTCGAGCAGCTCCAGGAAGACGACGACGAGCGCCGCATGCCACGCGGCGTCACCATGGCGCTCGTGGCCCTCGGCGGCGCCTGCGTCGTCTTTGCCGGCATCGCCCTCGGCGGGCGCACCGCGCAGCCCCCGGCGCCGAAGGTGGACCCGCTCGGCGATCTCGTGTCGCAGCATTCCCGCCTCGTGCCCGCGCCCACGTCGAGCGCTCGCCCGGCGACCGACCTCTCGCCGCGCGACGTCACGTTTCCGCAGATGCTGAGCGACGACCAGCATCCGCCGACCGCGCTCGCCGCCGTGGCGCCGGCGCCGCAGACCACTCCGGGGCCGGCTCCGTCGCCCATCCCCGTGGCGCAGCCGGTTCCGTCTCCAGCGCAACCGCCTCCGCCGACGGATCGTCTCCCCGTCGTCCCGCTGCCCGCGCAAGCCGTGCTCGAGGCGACGCCCGTCGTGACGCGCCCGCGCGACCCGCTCACCAAGGCCGCCAGCGACGCGGCGCAGCTCGACACACCGCCCACCAGCAGCGACGGCCCCGCCGCGCCAGCCGGGCACTCCGGGGGCTACCAGCTGCAGGTCAGCAGCTTCAGGACGCAGGGAGAGGCGCAGGGCTTCGCGGATCAGCTGCGCGCGCGCGGGCACAAGGCGTACGTGGTCGAGGCGCAGGTGCCGGGCCGCGGCACGTGGTTCCGCGTCCGCATCGGCCCGTTCCAGAACCAGCATGCCGCGTCGCAGTACCGGACGGGCTTCGAGGCGCGCGAGCACGTCGTGCCCTTCATCGTGGCGCCCGAGACGTCGGCGTCGAAGCGTAACTGACGTCGTAGTACGTTCGCGCACAAGCGATCGCGGCGTCAGGCCGTCGCGTCTGCTGCGCACGATGTTCGCACTTCCGCTGTGGGTTTACGCGCTCGCCCTGGCTGCGCTCGCACCTTGGGCTGCACGCGCTCTCCAGGCCGCGCTCGAGCAGCGCCGGCGCAAGCGGACGCTCGAGTTTTTGCATGACGCGGGGCTCGACGCGGGTCACGACGCAGGGCGCCGCGAGAAGCCTTGATCGGAACGGTCGAGGCCTTACGTCTAATGGTATGGAGAGTGCACCTTCGCGTGTTGACACGTGGCGTCCCCCCACGTGTCGCACCTTTCTTCGCTCAATCTTTGCCGTGGCCGCTGGGTGGCCCGTAAGTCTATAGAGCCGGCGGAGAGCACCGCGCTCGCGTGAGGAATCCTCGATGGCACGTCTGTTCGGAATCATCGGCAACCGTCCCGACCTCGCGGCGCGCGTGCTCGCGTCCGAAGCCGAGGCGCTGAAGGCACGCTCGAAGGGCGCGCCGCTCGGCTGGGGCCTCGCGTTCTATCAGGGCGGCGAGGTGCTTATGCGGCGCCGTCCGATCGACGAGCGGCCGGAGATCGACGTCGCCAAGCTGGCGGCCGACGTGCGGGCGGACCTCGTGCTCGGGCACGTGCGGCACGCGACGGTCGGCGCGCTGCGCACCGAGAACACGCACCCGTTCCGCTACCGTCAGTGGGTGTTCGCGCAGACCGGCACCGTGTCGGAGTTCGAACGGATCAAGGACCGGCTCGTCGCGAGCGTGCCCGACTTCCTGCGCAGCGGCATCCGCGGCGACACGGACGCCGAGGTGGTGTTCCACGTGTTCCTCTCGTTCCTGCACGACGCGGGCAAGCTGAACGACGGGCTGGTCGAGGGCACGCTCGTGAAGGAGGCGCTGCGCTCGACGCTCGCCGTGGTCGACGGCATGACGGCCGAGGCGGGTCTCGAAGCGGGCAAGCTGAACATGATGGTGAGCGACGGCGATCAGCTCGTCGCCGTGCACCGGAGCGAGTCGCCGATGCGCCTGCGCGTGCTCGCCGGCAAGGGCGACGCCGACGTGATCATCGGCGAGGACCCGCAGCTGCGGCGCAAGATCCCGGAGCTCGCGCGCATGCACTTCACCCTGCTGGCGAGCGACTTCGACGAGCAGCCGCCCAACGGCCGCTGGAAGCCGGTGGCGGAGAATGCGATCGTCACGATGTCTCGTGACGACGATCCGCGTGTCGAAGCGCTCTAGGGTCGCGGCCGCCTGCGCGCTGCTGCTGACGGCCGCGTGCGCGCCGGCCGTCCCCGCGCTGCAGGCGCCGAGCGCGTCGGCCGAGCCACCGCCGCGCCGGCCGGACGCGGTCGTCGTCGAGCCGCCTCCGGCCATGCCGGTGCCGGCGGTGCACGCCGAGGCGCAGGGGGTCGTCGCCCTGCGCGAGCCGCTCTCGAGCGACGCCGTGGTGGACGTCGTGCGCGCCCTGCTGGACGCGTGGCAGCGCGAGTCGCTCGATGCGCTCGGCGCGCTGCTCACGCCGGACGCGGGGCCCATCGATTCGCGCGCTCGCGGGCGGGCGGCGCTGGTCGAGTCGTGGCGGCAGCGGATGCGGGCGC
>DASVWO010000328.1:0-13702 GCA_036393165.1 Polyangiaceae bacterium | reverse complement strand
ACGACTTCGTCCCGGCCGCGGAGCTCGGGCGCGTCGGCGAGGCGGTCGTGCGCCTCTTCCACGCGCTCGGGAACCGCGACAACAAGCACCGCGCGCGCATGAAGTACGTGCTGCGCAAGCTGGGCGAAGACGGATTCCGCGCGAAGTACGCCGAGCTCCGCGCCGAGGTGGACGCCGAGGCGATGAAGGAGCTCACGCTCCCGGACAACCCGCGCAACACGCCGGCCCCTCCGGTGCAGAACGGGCACGGGCCGCACCCGGCCGGTTACCTGCAGTGGCGGAGCGCCTGCGCGATCGACCAGAAGCAAGACGGGTACGCCGCCGTCTACGCGCGCCTCTTTCTCGGCGACGTCACGGCGGCGCAGATGCGGGCGCTCGCGGGGCTCATCACACGCTTCGGCGACGGCACGGTGCGCCTCACGATCGACCAGAACCTGCTCATCCCGTGGGTCGACAAGCGGAGCCTGCCGGCGCTCTACGTCGCGCTGCGCGAGATCGGCCTCGCGCGCACCGACGTCCACACGGCGCGTGACGTCACGTCGTGCCCGGGCGCCGAGTCGTGCAACCTGGCCGTCACGAGCTCGCGCAACGTCGCGCGCGCCATCTCGGAGCGGCTCGAGTTGCCCGACGTCGGGACGAGCAAGGCGCTCGCCGACACGACCATCAAGATCAGCGGCTGCCCCAACTCGTGCGGGCAGCACCACGTGGCCGACATCGGCTGGCACGGCGCCGCCAAGACCGTGAACGGCGTGACCTACCCGATGTACCAGCTCCACCTCGGCGGCGGCGTCGACCCGAGCGGCGCGCGCTTCGGCCGGCAGGTCGTGAAGGTGGTCGCTCGCCGCGTCCCCGACGCCGTCGCGGCGCTCCTCAAGCTGTACGACGCCGACCACGCCGAGGGCGAGACGCCCGCCGCGTTCTACCAGCGCGTCGATCCGAAGCGCGTCGTCGCTGCCCTGGGCGACATCGCAGCGAGCAGCCCCGAGTCGAGCGAGTCGCACGACATCGGGCAGGACACCGGCTTCCACGTCGCCATCGGCGCCGGCGAGTGCGCGGCGTGAGCACGCCGGTCGACGTCGCACGCGAGAACGAGCGCCTCGAGCGGGCAACGCCCGAGGAGCGCCTCGCGTTCGCCGTCGAGACCTGGGGGCAGAAGCTCCTCTTCACGTCGTCCTTCGGCGCGGGCAGCGGCGTGCTCCTCCACATGTGGAGCCGCGTCGCGCGCGGGTTGCCCGTGGTCGTCATCGACACGGGCTTCCTCTTCGACGAGACGCACGCCTACATCGAGCAGCTCCGGCAGCGGCTGGGGCTCACCATCGCGTACGCGCGCCCGTCGGTGCCGCGCGACGAGTTCCTCTGGCAGCACGGCGCCGACGTGATGGCCCGCGACCCGGACTTCTGCTGCGCGCAGAACAAGGTGGAGCCGCTCAAGCCGTTCATCGCGCGCTCCGACGCCTGGGTGAGCGGCCTTCGGCGCGACCAGAGCAAGACGCGCGAGCGCACCCCGATCCTGCTGCCGACCGAGGGCGGCCCGACCAAGGTGCACCCGCTCGCGACGATGACGAGCGCCGAGGCGCGCGCCTACGTGCAGACGCACGGCGTGCCCGAGCATCCCCTCGTCGCGCGCCGCTACCTCTCGATCGGCTGCTACCCGTGCACGCGCGCCGTCGCCGACGGCGAGGACGAGCGCGCGGGGCGCTGGGCGGGGAAAGGCAAGACCGAGTGCGGGCTGCACACGTTCCTCGAGGCGAAGCCAACGTGAGGGGGAGAGGAAGTGAACAGGAAGATCAGAAGATCAGAAGGTGAGGAGGGCGGGGCGACACCTGCCCTTCCGAGCTTCCGATCTTCCTGTTCGGTTTCTCGCAGGGCGCTGCTGGTTGCCGCAGCGTCGGCGGCGCTTGCGAGCGCGTGCAGGGGTGTGCGGCGGGACGTTGTGCGCGTCGGGGTGATGACGAACCTCACGCACGCGCCGCTGCTCGCCGGGCTCGCGTCGGGGCGGATCGAGCAGGCGCTCGGGGTGCGCGTCGAGATGCGCGCGTTCCGCGCCGGGCCGCAGGTGCTCGAGGCGCTGCTCGGCGGAGCCATCGACGTCGGCAGCGCGGGGCCGTCGGCCATCGTGTTCAACAACGCGCGCCATGCTCCGGGGACGCTGCGCCTGCTCGGCGGGCTGTGCTCCGGAGGCGCATCGCTCCTCGTCGGCGCCGCCTCGGGCATCCGCGGGCCCGAGGACCTGCGCGGCAAGCGCCTGGCGACGCCGCAGATCGGCACGACGCAGGACATCTCGCTGCGCACGTACCTGCGCGACCACGGCTACACGCCGTCCGAGCGCGGCGGCGACGTCGCGGTGCACGCGCTGGATGCCGCGACGATCCTCGCCGAGATCCGCCGCCGCGACCTCGATGGCGCGTGGCTCCCCGAGCCGTGGGCGACGCGCGTCGTGCAGGACGCCGGCGCCTTGCGCCTGCTCGACGAGCGCGATCTCTGGCCCGGCCGCCGCTTCCCCACGGCGCTCCTGGTCGCGAGCGGCCCGTGGGCGCGCGCGCTCCCGGACGTCGCGTCGCGACTGGCCACCGCCGCGCGCCTCGAGGTCGACCGCGCCCTCGCGGAGCCGGACGAGACGCGCCGGGTCGTGGGCGACGAGCTCGCGCGCCTCATCGGCAAGCGCCTCCCCGATTCGCTCCTCGCCGAGGCCGCCCGCTACGTCGACTTCACGAGCGACCCGCTCCTCCCCGCGTTCGACACCATCGCCGACGACGCGTTCGCCCTGGGCCTCGCGCCGCAGAGCACGCACGCGACGCTTCTCGGCTGATCAGCAGCCCTGCGGCAGCCACGTCGGCTCGTAGCTTCCGTACGAGTCCATCCACACCTGCGTCCCCGGCTCGGCGGCCTCCGGGAGGCACGCGGGACCGTAGGTCGTGTACGTGCAGTCCGGATTCGAGTTGTGGACGCAGTCGTAGTCCTGGTCCATCTCGAGCGCGTACGGGTCGACCAGCGTCATGAGGTCCTGCCGCCCCAGCGGCCCGGTGGCGAGCGTCGACGTCGGGTCGGAGAAGTACTGCGTCTGCCCGCGCGGCGCGCCCTGGTTCGTCTCGTCGCTGAGATCGAACGGCGAGTGCGGCCCGCCGAGGTCGTGCGAGTTGCGCCAGTAGCTCGAGGCGACGACGTCGCCGATGTCGTAGTGCCCGTTCGACTGCACGGCGCCCTGGTCGTTGTTGGCGGCGAGCTGCACCGCCTGCAGCGTCGCGTCCATCGACATGATCATCCGGTTGTACTCGCCGCCGCCGCAGCTCCCCGGGTTCGTCGCGGTCCCGCCCTGCCCTCCGCTGATGCGGTAGATGCGCACGACGTGAGAGAGCATCGAGCTCATGTCGGAGCCGAGCTTGCTGCCCTGAAGGCGCGCCGTGAGCGTGAGGAAGACGTCGCGCGACGACGGGTCGAGCTTCTGCCACACGTCGGCGGAGCTCGTGACGTTCGTGCCCGAGAGCCCGTTCGTCTGCGGCTGCGTGACCTGGGCCTTCAGGTAGTCGTAATACGACTGGAGCAACCGGTTGCGGTTCGCGTCCAGCGTGTCGCCGGTGCACGCGGTCGAGAGCGCCCCGTCGCCGCCCGCATGGGACCCGTCCGCAGCGCCGCCCTCGGCGACGCCCGATGCCGCGTCCGACGTCCCCGCGTCTGAGGCGGGAGCCGACGCGCCCCCCTCGGCAGCCGGTCGGCCCGGGCCGGCGGCGTCAGGATCCGCGCCCGCCTCCTCCGGGGCTCCACCGCCGGTGAAATCCCCCTGCGGGCCGCCCGCGCACCCCGCGAGGACCCACGCGGCCGTCGCCAGCACCGCGATTCGCATGGCCGGCACTGTGACGGATGCGTCACGAGCGTGCGACCGATTCGTCCAATCGAGACGCGATTGTTGCGATCGGAGTGCAAATATCTCGGGCGTCGACCTTCACGGCTGGCAGCAGGACCCGCAGGCCGGGTTGTAACACTGGCCGCACTGCCCCGAGGTCGAGATGCTGCAGCACACCTCGTTCGTCGGGCACGCCGGGCACACGCACACCGAGCCGGCGTCCCCGACGATGCCGGAGCTGCTGCCCGAGCCGCCGGAGGAGCTGCTCGAGCCTCCGCTGGAAGACGAGGAGCCACCGCTCGAAGAGGAGGAGCCGCCGCTGGAGGACCCCGTCATCCCGCTCGACGAGCCGCTGCCGGATCCGCCGCCGCTCGAGCTCGAGCTGCTCGTGACCGCGCACTCGCTCGTGCAGTGAAGCGTCGTGCAGTTGATCAGCTTGTCCCCCGTGCCGAGCTCCGAGACGGAGCAACCGCACGCGCCGGCGCAGCTCATCACGGTGTTGCCTCGGAGCCGGCAGCCGACGTACGTCGCGCAGGCCGCGTTCTGCACGCAGTCGCACCACTCGGTCTCGCAGTGGGCTGCGATGCAGTCGTTGCAGTGCATGTCGAGCGTGTCCGGCGTGCACGCGGGCGCGTCGGGGCCGCCGCCGCTCGACGAGCCGCTCGCGTCGGCACCGGAGCTGCTGCCGGAGGAGCTGCCCGTGGACGCGTCGCCGCCGCCGCCGGACGAGAAGGCCGCGCCGCCGCAGTGGGCCGCGAGCGCGAGGGGTGCGAGCACGAAGAGGAGGGCCGAAGCCCGCTTGAAAGGAAGCATCAGCAAGCCAGCATGAATTATCCCGCGCCCTGCAACGGGGGCAAATCCGGGGGCCTGCGGCTCAGGTGGTCGCGAGGCGGCCTCTGGGGCCCGCGAGCCGAGCTCACAGGCCTGGGAGCCCGCCTCTCTGCACTGGGAGGCTGCCTCTCGGGGCTGTGAGCCCGGCTCACGACGCCGAGAGCCCGGCTCGATGCGTCGAGAGGCCGCCTCAACGCGCCGAGAGGCGTCCTCGCAGCCCTGTGAGCCCGGCTCAGAGCCTCGGGAGCCCGCCTCACAGCCCCGAGAGCCGCCCCCAGAGCCACTTTTTTCGCCGAGAATCCCGAGCCGTCTCGCTCAGTTGCAAACAATCGACATCGCGCGCCCCCGGCCGTGTCCCAAACGAGGGGTCTCGATGCACTTGGTGGGTAGGAGGGCAGTCGGCCCGGCCGCAATCCTGCGGCCCCCGGCGCGCCCGCCGAACGAGGACACCATGTCGAAGAAGAATCCGAAACGAGACCAGGCGAATCAGACGCTCACGTTCACGAAGATCATCGCCGCCATCGCGAAGTACATCACGGCGGCCGTGATGATCGGGGGCAAGAGCGTCACCCCGCAGGCGCTGTCCGTGCTCTTCACTGCTGCGATGCAAGCGCAGCAGGATCTGGACGCGGCCAGCAACGTCGTGACCACCAAGAAGCAGGCGCGCAATGCGGCCCGAAAGGCGGCGGTCGCGATGGTGGTGCCGCTCCACCGCTACCTGGTGGGGACCTACGGCGCAGACAGCCCGATCCTCGAGGAGTTCGGCTACCCGGTGACGACGCCGAAGCAGCCGACGACTCAGGTGAAGGCCGAGGCGGTGACGAAGCGGCGCAACACGCGCGCCGCCAAGAAGCCGCAGGCGACGCCGCCGGCCACGCCGGCGACGCCCGCCAAGTCGTAGTGCGGTGAACGTCAGGGGCAGGTCGACGCGCTCGCGTAGTAGTTCGCGATCTGCCCCTGCGTCTTTGCGATGTTCGAGAGGCGCATCTCGTCGATCGTCCCGTTGAAGAACGTGTTCGCGGGGCGCCCCCCGATCTGGTAGCCGTAGCCGCCCGGCGGCTGGAGCGTGACGGTGGGGTTCGTGGAGACCGCGCCGATCATGTTGCCGTCGACGTAGAACTCCTGCGCCGGCCCCGTGAAGACGAACGCGATGTAGTGCCAGTTCCCGTCGGTCGGGACCGTCGTGTTCTGCACCTGGTACGACCAGTTGTTGCCGTCGCCCACGCCGAACTGCAGGTACTGCGTCGAGATGTTGACCGCGAAGCAGATGAACCCGGCCGTGAACGGCTGCGAGTAGCCCGGCGTGGCGGACCCGAACGGCGCCACACCCTTCTCCCAGAACTCCAGCGTGGCCTGGTTGCCCGGCCAGGCGTTGGTGCCGGTGGCCTGCACGTACTGCGAGTTGGCCTCGGCGTAGAAGAGCGCGTTGCTGAAGCGGCCGGTCCCCCAGGTCGGATCCTGGGCGTTGGCGGTCGTGCTGTTGCCGAGCGTCCCCGTGTGCCCGTTGCCACTCGCGTCCGCCGTGGTGAGGCCCGTGCCCTCGTCGAAGTGCCAGAGGGCGACCGTGTTCCCGTCGCTGAGGAAGTTGCCGCACGGCGCGCCCGCCGTCCCGGCGAGCGGCACGGCGATCGAGCCTCCCGGATTGGCCGCGAGGGTGAGGACTGCCGAGTACGGGCCCGCGAGCTGGGGGTTGAAGGACACCTGGATGGTGCACGTCCCGCCGCCCGCCAGCGGGCCGCAGCCGCCGCCGACCGTGAACTGGGCCGGCGTGTTGCCGGAGATGTTCGCGGTGACCGAGCCCGACGGGGTCATCCCGCCGTTGCTGACGACGAACGCCTTGGTGACGGTCTGCCCCGGCGTGACCGAGCCGAAGTTGTAGTACGTCGGCGCGACGGCGAGCGTCGCGGGCGTGTCGCAGGCGCCGTTGAAACACTGCTTGCCCGTCGCGCAGGTCGTCCCGTTCGCGCCCGAGTTGGCTCCCTGGTCGGTGCAGACCGGCGAGCCGCTCGTGCAGTCGGTGGACCCCGTGTCGCACACGTTGGTGGGCGTGCACGACGCGCCTTGCGTGCACGGATTGCACGCGCCGTTGAGGCACACCATGTTCGAACCGCACGACGAGCCGTTCATGAGCGGCGTGCCGGTGTCGGTGCACGTCGAGGTGCCCGTCGAGCACGAGGTGGTGCCCTTGTCGCACGGGTTGGCGGGCGTGCACGAGAGGCCCGCGGTGCAGGGCACGCACGAGCCGCCGCTGCAGACCATGTTGGTCCCGCAGCCCGTGCCGTCCTGCGCGTGGGTGCCCGTGTCGTTGCACGTGGCGGTGCCGCCGGTGCACGCGACGCTGCCGACGTCGCATGGCGCGCCCGTGGGCACGCACGATGCGCCGTTCGTGCACGGCGCGCACACGCCGTTGTCGCAGTAGAGGTTCGCGCCGCACGACTTGCCGTTCGTCGCGGGCCCCATGTCCGTGCAGGTCGGCGTGCCCGAGGAGCAGACGATGCTGAAGGCCTCGCACGAGCCGGCCTCGCTGCAGTCGGTGCCGGCGGAGCAGGCGATGCACGTGCCGTTGTCGCAGACCGCGCCGGCGTCGCACATCGTGCCGTTGTTGACCGTCGTCGACGGCATGCACGTGGGCTGGCCGCCGCTGCACGCGATGACGCCGTTGTGGCAAGCGGCGGTCGGCATGCACGACCCGCCCGGGGTGCACGTGCTTCCGTCGCTCGCGTCGCCCGGGCCGGTCTCGCCCGAGCCCGTGTCGACGGTGCCCGTGTCCTGCTGGGAGGCCTCGGATCGAACGTCGGCGCCTGCTTCGGCGGCGGCTTCGGGCTCGCTGTCGGCGCCCGGGCCGGTGTCGCTCATGGTGCCGTCCCCCGAGCCGTCGCCCGCGGATGCGTCGGCCGACTCGCCGGGCGCCAGGCTCCCGAGGATCCCCGTGCACGCGCTCGCGGCGACCGCGAGCGACCCCAGGGCGACCGCGACGGCGACGCGCGCCCTCCGTGAAAGCAGCTGCTTCAAGTGACCTCCCTGCCCGATGGCCAAGGTTCGAAGCTACCGGTCGGGGGCTGCGGGAGCAATGCCGTCGAGGCCGGCAAAACCGTGTAGGCTCGAAGGCGATGCGCCCGCGCACTCGCCTGCCGCCCGCCGCCGTCGTCGCGATCGTTCTGGGCCTCGGCCTGTCGGCCGCACCCGCAGCGCGCGCCCAGTCGGACGCGGATCGCGCGCAGGCCCGCGACCTCGGTCAGCAGGGCTACGCGGCGATGGATGCGAAGGACTTCGCGAAGGCGGCGGATCTCTTCCGGCGCGCGGACGCGCTGTACCACGCGCCGACCATCATGCTGGGCCTCGCGCGCGCCGAGTCGCACCTCGGGAAGTACGTCGAGGCGGCGGAGCATTACCGGCGCATCGCGCTCGAGGGTGCGCCGCCGGGCGCGCCGCAGCCGATCAAGGACGCCGTGGACGCGGCGAAGAAGGAGATCGCCGACGTGGAGGGGCACCGGGCGAAGGTGACGCTCTCGGTGAAGGGGCCGGACCAGCCGACGGTGACGCTCGACGGCGCGCCGATGTCGGCGGCGGCGCTCGGCGTCGAGCGGCTCGTCAACCCGGGGCAGCACGCGGTGCACGTCACGGCGGCGGGGTGGAAGGACGCCGACCAGTCGTTCACCGTGGCCGACGGCGGGAGCGCGCAGGTGGCGGTGCAGATGGAGTCGGCCGGGGCGAGCGCGCCGCCGGCGGCGGGCGCCACGACACTCGCGCCCGCACCGGGCCCGGGCACGGGCGCGCCGGGCGACGCGACGGCCGCGCCGGCGACGGACGCGACGCCGGAGGCGCCGGCGAGCGGCTCGGGCGGCAGCATGAAGACGATCGGCTGGATCGGCATCGGCGTCGGCGGCGCGGGCATCGTGCTCGGCGCGGTCACGGGCGCGATGGCGGCCGGCAAGCACAGCACCGCGTCGAGCAGCCCGTGCGCGAGCGGGCCGTGCGGGCAGAGCGATCTCTCGACGTACAACTCGAATCGCGACAGCTACTACACGCTGGGCACCATCTCGACGATCGGGTTCATCGCCGGCGGCGTGCTCGCGGCGGGCGGCGCCGCGCTGCTGCTCTTCGGGCCCAAGGGTGACTCGGCGCCGGCGGCGGCGGCGTGGGTGAGCCCGTTCGTCGGCCCCGGAAGCGCCGGCGTCACCGGCAGCTTCTGACGGGCCGGCGGTCAGCGGCGCCGCTTGGCGGCGACCCGCTCGAGCAGCTCCTCGCGCGTCACGCCGAGGCGCGCCGCGGTCTGCTGCGCGAGCGAGGTGCGCGCGACGCCCGGAACGAAGCGATACGTGGGGCGCTGCTGCGCGTCGAGCTCCACCTGGAGGAACGCGAGCGCCGGGAACGGCGGGTCGCTCGCGAGGCGCGCGGCGAACTGGAGGAGGTGCGTCGTGACGAACGCCTGCACCCCGATCTCCGGGAGGAGCGTGAGCACGAGGCGCGCGATCTCCTCGCCCTCGCTGGGGTTCGTGCCCGAGCAGAGCTCGTCGAGCACGACGAGGGAACCGACGTCGAGCCGCTCGAAGAGGCGCCGGATGCGGAGGAGCTCCATCCCGAGGTGGCCCTCGGGCGCGTCGGGGCGCGGCTCCTCGTAGAGCGACGCGAAGAGGCCCGGCGCGCGCGGGATGCGGCCGCCGCGCACGGGCACGAAGAGCCCTGCGGCCGCGAGCATCTGCGCGATCGCGATGCCCTGGAGCAGACGCGTCTTGCCGCCCGAGTTCGGGCCCGTCACCAGGACCACCGCCCCGGCGGCGGCGCGCAGGTCGCACGCGACGGGGTGCACGCCGGCCGCGATGAGCAGCGGGTTGAAGAGCTGCTCGAGCTGCATCGCCTCCCCCGGCTCGGCCAGATCCGGGAGCGACATCGCGAGCCCCTCGCGCTCGGCGCGGTCGCGCAGCGCCAGCGACGCGAGCATCACCTCGGCGTGCGCGAGCACCTGGAGGAGGAGGGCCACCGGCTCCTCGACGCCCGCGAGCACCTCGGTGAGGAGCCGCTCGGCGACCTCGCCGCTCGTCGTGCGCCATCCGCGGAAGAAGAGCGCGAGCCGCGCGAAGAAGCGGCGCACCGCGCCGACGTGGAAGGGGTTCTTGCGGTCCTCCTCGACGCGCACGATCTCCATCGCGCGAACCTCGCCGTCGGCCCCGACGCGGACGCGCAGATCGAGGGAGCCCGCGTGCTCGTCGTGATCGAGCAGCGCCACGAGGCGCGCGTGCGCGGGGCTCGCCACGACCGACGCGCCGAACGCCCGGAGGCGCGCGAGCGCCGACGTCGCGCCGTCGAACGACCCCGCGAGCAGCTCGAAGCACTCGCGCGCCGCGCGGAGCACCTCGACGCGCCGCCCGCGCTGCGAGAGGGGCCGGCTCTGGCAGAGCAGCGCGCGCATGCGGGCCACCGCAGCCGCGATCCGCTCCAGCTCCCCTCGCCTCTCCTTGCTGGCCGCGAGCTCCCGCAGCACCTCCCGCCGCACGTCCACGTCGGCGCGCGCCCGCGGCGGCTCACCGAGCACGCGCGCGACGAACCGCGCGTGCATCGTGTGCTGCTTCCCGGCGAGCCTCACGTCGAAGCACCGCGCGACCAGCTCCTCCAGGTACACGTCGCGCCCGAAGTCGGCCCGGTCCCACGTCGTCTCCGGCAGCGTCGACTTCGCGACCGCCTCGTCGAACTGCTCCTGCGATCCCCCCGCGGCGAACGCGAACACGAGCGCCTGCTTCAGCGCCGCGACGTCCACGCGCGCGACGGCCTCGGCGCCGAGAAGGTCGGGGACGTCCATGGGAAGCAGGAGAGAGATTCACAAAAAGATCAGAAGATCAGAAGGGGGTTGGTCAAAAAACCCCTTCTGATCTTCTGACCTTGTTGTTTTCTCCTCCTGCTAGTGCACAGACGTCGGAGGCAGGTCGATCATTGGCTGGGTGATGCGCTCCCGGGTCGGGCTCTCGCCGAGGCCCAGGACGGTCGCGAGCACCTCGTCGGCCGAGTCGACGAAGACGAACTCGATGGCCGCCCGGACCTCCGCCGGGACGTCCTCGAGCTGCGGCTCGCAGCGCCTCGGGAGGATCACGGTGCGCAGCCCGGCGCGGTGCGCCGCGAGCACCTTCTCCTTCACGCCGCCCACGGGGAGCACGCGGCCGCGCAGCGTGACCTCGCCGGTCATCCCGATCTCGCTCCGAACGATGCGGCCGCTCGCCTGCGACGCGAGCGCCACCAGCATGGTGACCCCCGCGCTCGGCCCGTCCTTGGGTATCGACCCCGCCGGCACGTGCACGTGCACCGTCCGGTGCTCGAGGGCGCGCGCGTCGATGCCGAGGCGCGCCGCGTTCGTCCGCAGGTACGACAGCGCCGCCTGCGCGCTCTCGCGCATCACGTTGCCGAGCTGCCCCGTCAGCACGAGGGCGTCGCCCTCGCCGGGCATGATCGACGCCTCGACGAACAGGATGTCGCCGCCCGTGGGCATCCACGCGAGGCCCGTCGCGACCCCGGGTCGGTCGATGCGCTCCATGCTCTCGTCCAGGAAGCGCGGCGAGCCGAGGTACTCGGCCACGGCCGCCTCGCCGACCACGATCGCGCCCGGGTCCTCCTGCTGTCCGTCGCTCTCCGCCTCGCGCTGCCCGACGCGCAGCGCCACCTTGCGCATCACGCCGGCGAGCTCGCGCCCGAGTGAGCGCACGCCCGCCTCGCGCGTGTACCCGCGCACGATGCTCCGGATCGCCGCGTCCTCGACGGCGACCTCCCCGGGCCGCAGACCGTGCGCCGCGATCGTCTTCGGCAGCAGGTGACGCCGCGCGATGAAGAGCTTCTCCGCGTCCGTGTACCCCGCGAGGAAGAGGAGCTCCATGCGGTCGAGCAGCGGCGCCGGGATGGTGTCCACGTTGTTCGCCGTGCACACGAAGAGCACGCGCGACAGGTCGAACGGGACGCCGAGGTAGTTGTCCACGAACGCGCCGTTCTGCGCCGGATCGAGCACCTCGAGCAGCGCCGCCGACGGATCGCCGTGGTAGCCGACGCCCAGCTTGTCCACCTCGTCGAGGATGAACACCGGGTCGCTCGCCCCGCAGCGCGCGAGCGCCTGCAGCACGCGCCCCGGCATCGCCCCGATGTACGTGCGCCGGTGGCCGCGGATCTCCGCCTCGTCGTGAATCCCCCCGAGTGCGACGCGGGCGAACTTGCGTCCGAGCGCGCGCGCGATGCTCTGCCCGAGTGACGTCTTGCCCACGCCCGGCGGGCCGACGAAGCAGAGGATCGGCTCGCGCCCGTCGTAGTCGGCGCCCGTGCCCTCGACGCCGCGGTCGACCTTCAGGCGGCGCACCGCGAGGTACTCGCAGATGCGGTCCTTGACGGCACGCAGGTCGTAGTGATCCGCGTCGAGCACCTCGCGCGCGCGCGTCACGTCGATGGGCCGCCCCGTCGCCCGCCCCCACGGCAGCTTGGCGATCCACTCGAGGTACGTGCGGATCATCCCGTGCTCGGGCGAGGACGTCGGGGTGCGCTCGAGCCTGTCGAGCTCGCGGTCGACTTCCTTGCGCGCCTCCTCGGGGAGCGGCAGGTCGGAGATGGTGCCCTTCAGGTCTTTCGACTCGGGCTGCTCCGTCTCGCGGCCGCCGAGCTCGCGCTGCAGCGCCTCGATCTCGCGCTTGAGCGCCGCCTCGCGCGACTCCGGCGAGGGCTCGCTGCCCACCTCGGCGGCGATGCGCTGCATCAGCTCACGCACCGCGATGTCGTGCTGCAGGTGCTCGATCATCCGGCGCAGCTTCCCCATCACGCTCGGGTGCTCGAGCACCTGCTGCCGCGCCTCGGTCGTCATCGGCGTCGTGGACGCGAGCAGGTAGACGAGCTGCCGCGGATCCTGCACGCGGTCGACGGTCGCCGCGAGATCGCTCGACAGCTCGGTCACGAGCGTGACGAACCGCAGGAACAGGTGGCGCGCCGTGCGCACCATCGCGTCGAGCTCCGGGCCGTGCTCGATGACGTCGGGCACCCACTGCACGCGCGCCACGAAGTACGGCTCGGTGCGCACCCAGCCGACGATGCGGACGCGCTCCAGCCCCTGCACCGCGATGCGCACGAGGTCGTCGGGACCGCGCAGGGCCTCGTGGAGGATCGCCGCGCTTCCGTGCGCGTAGAGATCCTCGGGCCGCGGCGGGCGCGCGTCACTGTGCCTCCTCGTGACGAGCGCGACGAGACGGTCGCCGCTCGTGACGTCCTCGACCAGCCTGCGGGTGCGAGCGCCTTCCACCGACACGGGTGCGATGGTGAGTGGGAACACGACGGTCTCACGCACCGGCAGGACCGGCAGCACGTCGGGCATCGCGGAGGGCACGGGACGGCGACGTCGCAAGGCTCGCGCCGTGCTAGGTCTGCGCGCGATGCCGAGCGCGACCTTCCGTGCGTTGCGCCACCGGAACTTCCAGCTCTTCTTCGGCGGGCAGCTCATTTCGCTCGTCGGGACGTGGATGCAGAACGTCGCGCAGTCGTGGCTCATCTACCGGCTGACCCACTCGGCGCTGCTGCTCGGTCTGGTGGGGTTCGCGGGGCAGGCGCCCGTGTTCTTCCTCGCGACGGTCGGGGGCGCCGTGGCGGACCGGCGTGCGCGCCGCGACGTGTTGGTCGCCACGCAGTCGACGATGATGCTGCTCGCGTTCGCCCTGGCCGCGCTCACGCTGCTGAGGGTGGTGCAGGCGTGGCACGTGTTCGTGCTCGCGGCCGCGCTCGGTACGGTGAACGCGTTCGACATCCCGACGCGTCAGGCGTTCGTCGTCGAGATGGTCGGCAAGGAAGACCTCGGGAACGCCATCGCGCTCAACTCGAGCATGTTCAACGGGGCGCGCGTCGTCGGGCCGGCGGTGGCGGGCGTGCTCGTGGCCGCCGTCGGCGAGGGGTGGTGCTTCTTCGGCAACGCCGTGTCGTTCCTCGCGGTCATCGCGGGGCTGCTGCTGATACGCGTGCCGCTGCGCGAGCTGCCGCCGCGTCCGGACGACCCGCTGGCGCACGCGGCCGAGGGCCTGCGCT
>DASVWO010000327.1:0-13553 GCA_036393165.1 Polyangiaceae bacterium | reverse complement strand
CTTACCCCGCCTTTTCACCCTTGCCGTCCGGCCTCGCGGCGGGACGGCGGTCTGCTTCTCTGTGGCACTCTCCTCGACGTTTCCGCCACCGGGCGTTACCCGGCATCGTGCTCTGTGGAGCTCGGACTTTCCTCCGGTCGCCTTGCGGCGGCCAGCGATCACCCGAGCGGCGCGGGCGCCGGTAATGTGCACCCGGGGCAGCTGGGACGCAACGTCACCGGCTCAGGGGCACGTGACGGTGGGGTCCATCTTCCAGCCGCTCTCGCTGGTGCAGCGGTAGCCCTCGCACTGCCCACCGATCAGGTACGCGCAGCCCTGGCCGGGGGAGGCGCACCCGACCCCGACGGTCGGCGGATCGGTCGGGCAGAGGGGGATGGGCCCGCCGGAGCCACCGCCGCTTCCGCCGCTCGCACTGCCCCCTCCGCTGCCGCTTCCACTGCCGCCACTCGCGGACGCATGCCCGTCATCCCCAGCGTCGGGGTTGCCCGACACCTGTCCCCCGCACCCCACGACCACCGCGACGCACGCGGCCAGCAGCACCGAGACCCTCACCCCCCGATCATGGCCGGGGTCCGGCCCTTCCGTCAGGCGGCTTCTTCGCTCGTGAACTCGGCGGCGACGCTCTCGAGGTGCCTGCGGATCTTCTGCTTCGCTCGGGCCTCGAGCTGGCGCGCGCGCTCGCGTGACACACCGAGGCGGCGGCCGATCTCGGCTAGCGACAGCTCGTCGGCGCCGTCGGCCATCATGCGGTACTCGACGATGAAACGCTCGCGCGGGTCGAGCTTCTCGACGGCCTCACGCACCCGGTCGTGGATGGTGTGCGATCGCTCCTCGCCGAGGTACGCCTCTTCCTGCGAGGGACCGTTGCTGGGCAGCGTGTCGAGCAGCGTCGTCGCGCCGTCGTCGAACACCTTGCCGTCGAGCGACACGTCGCGCGCCTCGAGCCTGTGCGCGAGCATCGTGATCTTGTCGGGCGTCGTGCCGAAGCGCTCGGCCAGCCGCTCGTTCGCCTCGATGTTGTCGCTCGTGGACGCGAGGATCTTGGCCTTCTCGCGGCGCAGGCGGAAGAACACCTTGCTGCGCAGCGGTCCAGCTCCGACGCCGACGATGCTCCAGGCACGGATGACGTGGTCGAGCACGTACGCCCGGATCCAGTGCGCCGCGTACGTCACGAAGCGCGTCCCGCGCGACGGATCGAACTTGCGGAGCGCGATCATCAGCCCGAGGTTCCCCTCGGAGACGAGGTCCGCCAGACGCACACCATAGCGGCGATAGCTCAGCGCTATCGCCACGACGTAGCGCAAATTTGCCTCGACGAGCTGGCGCGCAGCTTCGGGGTCGTTGTGATCGCGCACCCGACACGCGAGCTCGTACTCGTGCTCCCGTGAAAGCGGCTGGATCGCCTGGACTCGGGCGATGTACTGCGAGAGGGTCGCGGCTCGGTTCGATTCGGGCATGGCGGCGTTCCGCCTCGCCCATTGCACGTGGCGTGCGCGTTACTTACGCGAGCTCAGGCGGAGAAGCTGGAGCCGCATCCGCAGGAGCCTTTCGAGTTCGGGTTGTTGAACTTGAACCCGGCTCCGTGCAGCCCTTCGACGTAGTCGATCTCGGTGCCCTCGAGGTACTGGTAGCTCATCGGATCGACGTAGAGCTTCACGCCGTTGGACTCGAACTGCTCATCCATGTCGCCGACCTTGTCCTCGAAGTAGAGGTCGTAGCTGAAGCCGGCACATCCGCCGCCGACCACGCGCAGGCGCAGCCCCTGGCCAATGAGGTTCTCGGCCTCGGCGATCTCCCTGACCTTGGCGGACGCCTTCTCGGTGATCGTGATCATTCTCCAGTACCTTCCACCCGTTACTATAGGTGCGGGGACGCGCCCTCGCCACCTTGCAGACCGACGAGCGCGCCGGCGCGGCACGCCACGACGAGGGAGGAGGGGCCCAGCGGCGCCATTCCCGAGACCGGGGGTTCGGCGCGATCGCCGCTCGGGGGACAGATGCCGGCGACGAGATCGACGCGCGAGGCCCCGCTGCCCGTGACCGTGCGCGCTGCTCCGATGGAGCCGTCGGTCGTCGCGAAGACGAGGGTGCCGGCGGCGTCCACGAGGGGCGGCGTGTGCGGCACTGGGGCGAGGGCGAGCACACCGCCGTCGGCGGCGGCCGGCGGAGGGTGCGTGCCGAGAAGGATGCGTGCGGTCTCGACGCCGGAGGCGTCCACGCCGACGGCGAGGTCGGCCGTCGGCGCGAGGAGCTGTAGGTACGCCGTGCCGGCGTGCACCGCGGGGGGACCGAGCCAGAGGCCCGCCGGGGCCGTGGCGCGCGTCGCCACGGTGCCACGCGCCAAATCCATGGCGGCCAGGTGTGCGCCCGCCGAGGTGATCGCGAGCAGCGTGTGATCGTCGGCGAGCGCGGCGCCCCCCTCGACGGGAGCGCCGAAGCTGCCGAGGCGCGTGGGCTCCACGGCGCCGGGGGACCACGACCAGACAGCGCCGCTCACCGTGACGGCGATCACCCGGCCGAGCGCGGCGACGAGGGGGACGCTCGCTGCCTCGGGGAGCGCGGTGCGGGCGCGCACGTGGCCGTCGGCATCGAGTGCGGCGAGATCGTGCGCGGTCGCGACGATCACGCCGCCGTCGTCGAGCGCCAGCGGCGCGGGCCGCGACGCGTCGTTCCGACCGAATCGTGTGCGCCAGCGCACGGCACCGTCGCGCACCGCCACGGCGATGCCGAGCGCGTCGACGAAGACCAGCGTGTCGTCCGACAGCAGCACCGGCGCGCCCGCCTGTGCGGCTCCGGTGGCCACACGCCAGCGTTCGCCGCCGTCTCGCGCGACCGCGACGACCTCGCCCCGCGAGCCGACGGCGTAGACCGTGCCGTGCGCGTCCACGACCGGGGCGTGCTCGACGAACGCGCCGATCCCGACGTGCCACGTGCTCGCCAGGCTGCCGGCAGGGAGCGGATCGCGCGAGCGACCGCTGCGGAACGAGTCGATGCGGTCGGTTCGCGCGCCGCCCGCCGGCGTGCCGGCGACGATCGTGAGCGGATGCTGCACGTCGACGGTCTGCCCCGCCGTGGCCGCGGCGTACGCGAGGACCGCAGCGCCCACCGCAGCCCCGGTGGCCGCGGTCGCCCGCGCGAGGGTCATCGCTTGCCCTGCGGCTGCACGACGAAGGCGCTCTCGACTTCCGGCACGGTCTGTCCCGCCGGCGTCGTGAAGGGCCGCGCGACGTAGCCGTACGCGCGCACCTTCGCGCCGCGCACGAGCACGATGTCGCGGCCGACGACGACGCGGGCGAGGCACGGGCCCTTGGCGCACCCGCGCTTGTCGTCCACGAGCACGAGGGTGCGGTGCCCCGAGGCACGCGCCTCGATCACCGCGCCGTCGACGACGATGGGCGACCCGGTCTTGCCCGCGAGGTCGGCCATCGCCGCGTCGTAGCCGATGGGCTGCTGCTGCTCGAAGGACTTCGCGGCGTCCGCCAGAGAGGCGACGCGGGTGACGGCCAGGTGCACCGTGCGCGGCACGAGCGCCTGCGTGCTCGCGCGCACCTCGATGGTGTGGTCCCCCGTCGCCGGGAGCGGCACGGTCGTCTCGAAGGACCCGTCGGCCGCGACGGCGACGGTCACGCCGTCCACGCTGGCGGTCGCCCCCTTGGGCGCGCGCCCCGAGATGAGCACGTGGTCTTCGTCCACCGTGGTGCGCGGGCAGGGAGCGTCGACGCGAAGCGGGGACACCGCGACGCGTGCGCTTACCGTGCCCTTCTCGGCGGCGGCGCCGGGAGGCGTGAGCACGTAGGCCGAGTCGAGCGAGACGACGCGCGATTCGTCGGCCGGTCCCTCGGTCGCAGCCGATTCGTCGATCGCGTACGCGCCGAGGCCGTTCGCATCGAGCGTCACCGGCTTGCCGTCGATGGTCACGGTGCTGCCCGGCTTGGCCTCGATGCGCACGGTGATGGCCGGATGCGGCGCGCTCATCGTCGTCACGTCCGCGCGCACGCGGTAGGCGACGTGCACGACGAGCTTCACCGCCTGGTCGCGGCCGCCGCTCGGTCGCGCCACCTCCAGCGTGAGCGGGTTGTCGCCGATGTGCAGCGGCATCGCGAGCGTGAGGTCCGACTGCCCCGCGGCGAATGTGGCCTTCGCTCCGTCGAGCGAGACCGTCGTGCCGTCGGGGCACGATCGCGCCGGGCACTCCAGGTGCAGCGCGTCGTGACCGTCGGGCGTGGTCGTGGCTTTCGCGACGATGGGAAGCGCCGATTTCCACAGCATCGCGATGATCGCGGCGCCGAGCACCAGGATGACGGCGATGAGGATGGCGACGACCGACAGCGGGATGCCGCGCTTGCGCACGATGACCGGCGGCGGCGGCGCCGGCATGTCGGGCAGGGGAGCCGGCGGCGGGACGTAGGCGACCTGCAGCGGCATGGTCATGTGCATCTCGCGCTTCGGCGGCACCGGGGCACCGAGGGGCGCGGGCGTCGCCGCCGGGGCGGCCGGCGCGGGAGTGGCGGCGGATGCGAGGCCCGGGGACGGCGCCGGCGCAGGGGAGGGGGCCGCGGCGACCGGGCCCACGCCGGGCATGCCCAGCATCGTCTTTGCCGCGACCAGCTTCGCCGGCTCTGCGGGTACCGGTGCGGGGGCAGGTGCCGGCGCCGGCGCGGGCGCTGCCTGCACCGGTTGCGCGGCGGGGGCCGCGAGGGGCGACGCGAACCCCAGCATCGTCTGCTTGTGCGCCGGCGGCGCCGCTGCCGGCGCCGAGACAGCGGGCGGCGGAGCGGCCTTCGGCGCCTCGATCAGCGTCTGGGCGCCCCGGAGCGCCGCCTGCGTCGCGCCGCAGTGACCGCAGAACCGCGCGCCCTCGGCGAGCGCCTGCCCGCACTGCACACAAGCGATCGCCGGGCCGCTGCCGCCGCCACTGCCACTCATGGGTCGGCGCATCATACTCTGCTCGGTGCCTCCCGCGCGCGCCTGGACACCAGGCACCGCGCCGCGCGAGGATGCGACCGCAGTGCGCATCTACGTGCTCGGCAGCGGCTCCAGCGGCAACTGCGTCGTCCTGGAATCCGAGGGGGAGCGCATCCTCGTCGACGCCGGCATGGGCCCCGTTCGCGCGACCGAGCGCATGCGGGCGCTCGGCGCCGACCTCGTCACGTCACGCGCGCCCCTCGGGCTCTTCGTCACCCACGAGCACGGCGATCACGCCGCCCACGCCGGACCGATCGCGCGCGCGCTCCGCGCCCCGCTCTACCTGCACTCCGGCGTGAACGTGGACCGCACCCACAAGCGCGTCGAGCTGCGCTCCTACGCGCCCGGGCGCCCCGTGCCGCTCGGCCCCTTCGTGGTGGAGGCCCTGAGCCTCCCGCACGACGCGCCCCACGTCGCGATCCGCGTGTCGGCCGGCGGGCGCCGCTTCGCCATCGCGACCGACCTCGGGCACGCGCCCCGCGAGCTCCGCGCGATGCTCGCCGGCTGCGACCTCGTGATGCTGGAGTCCAACCATTGCCCGCGCCTCCTCGAGACGGGCCCGTATCCGCTGCGGCTCAAGCGCCGGGTCGGCGGCTCCCTCGGTCACCTCTCCAACGAGCAGACCGCCGACGTCGCCGCGTCCCTCGAGGGCACGCGCGTCGCGCGCCTCTTGCTCTGCCACGTCTCGCGGGCGAACAACACGCCCGAGCGCGCCTTCGAGGTCGTGTCCTCGCGCGCGCGGCGCCTGCCGGTCGAGGTCCTGCCGCACGGCGTCCCGCGCGCCTTCGACGTCGCCGCCGGCCACTGGAGCGCCTCGGCCGAGCAGCTGGCTCTGGCGCTGTGACCGACCCAGCGTGCTAGACACCTCCCCGAGGAGTCATGAGCGAGCGCATCGTCCACTGCCGGTTGCTCAAGCAAGACCTGCCGGGGCTCGACCGGCCGCCGTACAGGAACGAGCTCGGGCAGAAGCTCTACGAAGAGGTCTCCAAGGAGGCCTGGCAGAAGTGGCTCAACGACTCGGTGCGCTTCATCAACACGTACCGCGTCGACCTGGCCTCCCCCGAGGGCCAGAAGTTCATGCTCAAGCAGTGCTCGATCTACTTCGGCTACGAGGAGGGCCAGGCCGCGGAGACGGCGTGGACGCCTCCCACCGAGCAGAAGTAGCGCCCCCCCCGCGGCCGCCGCCTACTTGCGGAAGCGCGACGGGTAATCGTTCGCGTCGGCCTTCTTCTTCAGCTCGAGGTCCTCGGGGTGCAGCTTGATGGCACGCTCGATGAGGATCTTCTCGTCCTCGCGATGGTTCGGGTCCGGAAGGCAGCACTCGACGGGGCACACCGCCTGACACGCCTCGTGGTCGTGGAACCCCACGCACTCGGTGCAGAGCTCGGGGTCGATCACGTAGATTTCGTCCCCTTCGCTGATCGCTTCGTTCGGGCACTCCGGCTCGCAGGCGCCGCAGTTGATGCAGTCCGAGGTGATGTACGTGGTCATGGGTGCTCGCTGCGACGTATAGCGCAGGCTGGCAGCTCGTCTAGTAGCTCTAGGGGCGGCTAGTGGCCTTCCTTGAGCTCCCCGATCATGGAGAGCAGCGTTTTCTTGGCATCCCCCAGCACCATCATCGTGTTGGCCTGGAAGAACAGCTCGTTCTCCACGCCGCTGAAGCCGGGGTTCATGCTGCGCTTCAGGACGATGACGCTGCGCGACTGCTCCACGTTGAACACCGGCATCCCGTAGATGGGGCTCGCGGGGTCCTTCTTGGCGGCCGGGTTCACCACGTCGTTGGCGCCGACGATGATGACGGCGTCGGTGCGCGCGAAGTCGTCGTTGATGTCGTCCAGGTCGAACAGCTTGTCGTAGGGCACGTTCGCCTCGGCCAGGAGCACGTTCATGTGCCCCGGCATGCGTCCGGCCACCGGGTGAATCGCGTACTTCACCTCGACGCCGCGCCGCTCGAGCGACGCCGCGAGGTCGCGCACGGCGTGCTGCGCCTGGCTCACGGCCATCCCGTAGCCCGGCACGAAGATGACCGTCTGCGACGCCTTGAGCACGGCCCCCGCGTCCTCGACCGTCGCCTCGTTGTACGCCTTGGCGGTGGCCACCTGCTGCGTCGGCGCGATCTCGGTGCCGAAGGCGCCGAAGAGGATGTTGCCGAAGGAGCGGTTCATCGCCTTGCTCATCAGGATCGAGAGCAGGAAGCCGGAGCTTCCGTCGAGCGCGCCCGAGATGATGAGGATCTGGCTGCCGAGGGCGAACCCCGTCGCGCACGCCGCGAGGCCGGCGTACGAGTTGTTGAGCGAGATGACCACGGGCATGTCGGCGCCGCCGATCGGGAGCACGCCCGTGACGCCGACGATGAGGCCGATGCCGCAGACCCCGTAGAAGACCATCGGGTTCTCGGGGAAGAGCACGAGGTAGACGAGCCCCCCGATGCCGCCGAGGAACAGGATCAGGTTGACGAAGTTCTGCCCCTTGTACGTGATGGGCGCGCCCGTGATGACGCCCTGGAGCTTGCCGAACGCCATCCAGCTCGCGGTGAACGTCAGGAAGCCGAGGAACACCTCGAACCCGAGGGCGCCCATCTCGAAGTGAGAGAGCGTGTGCGCCTCGATCTGCCGGTTGTACTCGGCGACGCCGACGAGCGCCGACGCGAGGCCGCCGAAGGCGTGGCTCATCGCGATTCGCTCCGGCATCTTGGTCATCGGGATCCAGCCGCTGATGGCGACCCCGATGCCGCTGCCCACGACCAGGCCGGCGATGATCCAGTCGTACCGGATGATCTCCTTGTGCAGGAGCGTCCCGATGACCGCGATGAGCATCCCGAGCTCACCGAGGAACAGGCCGCGCCGCGCCGTCTCCGGGCCCGACAGGCCGCGGAGGCACATGATGAAGAGCGACGCGGCGACGACGTAGCAGAGGCTCAGAAGCGTGGCTTGCGCGGTCACGACTTGGCCCCCTCGAGCTGCTTCTTGCCCACGTCCTTGCCGGTTGTCCCGCCCCTCGCCGGGGAGGCCTGCTCACCGGGCTTCCGCCGGAACATCTTGAGCATGCGGTCGGTGATGAGGAAGCCGCCGACCACGTTGATGCTCGCGCACGCCACCGCGATGAACCCGAGGATCTGGCTCAGGTGATGGTTGCTCCCCGCGGCGATGAGCGACGCGACGAGCGAGATGCCGCTGATCGCGTTCGTCCCGCTCATCAGCGGCGTGTGCAGCAGCGGCGGCACCCGCGAGATGACCTGGTAGCCCACGAACGTCGCGAGCACGAAGACGTAGAGATTGAACACCCACTCGGCGGTCATGCTCCTGCCACTCCTGCAGCGGGCGTCGGCGCCGCCGCCTTGGGTTGCACCAGCTCCTTCACCTTCGGGTGCACGATCTCGCCGCCCTGCGTGATCATCGAGCCGGCGACGATCTCGTCCTTCGGATCGAGCTTCCACGCGCCGTCCTTCGTCACGTAGAGCAGCAGCTTCTCCATGTTGCGCGAGTACATCTGGCTCGAGTGCGCGCAGAGGCGGCTCGGCATGTCGGTGTAGCCGATGATGCTCACGCCGTTGACGACCGCCGTCTCGCCCGGCTTCGTGAGCTCGCAGTTGCCCTGCTGCTCGGCGGCGAGGTCGACGACCACGCTGCCCGGCTTCATCGCCTTCACCATGTCGGCCGTGAGCAGCACCGGCGCGCGCCGGCCCGGGATGAGCGCCGTGCAGATGACGACGTCGGCCTTGGCGGCGTGCTCGGCGATCTTCGCCGCCTGCTTCTTCTTGGCCTCCTCCGTCTGCTCCTTGGCGTAGCCGCCTGCGCCCGCCGCGTCCTCGGCCTCCACCTCGACGAACTTGGCGCCGAGGCTCTCGACCTGCTCCTTGACGACCTTGCGCACGTCGAACGCCTCGACCACCGCGCCCAGGCGCCGCGCCGTGCCGATCGCCTGCAGCCCCGCGACGCCCGCGCCCAGGATGAGCACGCGCGCCGGCGCGATGGTGCCGGCCGCCGTCATGAGCATCGGGAAGAACCGCGGCAGCGCCTGCGCCGCGATGAGCACCGCCTCGTACCCGGCGGCGGTCGCCTGCGACGACAGCACGTCCATCATCTGCGCCAGCGTGGTGCGCGGGATCATGTCGACCGCGATCGACGTCACCTTGCGCGCCGCCAGCGCCTTCACGAGGTCGAGGCTCACGAGCGGGTAGAGCAGCGACACGAGCGTGCTGCCCTCCCTGAGCTTCTTCACCTCGTCGAGCGTGGGCGGCCGGATCTGCACGACCGCGTCCGCGTCGGCCAGCGTCGCCTCGAACGTCGCGTCCACGCGCGCGCCGAAGGACTTGTACTCGTCGTCGCTCGCGAACGAGAGGGCGCCGGCGCCCGCCTGGACCGAGACATCGACCTTCTTCGCCGCGAGTCGTTTGACCGTCTCGGGCACGATGGCGACGCGCCGCTCTCCGGGCGCCGTTTCTTTGGGGACCGCGATACGCATGTTCGTTCCGGCGGCATTGAACGCTGGGGTGGGGGGCCGGTCAAGGTCGCCCGCGCGGCGGGTTGAGGCTAGAGTCCCGGCCGCCATGCAACCGCTCAGCAAGCCTGCGCACGTGGTGGGGGTCGTCGGGGGAGCCGTGTCGGGATCGGTGGCCGCGAGGCTGCTCGCCGAACGGGGCTGCGAGGTGGTCGTGTTCGAGCAGAACGACCGTCCCTACGGGAAAATCGAAGACGGACTGCCGCGCTGGCACACCAAGCTCCGCAAGCAGGAGTACGAGAAGATCGACGAGCGGATGAAGCATCCGCACATCCACTTCGTCCCGCGGACGAGGCTGGGGCGCGACCTCGACTTCAAGGAGCTGGCGACGGGGTGGGGCTTCTCCGTCATGTGCCTCGCCAACGGCGCCTGGCGCGACCGTCCGCTCGATGTGCCCGGCGTGGACGCCTACGTCGGCAAGGGGCTCGTCTACCAGAACCCGCTCATCTACTGGTTCAATCACAAGAACGAGAAGAGCTACTCGGGGCCGCGCTACGAGATCCCCGAGGGGACGCTGTGCGTCGGCGGCGGGCTCGCGTCGATCGACGTCATCAAGGTCATCCAGCTCGAGCTCTACGAGCGCGCGCTGCGCAAGCGCGGCATCGAGTGCACGATGTACGACCTCGAGCACCAGGGCATCGCGGCGTTCCTCAAGAAGAAGGGGATCGACGATCCGAAGACGCTCGGCGTGACCGACGGGCTGCTCGTCTACCGGCGGCGCACCGAGGACATGCCGCTCGCCGAGATGCCGCCCAAGCCGACGCCGGAGCAGGAGAAGAAGGCCGAGACGGTGCGGCGCAAGATCCTCGAGATCGCGCAGCGCAAGTTCCTCTTCCGCTTCCAGGAGCGCCGCCTGAGCAAGGGCGCGATCGTCGAGGGCGACCGCCTCGTGGGCCTGTCGATGGTGGAGACGAAGGTCGAGGGCAAGAAGGTGGAGCCCGTGCCCGGGAGCGAGCACGAGGTGCGCGCGCCGCTCGTCATCTCGTCCATCGGCTCGGTGCCGGAGAAGATCCCCGGGATCACCATGAAGGGGGAGACGTACGCCTTCACGAACTGGGACAACGGCGAGTTCGGCGAGATCCCGGGCGTCTACGGGCTCGGGAACGTCGTCACCGGCAAGGGCAACATCCGCGAATCGTTCGAGCACGGCGAGTTCGTCGGCAAGTTCCTCGCGGAGAGCTACCTCGCGGGGCTGGCCCAAGCCGAGGCGATCGCCGCCCAGGTGGCCGCGAAGGCCCCGCTGGACGCCGCGAAGTGCAATTCGATCCTCGAGCGCGTGCATGCCCGCCAGACCCAGGTGGGATACGAGGGCGACTACGCGGTGTGGATCTCCAAGAACACCCCGCCGGACCTGGAATAGCGACCCGGGGCGGGCGCGAGGCCATTTGCGGCGCGAAGACCACCGCCTTCGCGTGGAAGGCGACCATCCGCCGGCGCCGCACGACCGCCTTCCCGTGGAAGGCAAGCGCCTTCAGGCGGAAGGCGGGCGTCTTCCGGCCGAAGGCGGCCATCTGCACGCGGAAGGCGTGCGCCTTCCGGCCGAAGGCGAGCGTCTTCCGGCGGAAGGCGAGCGCCTTCCCACCGAAGGCGACCGCCTTCCGAGCGAAGGCGACCGTCTTCCCGGAGAAAACCCTCGCCTTCGGCCTGAAGGCGACCGCTTTCCGCTCGTGCCGGGGCCTCAGCGACGCCGGTAGGTGGCCTCGACGGCGACGTGCTCCTTGCCATCGGGTGTGGGCACGTAGGTGCGGAACACCTGCGTGCGCGGGTCGACCTGCTCGGTGACCTCGCGCCAGCGCATCGTTCGCCCGTCGGGCGTCTTCATCTCGCCGACGAAGGTCATCGTGCGCTTTTCCGCGTCCCAGGTGCCCTCGAGCTGCGCGAGCACCGGGCGCATCGTGTCCACCCACGTGCCGACGTACTTGCCGCGCACCGGGTCGAATCCGTAGATGCCGTGGCCCTCGAAGCCCGTGTCCGTCCTGAAGTCCATGACGAGCCACCGGCCGGCGGCGATGAGATGGTTGTTCGAGACGCCCTTCGCCTCGTTGACGACCTGGCCGGGCGCGCCGAACACCTTCACCGTCGCGTCCCACGTCCCCACGTCCTTCTCGTAGACGGCGCACTCTCTCGGCAGCGGCGGCGATCCGGGCGGTTGGTCGGGCATGCGCGCGAGGGTACCCGCTCAGTCGATGCGCCGGAACCCCGTCCCGGTCATCGCGCGCGCGTCGCCCTCGTTGCGAAACTCGGTGTCCTTCGGCTCCGCCTCCGCGCCGATGTCCGGCTTCACGTGCAGATGGTCGACGACGTGCCCCACGCCGTCGACGTGCGCGACCGCCTCGAGCACCGAGCCGTGCGTCGCCTCGTCCTCGACGATCCCCTCGAGCGTCACCGTGTCGGGCGCGTCGATGACGACGCGCAACTGCTCGGCCGCGGGCCCGAGCACGTGCTCCAGCGTGTGGCAGACGTGGTCGACGATATCCATCGCCCCGGTGAGAAGCAAGCCGCACACCGGGGCAACGCTCCTCAGCGGAACCGTTCCATCACCTTGGCGAGCGCCTCGGGCGACGGCCGCAGCTTCGACTCCGGCAGAGTCGCGAGCGGCTCGTCCACCATGGTCATCTGCTCGATCATGCTCGGGGCAGTCTCGTCGAAGTACACGAGCCCCGTGAGGAAGAGCCGGTCGCGGTTGGCCTTGTGCAAGAGGTCGAGCGCCTTCGAGCGGTCGGTCGGGTCGTAGTCGTGCCCGAGCTTGTGCAGCGTGATGTGCGAGCCGTCGGGCAGGTCGAGCGACGTCGTCGTGCCCTCGGCGTAGTCGACGCTGAGCTGCTCGAAGTAGGGGACGAACCCCACCTCGTGCAGCGGGTCCTCGTGCTCCTTGGAGTACGGGTAGCTCTTGGTCGAGCCCTCGTGGTTGTTGAAGGTCACGCACGGCGACACGACGTCGAGCAGCGCCGTGCCCTTGTGCGCGATGGCCGCCTTGAGGAGCGCCCCGAGCTGCTTGGCGTCGCCCGAGAAGGAGCGCGCGACGAAGCCGCACCCCATCTGGATGGCGAGCGCGCAGCAGTCGATGGGCTCCATCTGGTTGACGTCGCCGCCCTTCTGCACGCTGCCCTTGTCGGCCGTCGCCGAGAACTGGCCCTTCGTGAGGCCGTAGCAGCCGTTGTTCTCGATGATGTACACGATCTGCACGTTGCGCCGGACCATGTGCATGAAGTTGCCCAGGCCGATCGACGCGGTGTCGCCGTCGCCGCTGACGCCGATGTTGAGCAGCGTGCGGTTCGCGACGTTGCTCCCGGTCACGATGGCCGCCATGCGCCCGTGAACGGCGTTGAAGCCGTGGCTCTTGCCGAGGAAGTAGGCCGTCGTCTTGCTCGAGCAGCCGATGCCGCTGAGCTTCGCCACGCGGTGCGGCTCGACGCCGTACTCGAAGAACGACTTGACGATCCCGTTGGTGATCGCGTCGTGCCCGCAGCCGTTGCACAGCGTGGAGTCGGCGCCCTTGTAGACCTTCATCTCGAGGCCGAGCCGGTTGGTCTTCGCGGCCTTGCCTGCGGGGGCGGCCGGCGGGGCCGGGGGAGGGGGAACTTGCACGCTCATGACATCGCCTCCTGCTGCGTGACTCCGTCGACCACCGACTGCGCATCGAGCGGCAAGCCGCTGTAGTGGAGCACCGCGCGAATCGCGGTCGCGCGCTCGGGCATCTCGAGGCGCAGGATCGACGTGGCCTGCGCGTCGCGGTTCTGCTCCACCACGTAGACGACGCGGTGGCTCTTGATGAACTCGCGCACCTCCACGTCGATGGGCAGCGCGCGCAGCCGCAGGTAGTCGGTCGGCACGCCCTTCTTCGCAAGCATCGCGCGCGCCTCCTGCACGCCGGGGTCGCTCGATCCGTACGCGATGAGGCCGATGGAGGCGCCCTTCGTCGTCTCGATGACCGGCCGCGGCAGCAGCGTGCGCGCGGTGTCGAACTTGCGCACGAGCCGGTCGAGGTTCGCCTTCCAGTGGTGCGGCTTCTCCGAGTACGTCGCCTGCTCGGTGTGCCCCGTGCCGCGCGTGAAGTACGCCGCGAGCGGGTGGTTGGTGCCCGGCAGC
>DASVWO010000326.1:0-4469 GCA_036393165.1 Polyangiaceae bacterium | reverse complement strand
ATCATGGTGCGCAACCAGAGCGTGCTCATTCGCGGCGTCAACGACAGCCCGGAGACGATGGCGCTGCTCGTGCGGCGCCTCGGGTTCGTCAACGTGCACGCGTACTACGTCTACGTGCACGACATGGTGAAGGGCGTCGAGGATCTGCGCACGAGCGTGGACACGGCCATCCACATCGAGAAGCACGTGCGCGGCAGCACCGCCGGCTTCAACACGCCGACGTTCGTCGTGGACGCGCCGGGCGGCGGCGGCAAGCGCGACGCGCACTCGTACGAGTACTACGACCGCGACACGGGCATCAGCGTGTACGCGGCGCCCAGCGTGAAGCCGGGGCAGCTCTTCATGTACTTCGACCCGCTCCACCAGCTGTCGACGCACCAGCAGCGCCGCTGGGCAGACCCGCGCGAGCAGCAGGTGATGATCGAGGACGCGCTCGGCAAGGCGCGGGGGCGGGCACGCTGAATTGAAGCGAGCGTTTGCGCGGGGGCTCGTCCTCGCTCCCACGCTGCTCATCGTCGCGCTCGATCTCGCGCTCCGCGGCTCGTTGCTGCGCGAGTTCACGCGCGAGGCGCGCTACGGATACGAGTGGGCGGCGGCGATGGGTGCCGTGGCGTGGGGCGCGCTCGTGCTCGCGGCGGCGACGAGGCGCGGGGCGGCGCGATGGATCGCGCGCGCGATGCTGGCGGCGCTCGCGCTCCTCGCGGTGGGCACGCAGGTGGAGACGTGGGTGCGGTATCACGCGTACCTCAACTGGCGCACGGCGCTGATGGGCAATTCGCTCTGGCCATGCCTGGCGCAGCAGCTCTGGGGTGACCGGCTCGCGGTGCTCCTGACGCTGCTGGCGCCGGTCGCCGTGGTGCTCGGCGTCGTCGCGCTCCTCGCGCGGCTCGCGCCGCCGAAGCCGTGGGCGGCGTACGTCGCGCTGCCGGTCGCGGTCGGGGCGCTCGCGGTGACGGCGATCTACGCGAAGCCCGACGAGGGATGGGACAGCGGGACGACGCCCGACGTGCTCTGGGTCGCGGCGCAGGGGGCGCTCGCCAAGTCGATCCGGACGCAGGAGGACGTGATGGTCACGCTCGCGCATCTGCCGGGCGCGCGATACCCCGCGTCGGTGCCGGCGCTGCACGCCGCTCCCGCGAAGCCGCGCAACGTGCTCGTGCTCCTCGACGAGTCGGTGCGAGCGAGCGACCTGTGCAGCGTCCCGGAGGCCGACGACGACGCGTGCGACAGGACGCCGTTCACGAATCGCGCGCTGCCCGACCGCTTCGGCTTCAGCCAGATGCGGTCGCTCGACTCGACGACGTCGCTGTCGATGGCGGTGCTCCTGACGGGCCATTCGCCCGACGAGCCGCGCGCGACGCTGCTCGGCGTGCCGTCGCTCTTCGAATTCGCGCACGCCGCCGGCGTCGATGCCGGGTTCTGGACGTCGCAGAACCTGCTGTACGCCAACGCGGGTCGCTTCCTCGACGGGGCGCCGATGAGCGTCTTCGTGAGCGGCACGGAGCTCGAGCCGTACGCCGACTACCTCGACGGCGCCGACGACGCGAAGCTGCTCGCGCGCGTCGCCGGGGACCTTCCGAAGCTGCACGAGCCGTATTTCGCGCTGGTGCAGCTCGCCAACACGCACTTCCCCTACAAGGTGGACGAGCACGACCTTCCGTTCTCGTCGACGCGCGACTGGAAGCACATGGACAGCTTCGGCCGCACCGAGGTGCGCTACGACGACGCGCTGCACCGGCAGGACAAGCTCGTCGCGAAGTTCCTCCAGGCGCTGCCGCGCGAGCACACCGTCGTGCTCTTCGTGTCCGACCACGGGGAGCAGATCGGCGAGCACCGCCGCACCGGCCACACCTGGAGCGAGTGGGACGTCGAGGTCCACGTGCCCATGTGGGTCGATGCGCGGCCTGGAACGCTCTCGGACGACGAGACCCGTCAGCTCCGCGCCTTGCGCGACTCGCGCCTGACGATGCTCGACGTCGCGCCGACCCTCCTCGATCTGCTCGGCGTGTGGAACGACCCTGGGGTCGCGCCGTGGCGGTCACGCATGGCGGGCGTCAGCCTGCTCCGCGGCGCGCCGCCAGAGGATCGCGCCGTCGTGATGACCAACTGCTCCGCGATCTTCTCGTGCTCGAGCCCCAACTGGGGCGCCATGCGCGGCCCGTTCAAGCTCTTCGCCGGCGAAGGCGAACGCGCATGGCACTGCTTCGACGTGGCGAGCGATCCCGACGAGGAGCACGACCTCGGCGCCGACGCCTGCGGCAATCTTCGTGCGATCGCCGAAGGCGCCGGCCGCGGGACTCCCTTCTAGTCGCTCTCGTAGCTGCTCACCGCGAGCGGCATGATGTGCGACACGCCGTTGAGCGTCGACTTGAACCAGAGAAGCTCGGCGTTGAGCGTGCCCATCGACTTGGGCGTCACCGTGACGTGCGCGATCTGGCCGTTCTGTCCGCTCGTGTAGTCGATCTTCGCGTCGAGGTAGGTGGGCGGCGTCTGCAGGAAGGGGCTTCCCTGGCCCCACTCCAGCGTCCACGGGCCGCTCGTCGGTCCGTCGCTGTAGAAGCCCACCTCGACGGTGGCCGACTGCCCCACCGGGATGTGCACGCCCTTGACCTGGATGTTCTGGGACGTCGACATGCCGGTGAGCTGCGGCGGGAGCACCACCGTGACCTCCTGCAACCCGAGGACTGCCACGTTGAAGTACGGCTGCTCGCCCGGCTGGCAGGGATCGTGGCCGAGAGGCCCCATCTTGTTCGACCACGTGCGCTGCACCCAGAAGTCGAACGGGGGCGTGGTCTCCTTGTCCTCGAAGAAGGACGAGTGGTACGCCTCGCACGCGTCACCGTTCTCGTCCTGGAACTCGAGGAACCAGTCGAAGGCGAAGTGATCCTGGTCGAACCCGATGTAGCCGGGGCTGGTGTTCGTGAGCGGATCGGTCACCGACTCGGCGAGCTCGTGGCTCATCGACATCGTCGTGTCCTGCACCTGCGTGTTGTTCGGGAACGACGAGAAGGTGCAGGGCGGGACGACGGCGTACTCCGTGCTGATTGAGCCGACCGCGATCTCGCTGTGGTAGCCGCCCACGTGTTGCGAGCACGCGTCCATCCCGGCGCCGGTGCCCTGCGTGTAGAGCAGCGTTCCGGGCGGCAGAAAGAACGCATAGATCGTGTCCGCCGTGGGAGCGGGCCAGCCGGCCGTCTTGCCGGCGTTGGTGGTCACCATGTTCTGCAGGTCGCTGTCCTGCAGCGACGCGGGCGCGGCGGTCGTGATCGACACATGGTTCATCGCGCCGCTGGTGATGGGGCCGACCCCGTACTCGCCGACGGCGGCCTGCCAGTAGTTGGTGGCGCCGAGGTTGTCGACGAACGAGTGGTACGTGGCCTCGTTCGGGTCGGAGCTCCACGTGATGGCGACCACCACGGGAGTCTTCATGATGGGCCCGCCGTTGTTCTGCAGCGTGGGGAAGTCCGGCTTGAACGCGGGATAGTTGCTGCTCGGTTGCCCGTGATCGCCCGTGTCGGGCTGGGCGTCTGCGGGGCCCGCCTCCGGCTTCGGTGCGCCGGCGTCCTCGTGCGGGGCTCCCGCCTCAGCCACGGTGCCGCTGTCGCCGGTCGTCTCGCCGCTGGGCGAGGTGCTCGTCGACCCGCCACACGCCGCCGCCAGACACGCTCCTACGACGAACATCGAAAGATTCGTTCTCATCGCTCCACGCTCCCTCTCACGTTTTCCGGCGCGCGGCATGAGCAAACGACACGCCCGCTCTTTTGCGCACATGGGCGGTTCGTTTGCGAGCACCCTGGAGCGATCGTGCGCGCGCCATCGGTAGGCGTGCGTTTCCTGACGACGCGACTTTTCCGCGTGCGCGGTAGCTAGCGCGCGAGGGCGGAATCCGGGTACTGCGTCTTCAGCGTGAAGTCGACGCCGGTCGCCTCGTCGGCCTGGCCGAGGGCGCGCAGCGCCTGGCCCTCCACCGTCAGCTCTTCGGGGACGAGCTGCGGAGAGGGGACGGCGTGCGCCTGACGGACCAGGGTGAGCGCGGTGCGCGCGTCGCCGCGAGAGAGGGCCCTGCGGGCATCGGCGACGAGGGAGGCTTCGCGCGCGAGGGAATCGGCCGGAGTGGTGTGCGCGCGTGCGGCGATCGGCTTCGGGGTCGAGGTGGCGGTCGCGGTCGAGGTCGGGGTCGCGGTCGCGGTCGCGGTCGCGGTCGCGGTCGCGGTCGCGATCGCGATCGCGATCGGCGTCGGCGTCTGGGGCGGCGCCAGAGTCGGCGTCGGATTCAGCGTCGGCGTCAGTGACTGCGTCTGCGTTTGCGTCACCGCCGCGGCGGCGGCGCGATGCGCGTCGCTCGGAGACGGGCCGATGCGAAGGGCCACCGCCGCGAGGCCCACCGTGATGGCGCCGCCGAGCAGGGTACCGACGACGAGCATCTTGGCGGCCGATACGCCGCCGATCGTGGCGCCCGTCGCGAGGCC
>DASVWO010000325.1:0-45814 GCA_036393165.1 Polyangiaceae bacterium | reverse complement strand
GCGTACGTCGGGTGGCGACCTACTCGGCGACGTTCTCCGCGCCTCCGAGCACGCTTGACCCCCGGATGACCCATTATGAGCGGCCGCCCACCGCAGAGACCAGGCACATTCTGTTTCAGCGAGAGAGCTACAAGAAGGTCGCGCCAGATCCGGGTTACTGGCCGCGGATCTACGACAAGGTCGGAAGCATTCAGTGGAAGGGCTTCTCGAAGGAGGAGCTGGCTTCCATCAAGGCGCCGATGCTCATCATTCAGGGAGACCACGACTTCGTGCGCCTGGAGCACTCCGTGGAGAACCTCAGGCTGATTCCGCATGCCGAGCTCGCGGTGATCCCGAGCGCGAGCCACTTCGCCCTGTCTTCGGAACAGGAAAGGGTCATCCCGATCGTCAGGCACTTCCTCGAGAAGCGTGACGAGCAACTGCCTCTGGCAAGTGCCGAACTTGGCTATCACCCTGGCGAGACGCGGTGATTCGACGCTAGCCTCCGACGAACGTCGAACCGGAGGGGCTTCTCGGGCCCCCGCAGGGCAACTCCAGATGTGCGGCAGGTACTCGGGCGATGGGCTTGCCCGGCCCGAACTTGATCGCGTTCGCCAGCAGGTTCGTCACCACCTCGCGGATGCAGCTCCGATCCCAGCGGCCGACGACGGGAGTGTCGCGGTCACGGACAGATGGCATCGGGAGCGCAGGGCATCCGCCGAGAGCTCCTCCGCCGTCTCGCGTACGATCGTCGCGAGGTCGACGTCTTCGAGATGGAAGCAGAGACGGGAACGTCGTGCGGCCGCGCGAGGCGGCTGCGCTGACGGCTGTTCCGCTCGACGGCCGTCTCAGCGCGCGCTGTAGACGGTCGCGCGCTTCCGGCCCTTCGCCTTCAGCTTCCGCGACTTCAGGCCCTCTTTGAGCACGCGCGGCACCTCGCGCACGTCGAGGCCGAGGCTCTTGCGGATCTCCTCGGCGCGCAGGCCCTTGCCGCGCGTCGCCTTGACGGCGGCAACCACCTTGGCGAGCGTCGCCTCGATCTGCTCCTGCGTCCGGCGCGCGAGGCGCCCGCCATCCTTCCGCAGCGGATCCGGTTGCCCTCCCCCTCCCTCGCCTCCGCGGCGGCGGCGCCCGCCCGACTCGGCGAGAAGGTCCTCGAGCGAAGCGGCGCGAATCGCGTCGAGGACACCGTTGGCGAAGGACTGGGCGAGCGAGTCGAGCTGAGAACGGAGGGAGTTGGACATGAGGGCCGCGACCATACCCGATTGCGGGTATCCGTTCTTGGGTATTGACCGCGAACGAAACGCCCTGCACCGCGTTACCGAACGGTAACGTACCTTGGTACGGGCTGGGGCATCAGGGCCGGGTTTGGGGGACTCTGGCAGCGGCGAGATCCAGGGCGGATCGGTGGCCGACCAAGGTGCGTCGAGTGACGCGGGCGCACCCCCTCGCCGGCGACGCCGACCGCGCAGCCGCTCGCGAAGAGAGATGGCGCCGCAACGTCGGCGCAAGGGCACCTTCTCGCGTGGACTCTCGCGCGAGCGAGCGCCGATGGGCCCAGGATCGCCTCAAGCAAAGTCGACTCGCGTTTGGGCGCTCGTGGCGTCAGAACGCGCATGCATCGCGGCGCGTGTGGTCGCGCGCTATCGTAAGGATCGCGGGAGGTTCTTGGTGGCACTCATCGGGCGCGCTGGCGCGGTATGGCTCGCCGGCACTCTCCTCGCCTGCGGCGGCTCGGTAGGCCCGCTGGCCGCGACGGACGGAGGCAGTGGGCACGATGTCGCGACGGCGGACTCGGGCGAAAGCGACGCGGCGGCAGACACCCGGGGATCGAGCGAGGACGCGACCCTCGACGCAAACACGAGCGACAGCGGTGCGGACGGCGCGCACGGTACGGACGCCGCAGAGAAACCGCCTGCGTGCGTCCCAACGACCTGCGCGGAGCTCGGCGTGCCGTGCCTGACGGCGCAGGACGGGTGCGGAGGAGTGCTGAACTGCGGGAGCTGCCTCAGCGGCGGATCGTGCAGCCCGAGCACGGCGGGGCCGATTTGCGGCCCGTGCATCGAGGGCTGCAAGACGTGCTCGCAGCTAGGTTACGAGTGCGGATTTGCCGGCGACGGACAAGGTGGCCTGAACTACTGCGGCGCATGCATGCCGCCCTCGACGTGCGGCGGGGGCGGAGCTCCGGGCAAGTGCGGCTTGGGTGACGGCGGCTGCGCGCCGACGACGTGCATCGAGCAGGGCGCGTACTGCGGCACCGTCAGCGACGGGTGCGGCAATACGTTGCAATGCGGCACCTGCCCCGATGGGCAGACCTGCGGCGGCAAGCGGCCCGGAGTCTGCGGGTAGTCGAACATTCACGCGAGCGCTCGCTTCAGATCCTCGCAGGCACGCACAAATGCACGACGGATCTCGATCGCACGCTCCCAGCCCTCGACGCCGTCGTCGTACAGCGCGTGCCGCTGCACGAACGCCCCCTTCGCGCTCTGCACGCTGACGACGACCGCCGGTCTGATGCGCGGCGGCGCCGGCTCCTTCGCGGCCGTCCACGTTCCGCCGATCTTCTCGAGCCAGCGTGTCGCCTCTCCGTAGGTCACGGCACGGCGGACTGTCGGTGGCCCATCGCCCAGCGTCAATCCCCGGATCCGGGTACTGCCGAGCGCTCTCAACGGGGCGTCATGTCATCGAGGTTCACCTCGGCACCATGCTTGATGGCGAAGGACACGACGGTGCAGCACACCTTGATCGGCTGACCTCTCCACGCAACGCTCCAGAGCCGCTGCCCGGCGTGGCAGTAGGCGCAGCACTTCGGACACCCGTCGAACTTCGCCTCTGCTTCTCGGAGCTTCTCGCAATCAGCCACGCTACACCCCTGCGGTCGGAGAACCACGGCGAACCCACGCACGCGCCTGCGCCTCAAGCCGTTGTCCGGCCGACTGGGGAGTTGCGTGTCCATATCTAAGCTCGGCCCACGCAGCGTCAACGCACGCGGGGCAAACGACTCGCTCGGTCGAGCGGGCGCGGCGCGGCTGCTGGGCATCGCTGCCAGGCAGCCCCGTTGCATCGGGATCCCCGTGGGTTCCATGCGCGTCGGGGATCTCATCCTTCGTGAGCTCGGCGACATCGTCAGGGAGTGGGCTGCCCAGGCGAGAGCCGAGCTGGCGACCGCGGCGCGCGAGCCGACCCTGTTGCTCGTCGAAAATCTGCCCGAATTGCTGCGCGGGCTGGCCGCATCGCTGAACGGCGAGCAGACCGGCCCCGAGCGCGATTGCTGGAACGTCGCGCGCAAGCACGCGATGCACTGCCTCCAGCGAGATTTCGACCTGGCGGAGGTGGTCCAAGAGTACCGGATCCTGCGTCGCGTGCTCGTGCGCAAGCTCGTGGAGCGCGCCCCCCTCGAGGACCTAGGGGACGTCATGCGGCTGCACGAAGCCCTCGACGCGGCCATCTCGGTCGCGGTGGACCAGTTCTCCAAGGGGCGCGAGCGGAGACTGCTCGCCGAGGTCGAGCGCGTCGAGCTCGCGCTCGATGCCGGGGCGCTGGGCATGTGGGAATGGTTCCCGCTCACCGGACGGGTCGACTGGGACGGTCGAACGCGCGAGCTCTTCGGCTTCGCGTTGGACGCGCCGGTCGATTACTCCACCTTCGAGAACGCGCTCCACCGGGACGACCGCGCACGCGTGGAGCGCATCCTTCGGGACAAGGCGGGCTCCGGCGCCACCGGGGACGAGCTCTCCGTGGAGTACCGCATCGGCGCGGGCGAGCGCTGGTTCGAATCCCGAGGTCGCGCGCTCGAGCGCGACGAGCAGGGACGTGCCGTTCGGTTCCTCGGCACCGTCTCGGACGTCACCGAGCGCAAGCGCCGGGAGCGAGAGCTCGAAGAGACCGCAGTGTTCCGGGAGCGGTTCATCGCCATCCTCGGCCACGACCTCCGCAATCCCCTGCAAGCGACGCGCATGAGCGCGACGTCGATACTCGGGTCGCCGGATGCGCCACCCTTCGTCGCCCGCGCGGCGCAGCGCATCCTTTCGAACACGGACCGGATGGCGCGGATGATCGCAGACCTTCTCGACATGGCGCGCGGACGCATCGCGGGCGGCATCCCGATCGAGCCGAAGCCGGCCGACCTGCGCGAGATTGCCGCCGTCATCCGCGAGAACCAGGAACTGGTGCACCCCGGACGGCACATCGAGTGCGACGAACACGGGCGCCTCGACGGGTGCTGGGACCCCGGCCGTGTCGCCCAGGCGCTCGGGAATCTCGTGTCCAACGCGCTCGAGCACGGCGATCCCGTCGCACCCGTGCGCATGGAGCTCCTGGACGAAGGAGAGCGGGTGGCCGTGGTCATCCACAACGAGGGGCCCCCCATCCCTGCCGAACAGCGGGAACACCTGTTCGCGCCCTTCCGTCGCGGCCAGCACCGGTCCCCCGGGCTCGGTCTGGGCCTGTACATCGCGAGCGAGATCGTCCGCGCCCACCACGGCACGATCACGGTCACTTCGACCGCGGAGGAAGGCACGACCTTCAGGTTCACTCTCCCTCGTGCGGCGTAATGAAGGTCGCCACGGCTCTGCCGAGGCCGGAACGACCGATGCACGGCTTCCCGGCTCTCGAACGCGAGGAGCTCACCCATGTCCGAGCAGAAGCAGCAGAAGGATCCCGAGACCGGTTTGCCGAACGAAGGTGAAGGCAGCCGAAGCGCAGCCCGCGCCTACGACGAGAAGGTCACACGCGCCGCACGAGACGCGCAGCACATGAAGGAGGCGGCGGAGAAGGCCGCGAAGGCGCTCGAGGGCGACGAAGCCGAAGAACTTCGCGGGGCCGAGGAGAAGGCCAAGCGCGGCGAGCACCGCCCTTAGCGCAGAGGCTCGAGCAGGAGCTCGATCTCCTCGTGCGCCGATCGCACGGACGCGGGCACGTGCACGTGCGGCAACGGCCCGGCGTGCCCAGTCGGGCAGACGTGTCACTTCGACTCGAAGACGTTGATGGGGTCGTGCGTCAGCCCGTAACTTTCCTCCCGCGCCGGCCATGTTCCATCGGGTGCGCCCCTTTGCTCTGATCGCCCTCGGCCTCCTCTTCTCGTGCGCTCCGAGTCCGGTGCCGTCCGCGCCGACCTCTGCGCAAGGAAGGGACGACTACGTCGCGGTCCACATCGACACCCTCTCCCCTGCCCTCTCCGGCCAGTTCGTGGATGCGCGGCGCGAGTGGCTGGGGGAGCTCCGCAGTCACGCCGCGACGGACGGCCGTGGGGTGTTCCTGCAGGTCGGCGATTCGAGCTTCTACACGCTCCGGCACTTCGCCTCGTTCGGCGACTTCGATACGCGCGGCGAGGCCATCGAGCGATCGCTCGCCGCCGTGCCGAAGGAGGCGGCCGAACGCTACGACCACCTCTCGGACACGTCGCTCGTGTACCCGCACACGAGCCAGATCTGGGCACGCGAGGCAGACCTCGGCTACGCCCCCGCGAGCGGCGCGGTGGACGAGCGCTCCGCGTGCTGCGGGCGCCTCGTGATCGAGGACGTCCGCGCGGATCCCATCTCCGAGAAGACGTACTCGGATGCGACGACCGCGATCGATGCGGCGCTGGTGGATGCCGGCTACCCGCTCACGCGCGTGACGTATCGAACCGTCTTCGGCGCCGGACACGTGTTCACCCTCTGGCTCGCGCCCTCACGCGAGGCGCTCGACGGTTCTCCCAACGTGCTCGACGCCGTCGCGAAGGTCCGAGGTGCGGCGCGGGCGGGGGAGCTCGGAGCGGCGATCGATTCGGCCTTGGTGCACACGGAGACCCAGACGATCGTCGTGCGCCACGACATGACGCAGTAGACCGCGTCGGTTCTCGGGAATAGCGACCTCGCCGAGACGTTGACCACCCAAGTTTCACTTCGCTCATCGTGTCCAACAGGTACGGGCGGGCACCTCCTGGAGTGACGACCGCGCGGTACGAGGGCGGCCAGGGACCCCTGGGGAGCACCGCTCAGGTAGAGTCCGCCTATGGCGTCCCTTGACCGAATGTTGCTCGTGGTGGCCGGCGTCCTCGGTGGCCTTACGGCATCGACCGCAGCTTGGTCGGACGAACCGTACCGGGTGCCCGACGCTCTGATGCGCCAGCCGGAGCTGCCGGAGGCCATGAAGAACGGGTCGCCGCCGCTCGCGCTGTCCATGAGCGAGGCGATTCAGCTCGCGGTCCGGCAGAACCTCGGCATCGTGCTGTCTCGCGAACAGTACGTGGCTGCTCGACGTCAGATCGACGCGCAGTGGGGGAAGTATTTCGAGCCGGTCGTGCGCGCCAGCTACAGCGCCAGCGACGCGACGGCGCCGCCGACGCTCTCCCTGCTCCAGAACGGCGACACGGCGCTGTCGCTCAACACCCAGGGAAGCAACTGGTACCTCGGAATCTCGCAGACGCTCGAGACGGCGACGCAGTTGAGTCTCAACTACACCTCGGCGCGACTGCTCACGCGACCCGGCCAGAGCGTTCCCCTCGTCTACAACGCGGGGCTCAACTTCACGCTCGTGCAGCCCCTCCTGAAGGGATTCGCCTTCGATCTCGCCGTGCCGAAGCAAGACGTGCTGCGCGCGCGTTTCGACTCGGACCGCGCCCGGCAAGACGCGCGGGCGGCGCTCATCGCCGCCGTGAAGTCGACCGACGACGCGTACTGGGACGTGGTGCTCGCGCTCAAGTCCTACGCGATCGGGCAAGACTCGGTGAGGCTGGCCGACGAGCAGCTCGCCCTCACGGAGCGGCAGATCAGCGCGGGCATCCTCGCGCCGTCGGACCTCATCACCGTGGAGTCGACGGAGGCCCAGAGGGCCTACGCGCTGCTCCAGGCCGAGAGCCAGATCGGCACCGCGTCCGACACCTTGCGCGCCATCCTGAACGTGCCCAAGGACGAGTGGGGGAGGCCGCTGCTACCGGTCGACCCGCCGCAGTTCGTGGAGCGCACCCTGGATCTCGACACTAGCTACCAGATCGCGCTCGCCAACCGGCCCGACGTCGCGCAGGCGCGCATCGACGTCGACAAGGCGGCGCTCAACGTCCGGGTCGCGAAGACGGATCGGCTGCCGGAGCTCGACTTCGTGTTCAACTACGGCCTCGCCGGGCAGGGGCTCAACTACGGCGATTCGGTCAACCAGGTCTTCGGGACCAACCTGCCCGCCCTGACCGCCACGCTCAACCTCACCTGGACGCCGCTCATGATGGGCGCGCAGGCCAACGTCGACTCGCTGCGGGCGACCGAGAGCGCCAAGCACACGCAGCTCGACGTGGTGCGCGTCAACCTTTACGCCGAGCTCCGCAACGACCTGAGGAACCTCGACTTCGCGGCGCGACAGGTGCACGCCGCCGCCAAGTTCCGCGATCTGGCGCAGCAGGCGCTCGACGCCGAGCAGCGCAAGTTTCTCAACGGCAACAACATGTCCAACAACATCCTGGTCGCCCTCAAGCAAGATGCGCTGGCGACGGCCCAGCTGGCGGAGCTGACCGCGATCGTGGCTCACCACAAAGCCTCGACGGCCATCGACGCCGCGATGGGCATCCTCCTCGATCAGCGCGGCATCGACCTCCGGACGGGGAGCTGAGGGCCCCTACTCGTAGCGAAGCGCGTCGATGGGATTGAGGTTCGCGGCCCGCATGGCCGGGTAGAGACCCGAGGCGAGGCCCACGGTCGCCGAGACGCCCGTGGACAGTGCAATCGACGCGAGGGTGACGGCGGTCGGCCATCCAGCGTAGCTCGACACCACCCGCGCGATCGCGATGCCGACCAGGACGCCCGCCGCGCCCCCGAGCAGCGACAGGGTGAATGCGTTGACGAGGAACTGGAACCGGATGTCCTTGCGCCGCGCGCCGACGGCGCGGCGCACGCCGATCTCACGCGTCTGCTCGAGCACCGACGCGAGCATGATGTTCATGATCCCGATGCCGCCCACGAGCAGCGAGATCCCCGCGATGGCGCCCATCACGATGTTGAAGAGGCGCTGGGTCTGCCGGCTCTGCTCGAGCAGCGCCTCGGGGACGATGGTCTCGTAGTCGACGACGCCGCCGTGGAGGCGATCGAGCAGCCCGGTGATGATCGACTCGGCCTGCCGCCCCGAGGCGCCCGGCGCCAGTCTCACGACGATCTCGTCGAGCGGCGACTTGAGGGGATCGTGATCGAACTTGCGCGTCGCCGTCGTGATGGGCAGGTAGATCTCGCGCGCCGTCGAGCCCACCGAGACGCCCTGGAGGGTGCTGCCCCCGGACGCCTCCGGCGCCAGCACGCCGACGACCTCGCACCAGACGTCGTTGATCTTCATGTCCTGGCCAATCGCCACCTCGGCGCCGAACAGGTCGCGCCGAACGCTGCTCCCGATGACGCACGTCTGCGCGTGCGTCTCGTCGTCGCGCGCATCGAGGAAGCGCCCTTCTTCGATGTGGGGGTGCACGAGCTGCGTCTGCAGGTGAGACACGCCGTAGACCTTCGCCTCGGTTTTTCCCCCCGCGCTCAGGATCTTGTACGTGTCGATCTGGAGCCGCGGCACCACGAGCTCGGCGCCCGGAACGGCCTCTCGGATGGCGTCCACGTCGCGCGGCGAAAGGCCGAGCGACTTCTTTCGCACCTCGGCCAGCTCGTCGGGCTTGAAGTCCTTGGCGCGCACCACGACGTTGCGAACGCCGAGCTTGTCGATGAGCTGCAGCGCCTGCTTCTCGGCCCCCGCGCCGATCGCCAGCATCGCGATGACCGCCCCGACCCCGAACATCATGCCGAGCATGGTCAGCCCGGCCCGCAGCTTGTGGGACGCGAGATCCTCGAGCGCCGAACGGAACGCATCCATGGCGCGCATCAGGGGGTCGCTCCCTGCGCCGGGCGGTCGGCCGCGGCGCCGGCCGGACGCGTCGGGTCGCGCAGCGCGATCCGGTCCCCCGCGCCCACGCCACTCTGGATGACGACCAGACCCGGGCTGGACACGTCGAGGGTCACCGTACGCTCCTCGAAGCCGTTGCCGTTCGAGACGTAGACCACCTTGCGTCCGTTCTTCTCGAAGATGGCTTCCCGGGGAACGGCGAGCGCTTGGCGCTCATCGAGGCTCATGCTCGTGCGCGCGCGCTGGCCGGGCTTCATCCGCTCCTGGTCGGTGTGCTCGAGCGCGAGGATGACCGAGAAGTAGTTTATCGGCACGTCCCGGATGCGAGGCTTGGCGAGCTTGTCGATGTTCTTGATCGTCGCCTTGTAGGCGACGTCGGGGTTCGCCTCGAGGGTGACGGTCGCCGGCAGGCCGATGGAGAGCCCGCCCGCATCGGCCTCCAGGACGAAGGCCTCCACCTCCATGTCGTCGAGCACCGGAAGGCTCGCCAGGCGCAGCCCCGGCCACACCGTGTCGCCCACCTTCCACAGGTTGCCGCGCCAGTCGCGCTCGATGATGAAGATCCCGTCGTGCGGCGCGGCGACTTCCGCGTTGTCGAGACCCTTCTGGGCCTGGAGCATCGCGATCTCGGCCTTCCGCTTCTCCAGGGCGAGCAGGTCGATCTTGCTCCGCGAGAGCGACTTCTCGAGCTTCTGCTCGCGCGCGGCGTTGTCCATCTTCGCGCTCCAGAGGTCCTTGTCGAGCTTCGACTCGATGATCTGGTTCCGGGAGAAGATGAGCGTGTCCTTCGCCACGAACTTCTCCTGCTTCGCGAGCTCGGCCTGCGAGAGATCCGAGGTCCGATCGCGGTCGCGAAGCAGCGCCTCGGTGTCGGTGCGCTCCTTGCCGATCTTCGCCTCGGCGGTCGCGCGGTCCGACTGTCCGTCCTTCAGCTTCTTCTCGAAGTCGGTCGGGTCGAACTTCGCGACGACGTCGCCCGTGTGCACCTGGCAGCCGTCGCAGGCCAGCCACGAGATCTTCAGGGGAGGTGCGTCGGGGATCGTCGGAGACGAGATGGCGTCGGACTTGACGGCGCGCAGGTTGCCCTCGGCGGTGACCTGCCTCGCGAAGGGCACCATGCGGACCTCGTAGGTCGGCACGCTCGGCGCCCTTTCGAGCCGGCGGAGCAGTGGCTTGCGCGCCAGCGCGAGCCCGCCCGCAAGGATGGCGACGGCGATTCCCGCCGATAGCAGCCTGCGACGACGGCTCATCGGACAGCCGTCCCCCCCGGCGTCCTGTCCGGGCTCAGATCGACGCGCGACACGAGGTCTCCGGCGCTCAACCCCGAGCGCACCTCGACCTCGTCGCGATTGCGCTTCCCCAGCGCGACCAGCGTGCGCTCCGGGCTCTTGTTCGCCTTGCGCCAGACCACCGGCCCCGACGACGTCACCGAGACGGCATCGTTCGGCACGACCACCACGTCCTTGACGACGCCGATGTCGATGGTGCCCCGGAAGTGCATCCCGGGGAGCATCCGCTGCGAGTCGGTGTGGTCGAGCGCGATGTCGAGGCGCATCACCTTGAGCGGGTTCTTGGGGGAGGCGCGCTGGACGATCTTGCCGATCGACTCGATGTGCCCACCGAACTCCGTGTCGGGATGGGCGTCGAGACGCAGTGTCACGCGCTGACCGGCGAGGATCCGGGCCGAGTCGACCTCGTCCACCTCGCCGCGCGCGATCATGATCGTGAGGTCGTCGGTCTCGAGCACCTTGTCGTCCTTGCCGACGCTGTCGCCCACCTTCTTCTTCGTGCCCCGCCAGGGATCGACGTAGTAGATGACGATGCCGTCGCGCGGCGACCGTACCTTCATGCGGTCGATGTTGGCCTGCAGCTCGGACACGCGCTGCTGCGCGAGATGAAGCAGCTCGCCGAGGGCGGCCAGCTCGGCAGCGTCGGCGCGCTGCGCCAGCTCGGCGCGCGACCTCTGGTGCGCCAGCTCCTTGGCCGCGGCATCGGCGTCGATCTGCGCCTTGTGAAGCTCGAGCGAGCCGGCGAGATCGCTGGGCACGTCGACCTTGAGCTTCGCCTTGTTCAGGTCCGCCTCGGCCTCGGCGATCTTGAGCACCTCGCTCTGGCGCGCCATCTGCGCCTCGGACTGCTTCTTCTCGATCTGCTTGCCGACCGACTGCGCCTCGTTCTGCTTCTCCTGCAGCGTGCGCGAGAGCTGCGAGTCGTCGAACCCGATGACGACGTCGCCCTTCTTCACGGTCGCGCCTTCGGGCGCCATGAAGGCGATCTTGAAGTCCCAGACGTCGGCGAGATCCGGCGGACCCAGGACGTCGGACTTCACGGCGCGCATGGTCCCGGAGACGTCGACCTGCAGCTTGAGATCGTCGCGCCGGGCCGTGACCCAGTCCTCGCTCTGGCCGGGAGCCTTCGCGCACGAAAGCGTGGCGAGCGCCGCGAGCGCGAGCAGGAGCGGGGCGGCGAGCCTCACGGCGTCTCTCCGGCCGGTCGAAGGTGCAGCCCGGTTTGCAGGGGCGCGGCGTTCGCGTCGGCGCGCAACGCGCACACCTGGGCGTCGCAGAACGCGACGTCGACCGGGGACGTCCGGCCGTCGACGGACCGCACCTGCGCCGGCTTGGCGTCGAAGTCGATCGCGCGGCGCGGGACCAGCGTCGCGTCGTGGACCTCGCGCCCGTGGATCTCGACCTTCACCGACAGCCCGGGCAGCATCCGCTCGCGGTCGATCTCCGGGAGCTCGACGATCACGTCGAACGCCCGCCGGTCCGAGTTCTGCGACGTCTCGCGGGCGGCAGGGCTGACTTCGCGGACGACTCCCTCGATCGGATGGTCGGAGAACGCATCGATCGTGCACGTGGCCTTCATACCGACCGCGACGCGTCCGTCGTCGACGTCGGAGAGCAGCGCCTTGACGCGCATCGTGCCCAGGTCGGGCAGCGACACGACGGTGAAGCCCTGGTCGAGCGTGTCGCCGACCTCGATCTTGCGCCGGAGCCAGGGGATGTCGCCCACCACCACGATGCCGTCGCGGGGGGCCGTCAGCTCCATGTCCTGCGTGGCCTTCTCGGCCTCCTTGATCTCGCGCCGCGACTTGTCGAGCGCGATCTGCTTCACGTCCGCGTCGAACGCGGCGCTCTTCCGCTGCGAGTCGAGGTCGTCCTTCGCCTTCGCGTAGGCCACCTCCTTGCGCTGCATGTCGAGCTGGTTCTCCTGCCAGTCGCGCTCGGGCAGAGAGCCCCGCGGCAGCGCCGCGGTCAGGCGGGCCTTGTCGAGCTCCGCCTTGGCCTTGTCGACTTCGGCCGCCTTGTCGTTCGTCGTCAGCTCGTTCTGCGCGCGGAGCTTGGCGAGATCGTCGGCGGCCTGCAGCGCGGCGAGCCGCTTCTCGTTGAGCGCCGCGGTGAACGCCGAGTTGTCGAACTCGGCGACCTTCTGGCCCGCGTGCACCTGGGTGCCCTCGACCTCGAGCCACTGCAGCTGCAGCAGCCAGAGCGGGGTCCGCGGCACGGTGAGGTTCTCGGCCGAGACGGCGTCGAGGGCACCGGTCAGCAGGAGCCGCTCCTGCAGGTCGCCGCGCGTGACGGAGAGGTCGGCGCCGGGGCTCGCGGCCGGCTCGGCATCGCCGATGGCGGGCGCCAGCACCAGCGCGGTCACCAGGAGCGACCATCGCCAGGGCTTCATGCCGTCTCCAGGATCGCGCTGGGGCGGCGCGCGCTCGAGTCGTGCGAGATGCGCCCGTCCGAGATCCGGATCGAGCGCGGACATCGGGCGGCGATGGCCTCGTCGTGCGTGACGATGACGATCGTGCTGCCGCTCTTGTGCAGGGTGTCGAAGAGCTCGAGGATCTCGCGACCGGTGCTCGAATCGAGGTTGCCGGTCGGCTCGTCGGCGAGCAGCAGCGCCGGGCTCGTGACGAGCGCGCGCGCGATGGCGACGCGCTGGCGCTGGCCGCCCGAGAGCTGGTTGGGACGATGATCGAGGCGCTCGCCGAGGCCGACGCGCTCGAGCGCCGCCCGGGCGAGCGCCTTGCGCTCCCGGGCGGACATGCCCCGGTAGATGAGCGGAAGGGCGACGTTGGCGAGGGCGGTGGCGCGCGGCAGCAGCTGGAAGTTCTGGAAGATGAAGCCGATCTCGAGGTTGCGAAGCTCGGAGAGACGATTGTCGTCGAGGCTGGAGACGTCGTGGCCTCGCAGCCGGTAGGTCCCCTGCGAAGGAACGTCGAGGCAGCCGAGGACGTTCATCAGTGTCGATTTGCCGGACCCGGACGCGCCGACGATCGCCACGAGCTCCCCGGGACGGATCGCGAAGCTGACTCCGGACAGCGCCGCGATCGTCTCGCCGCCCATCTCATAGTGCCGCGAGAGGTCCACGACCTCGATGACGGGCTGGTGGTCTCCCTGCACGAGATCCCTCGAACGAGAAGTACAACGCCCCCGACACTGCCGCCACGCTTGGACCCAACAACAATCGCATCCTTGGCCCAATTCCCGGTGCTTTTGCGTGATACGACTGGTTCCTGCGACGAGGGGGTCGCCGGGGTGCACAGGATGGCGCGATGACCAGGGCGCTTGCCGGAGCCGTGCTTTGCGGCCGCTACCGGATCCTCGATGCGCTCGGGACCGGCGGGATGGCCTCCGTCTGGCGCGGCGAGCAGGTGTCCACCGGTCTGCTCGTGGCGATCAAGATCATCCTGCGCGAGCTGCTCGAGGCCCCCGGCGCCGCCCAGCGCTTCCAGAGCGAGGCGAAGGCCGTGGCGCAGCTGCGAGCGGCGAACGTGGTGAGAATCATCGATTACGACGTTGATCCCGAGGCCGGCCCGTTCATCGTCGTGGAGCTGCTCGAGGGCGAGACGCTCGGGGCTCGCCTCGAGCGCGGCTACCGTCTGTCGCCGCCGGAGTTGCTCCGTCTTTTCAAACAGATCGGTCGGGGCCTCGACCACGCGCACCGCAGCGGGATCGTCCATCGCGACCTCAAGCCGGACAACGTGTTCCTGGCCCGCGACGAGCGGGGCGGTCACGTGGTCAAGCTGCTGGACTTCGGCGTCGCCAAGAATCCGCTCGCGGGAGCGCAGTCTTCACTCACCACGCCCGGACACCTGGTCGGCACCATCGCCTACATGAGCCCCGAGCAGGCCCTCGGGAAGGAAGTGGACCACCGTTCCGACCTCTGGTCGCTCGGCGTCATCGCCTACGAGTGCCTCGTCGGTCAGGTCCCCTTCGCCGGAGACACGATCGGCATGTGCCTGCTGGCGATCTGCACGCTGCCGCTGCCCATCCCTTCCATCACGAGCCCGGGGCTGCCCTACGAGCTCGACGCGTGGTTCGCGAAGGCATGCGCTCGCGCCACGGAAGATCGCTTCGCGTCGTGCGCCGAGATGATCTCGGCGCTGGAGTCGGCGTGTGCGACGCAACCGCGACCCCGGACGCAGGCCAACCTGCCGCCGCCGACCACGGCCGACGAGCACGCGGATGGCGGGTACTACGTGGCCAAGGACGACGTCAAAGTGGGCCCCGTCAGCGCCGCGCTGCTCAAGCGCGGCATCGGGGCGAAGAAGATCCCGGGGGACGCCCTCGTGTGGCGAGAGGGGTGGCCGGAGTGGAGGCTCGCCTCCAGCCTCGCCGTGGAGCTCGCGATCGTGGCGGCTGCTCCCGCGGGTGCGCTCGGCGAGGGCGCCGGCCTCGAGGCCGTGGGCACCCGCTCGATCCTGCCGCCAAGCGCGCCGGCGACCGAGAAGGAGCCCACCGAGGACGGCGAGCCGGCGTTCTACGTGACCACGGGCGACACGACCGTCGGCCCGGTGACGCGCGATCTCCTGCTGCGCGGGATCGATGCCGGACGGGTGCCCGAGACGGCGCTCGTCTGGCGCGAGGGCTGGTCCGGCTGGCACGCGGCGGCGCTCGTCCGTGCCTGGATGCGTGACGGCGCCCTGGTGTCGGCCCCTTCGGCAGGCGGGCCCGAGCTCGCCGATCGTCCCGGGCTCGAGGCTCTCGGCAAGCGATCGGTGCTCCCTCCGAGCGCGCCGCCGTCGATGGCCGATCCGGGCGACGTCGGGCCCGAGGACGCGGTGTTCCACGTGTGGGACGGGCAGAACACCGTCGGGCCGATCACCGGCACGGTGCTGACCCGGGGCGCGATGCTCCGCCTCCTCCCGGAGGGCGCGATGGTCTGGCGCGAGGGGTGGGGCGAGTGGCGGCGCGTGGCCGACGTGGTGTGGGAGCTCGGCGGCGTGCGCATGCCCCGCAGCAGCGCGGCGCCGGGTCCGCAGAGCGCACGCGCGCTGGGTTCGCCCTCGATGCTCCCTCCGGGGGCGCCTTCGACGCCGCCGTCGACGCGATAGCTACTGCTGGCAGGGCAGGTTCGCCGTCTGCGCGTTCTGGAGCTGCTGGTAGGACACTCCCGAGCACACCGCCGCAGTGAAGCTCCCGCTCAGGTGATCGCCGTTGGGCATCGTGACGTCGAAGGTCCCCACGATCGAGTCCGACGATACGCTCGTCAGCACGACCGAGCCACTGTTGGCCGTCTCACTCGTCGTGAGGACGCAGGTGGAGCTGTCAGCGTCGTACTGCGCGTACCCGTACATGCCGATGTTGAAGGTGCCCGTCGGCACCGAGGGCCCGATGGCCCCGGCGGCGAGCACCAGCGTCGAGTTGCTGGGAATCCGATGGGTGGGGTTCTGCAGGAACGAGCAAGCATCGGACACGCTGGTGAGGACGATGCTGTCGAGCTGCACGGTGGCCCCGTTGGTCGTCTCGCTGCCGACGACCGCGACGACGTTCGTCGTCGGCACCGACTGGCCGCCGATCGTCCCGCTGACCGACGCCGACCCGGAGGTGCCGGTGCTGCTCGAAGATCCGCTGCACGCGGCGACGGCGACCGCCGCGCATCCCACAGCCACCACTCGTCCGAGGATCGACATGCCGCGCATGATATTCTGGAACCCGTTTGCCTCCCAACCTCTCCATTTGCGTCGTGCTTTCGTGCGCGCTCGGTCTGGTCGCGATGGGATGCGGGGGAGCCGCGCGCGAAGAAGGGCCCGCAGGCCCGGTCCTCGTCGCTCCCATCGTCCCTCCCGGAGCGTGCCCCCGGAAACCCGAGGTGGCGGCCAATCCGCCCGTGCCGGCCGGCTGGGTGCAAGTGAAGGATGCGAAGGTCACTCCAGAGATGGCGGCGTGGGCGGCGGACGTCGTCAACCACGGCAAGGCGTACCCGATGTGCTCCTCGACGCTGCAGACCTTCGGGGTGACGACGATCCTCGCGCGTGTCGAATGGCACCCGCCCGATTTCAACGTCGAGACGGTGCATCGCGGTGTGACGCTCTACGAACGCGATACCCGACGGCTGGGCGCGGCGCTCGACCCGCCCGCCCGATGAGGCGCTAGGGCTTGCTCCGCGTCGTCGTCGCGTCGTCCCTCGGCACGCTGTTCGAGTGGTACGACTTCTTTCTCTACGGCAGCCTCGCGGTCTTCTTCGGACACCTGTTCTTTCCGGCCGGCAACGACACGGCGCAGCTCCTCGCCAGCCTCGCGACGTTCGGCGCCGGCTTCTGCGTGCGACCGCTCGGCGGCGTCCTCTTCGGGCACCTCGGGGACCGCATCGGCCGCAAGTACACCTTCCTCCTCACCATGGGATCGATGGGCTTCGCCACGGCGCTCATCGGTTTGCTTCCCACGTACGACACCGCGGGCCTCGGGGCCACCGTGCTGCTCGTCGGACTCCGGTTGGTCCAGGGGCTGGCGCTGGGGGGCGAGTACGGCGGCGCCACGACGTACGTGGCCGAGCACGTGGCGGACGATCGACGCGGGTTCTACACGAGCTTCATCCAGACGACGGCGGTGCTCGGCTTTCTCCTGAGCATGATCGTCATCGGCACGACGCGCATCGCGCTCGGCGAGGACACGTTCCGGGCGTGGGGCTGGCGCGTGCCGTTCCTGCTCTCGTTCGTGCTGCTCGGAGTCTCTCTCTACATCCGCATGAAGATGGCCGAGTCGCCAGTCTTCGCCGAGCTCAAGGCGACCGGCGGCGTGTCGAAGAATCCGATCAAGGAGAGCTTCACCAATGCGCTCAACCTCCGGTACGTGCTCGTCGCGCTGTTCGGGATCTGCGCCGCGCAGGGCGTCGTCTCCTACGCGGCGGAGTTCTACGCGCTGACCTTCATGGAGGCGACGCTCAAGATCGGCTGGCGCACCTCGTACCTCCTCGTATCGATCTCCGCCGTCCTCACCACGCCGCTCTTCGTGTTCTTCGGGTGGCTCTCGGATCGCATCGGCCGCAAAGTCATCATGATGACCGGCTGCGCGCTCGGCGCGCTCACGTTCGTCCCCATCTACGCGGGGCTGAAGCATTTCTCCAATCCCGGCGGGCTGCCTGTCGCGGACCCGGCGCAGATCAACGGGCCCGCCGTGGTGCTGCTCCTGACGCTGCTCCTCGTCTACTTCTGCATGACGTACGGGCCCATCGCCGCGTTCCTCGTGGAGCTCTTCCCGGCGCGCATCCGCTACACCTCCCTGTCGGTGCCCTACCACCTGGGCAATGGTTGGTTCGGCGGCTTCCTGCCCTTCGTCGCGACGGCGATCAGCTCGTCGGCCTGGGCGAGGGCGCATTTCGGTGCAGGAGCCGTCTACGCGGGGCTCGCCTATCCGATCGGCATCTGCCTCGTCTCGCTCGTCGTCGGGGGTCTGTGGATGCGCGACGCGCCGCGCGCGCCAGCGCTCTAGCGCTTCAGGCGCCGCGCGCGGGCACGGATTCTGTTTCGGGATGGCGGCAACCGGCGCACAACCGCGCCTTGACTCGAGGAGAGATCATGAGACCGATCCAGACGATTCTAGCGACGTCCATCCTTGCGGTGTCTCTCGGAGCGCCTCTGACGGCTGTCGCCCAGGAGGACCTGGGCAGCCAGGATCAGGCCGCGCAGGTCGAGACCATGCGTGCGGACGACCTCAAGGGAAAGAAGGTCTACAACGAGAGCGGGGACGAGGTCGGGACGGTCGACTCGATCGTGCGCGACAAGAAGACGAACCTCTACGCGGCCGTCATCGCGACGGGTGGTTTCCTCGGCCTAAACGAGCACAAGGTGACCATCGCGCTGGCAGACCTGTCGAAGCACGGCGATGGCTTGCTCGCGCCCCCGGGGACGACGAAGCAGAAGATCGAAAATACGCCCCAGTACAACGAGTCGGACTTCGACAAGGTCAACGGGGACCAGAGAGTCACCCTGGGGTCGCCCGGCGCGAAGCAACGCTGACGCGCCCCGTCTTCGTCCCCGGGTACCAGCTCCACTGCTCGACGATCCGCCCGGCGCCGATGCGAAAGAGCGCGTTCCCCGTCACCTCGATGGGCTGACCGTCCTGCGACGTCTTCCGGATCGTGTTCCGGACGGCGACGTACTCCGCATCGGCGCCGAGGATCTCGAACGTCATCCGCGCGTCGGGATGCTTCTTGTGGAAGCGTGGCGCGATCGAGCGCGCGGCGGCGGGGCCGATGACGTCCGGATGGGCGTGGTCGACGTACCGGGGCCCCAGCACCTGGTCGGCGAGGGCGCCCTCGCCGGTGTTCCACATCTCGAAATAGCGGCGCACGAGCGCGGTGCTCGCCTCGTCGTCCGTGGTCCTTTGCCGTGCACCCGCTTCGAAGCGCTCGAACAGGGCGCGCGGGCTGAGTGGCTCGTTCATTGGAACCTCCTCTTCGCCGCGTGGGTCGGCTACAATCGGAACGATGATTCCGGTTCGATTGTTATACGGAACGCGCCCTCCGTTTGTCAAGCCATGACGGCGCGCGGCAGACCCCTCCGTGCCGACGCCGAGCGCAACCGGCTGCGGGTGCTCGAGGTCGCGCAGGCGGTCTTCGCCGCCGAGGGCCTCGCCGTCCCCATCGACGAGATCGCGCGGCGCGCGGGGCTCGGCGTGGGGACGCTCTATCGCCGTTTCCCGACGAAGGAGGCGCTCTTCGAGGCCATCGTGATCGGCCGCATGCAGGCGCTCGTCGACGAGGCCCGCGAAGGACGCAAGGCGAAGGACGCCGGGGAGGCATTCTTCGCGATGCTCTCGCGCATCGTGGAGGAGGGGGGCGTGAAGAAGGACTTCATCGATGCGCTCGCCGGGATGGGTTCCGACGTCGCGCGCGAGCTGGTCGCCCTCAAGAAGGAGCTGCACGCGGCGCTCGAGGCCCTTCTCAAGCGCGCGCAGCGCGCGAAGGCCGTGCGGCGCGACGTGGATGTCCGCGAGGTGCTGGCGCTCACGATGGGCACGATGGCGGCGGCCAAGCAGCACGGCGTCGACGCGCGCGGCCGCGAACGGCTGCTGGCGATCATGTGCGACGGTCTACGCGCCACCGTTTGAAAAGACGGCGCATCCTCTGAGACGTCTAGCGAGACGTGCAGCGAGGCCCGTCGCGTGGTAGCGCGGGTTCAGGTCGATGCGAAGCCATTCGCGAGCCTGGCTGCTGTCGCTGATGTCCGCCTGCGCCGGGTGCGGGAGCGCGAGCGCGGCGGATGGCGTCCGTGATGCGGCACCGAGCGCGGACGACGCGATGGTCCGGACCGACGCGGGGCCGGAAAGCGATGGGGAGACTCTCCGGAGCGACGCCGCACATGATGCCGGTGGCGCATCGCCGGACGCCACTGGCTCCTCGGCCGAAGCCGGAGGGGACGCGGGCGGCCCGAACTTCGACGAGAACGGGCCCATTGCATTCACCACGACCACGGCGACGGTGACGAACGGGGCCGACACCTTCACCGAGAACATCTATCTCCCCTATTCGCCGGGCGCGCATCCGCTCGTCAGCCTGACGCCCGGCCTGCAGCAACCGACGGCGGCTTACGCGCCGTACGCCGAACGGCTGGCGAGCTACGGCATCGTCGTGCTCGTGCGCGACGACCCGGGCCTGGCCGTGCAGTCCCAGGTCATCGCCGCGGATCTGACCTACGTCGTCGGCACCTGGCTCCCGGCGCAGAACTCCGATGCATCCAGCCCGCTGCACGGGACGGTGGACCTCACCAAGGTGGGCCTCACCGGCCACTCACGCGGCGGTCAGGCATCGCTGCTCTCGGCCGAAGCGCTCGTCGGTCACATCGTCGCGTGGTTCGGGATAGACCCGGACGACCCCGGCACCATCGACGGATTCACGGAGAGCACGGAGCTCGCCGCCACGAACCTCGGCAGCGTGGGGATTCCCACGACGTTCCTCGGCGGGCAGGTCGCGACCTTCTGCACGCCCGCCAACATCAACTATCAGGTCCTCTACGCCGCGGCGCCGTCGCCTTCGGTGCTCATCACTGCGGTCAACGCGTCTCACACGGAGTTCGAGGTTCAATCCGCTTGCGTGGACTGTGGCGTGTGCGTGCCCATGGGCACGGCCAACCAGCAGGTCGTCCTCGCTTACGCGGTGCGCTACTTCACCGCGTTCTTCGCGCGCGAGCTCCTGGGGATCGCGTCGGTCGGAACGACGTTCCAGGGGGCCGGAGGGCCGGCAGACCAGGCGGCCGGCCTCGTGCAGATCACGTCCAAGTAGAGCCGGCGTCTCATTCGGCGTCTCAAACCCCGGCGGGGCCCTTCACGTGTAAAGGACCGTGGAAAGCTCTGGCCCGCGATGCACAAGCCCACCCGTCTCCCGCTGGTATTCGCGCTCGGAGCTGCCCTGGTGACTGCTTGCGGAGCTTCGCCCGGCGAGCACAGCGAGGGCTTCGGGAACTCCGACCCGTCCGGTGGCGGCAGCTCGTCGTCGGGCGGTTCGTCCGGCAGCGGCGGCGGTGGCAACCTGGCCGGCGGCGACGGCGGTCCGACGTTCGGAGGGATGGACGGCGGCTCCACGACCTCGTCGGGGACATACACACCCCCGACGGCGCTCGGTTGCTCGACGCGCGCGCAGGACATCGTGGTCTTCGACTTCCGATCGGGCTGGTGGACGGGAGGCGGCGGCGGGGACTTCGCCGCGGTGGCGCTCCCGGTCGTCACGAGCGCGTGCCCCGGAACGAGCGTGGACTACCACCACTTCGAGAACGTGATGCACGTGAAGTGCCTGTATCAGAGCGGCAGCACGGGCTCCTGCAAGCAGATGGCGGCGGCCAACACGGTCGCCGACATCCTCTCCACCCTGGAGCACTCCTCCGTCGCGGACTACACGCAGATCTGGGTGCTCTCCGGCTCGGACCAGGACCCGAGCGACATCCCGGTGGGCGATGCGCTCTTCCAGGGCGTCCTGTCGGCCACCACCGGCGCGTGCATCCCGATGCTCGTCGCCGCGGGAGACGGATTCGTCACGCACGCGAACACCGTCACGAACGATCTCGGCATGGGCACCGTCTTCACCGAAGAGACGACGCCGCCGGGATTCTTCTCGGTCGCCGGACTGCCGGCGCAACCCGACTCCTACCTCACCGGCGCGCAGCTCTCGCAGCACCTCCTCTTCAAAGGCGTCAGCTCGCTGGTCGACACCGTGAAGCAGCAGTTCGGAAACGCGACGACGCAGACGTCGAAGAGCGATTCCATCGCCGCGTCGGTTCCGGGAGGCGCCGTCTATCAGGTCATCGCGCATGACGGTTCTGGCAACGCGACCATCGCGGTCGGCGCCGCCTCCGTCGGCTCGGGGCAGGCGCCGCGTCCCTTCATCTTCGATTCCGGCTGGCAGCGGACGTACGGGCTGGGGCAGAACGCGGCGACGCAGCAGTACGTGAAGAACATCGTGATGTACCTGAGCCTCGTCGGCTGCAAGGCGGCGCCGATCGCGCAGTAAGTTCCACCTGGCGCGAGCCATGCCCATGCACGGAGCATGGGCCTCGGCATCGACCGCGACCGCTTCGACGAGGTGGAGTACGTCCGCTTCGGCTCGAGGCTGCGCGAGTGCCTCGAGGCGCTCCGGGCGCTGCTCGGTCGCCCGGGGTTCGGGGAGGGGCCGGCCACCATCGGCGCCGAGCTCGAGGTCGATCTCGTCGACGCGCGCGGACGCCCGCGACCGCTCAACCGCGAGATCCTCGCCGACGCGGTCGACCCGCGCATCTCGCTCGAGATCGACCGGTTCAATCTCGAGATCAACACGCGCCCCCTCCCGCTCGCGGGCCGTCCGTTCGCGGCGCTCGCGGACGAGCTCTCGGGCGCGCTGCGCGAGACGAGCCGCGCCGCGTCGAGGCACGGCGCGCGCGTAGTCACGATCGGCATCCTCCCGACGCTCCAGCCATCGGACCTGCGGCCCGGCGCGCTGACCGACGTCCCTCGCTACCGCGCGCTGTCGGCTCACGTCCGCGCCAGCCGCCACGGACCGTCTCACGTCCACATCGAGGGCCAGGACACGCTCGACGTCGAGACCGACGACGTGACCCTCGAGGGGGCGAACACGGCGTTCCAGCTGCACCTGCGCGTCGCGCCGGGGGACTACGCGCGCGCGTACAACGCGGCGCAGCTGGCCACGCCCGTCGTGCTCGCCCTCGGCGCGAACTCGCCGACGTTCCTCGGTCGCCGGCTCTGGGACGAGACGCGCATCGCGCTCTTCCGCCAGTCGGTCGACGATCGCCCCGAGACGCTCGGCGAGGAGTTCCGGCCCGCGCGCGTCTCGTTCGGGCACGGCTGGGTCCGCGAAGGAGCCTTCGAGCTCTTCGCCGAGACGGTCGCGATGCACGCGCCGCTCCTGCCCATCCTCTCCTCCGAAGATCCGCTCGCCCGGGTGCGCGCGGGCGAGGTGCCGGCGCTGCGCGAGCTGCGGCTGCACGACAGCACCGTGTGGCGCTGGAACCGCGCGGTGTACGACGACACCGAGGGCGGCCACCTGCGCATCGAGATGCGCGCGCTTCCCTCCGGCCCGACGGTCGCGGACACCGTCGCCAGCGCCGCGCTGCTCACCGGGCTCACGCTCGGACTCGCCGAGCATTCCGGGGCGCTCCTCCACCGGCTCACCTTCGGCCATGCGCGCCGCAACTTCTACGAGGCCGCACGCCACGGCCTCGACGCCGAGCTGCTCTGGCCGTGCGAAGAATGCCCGTCGCCCCGCCGCGTGTCCGTGCTCGCACTGGTGCCCGAACTGCTTCCGGTCGCGCGCCGCGGTCTCGAGCGAGCCGGAGTCGCGAAGGAGGAGATCGCCGGCGCGATGCGGATCGTGGCCGGGCGCGTCGAGGCGCGCACGACGGGGGCGACGTGGCAGCGACGGATCGTGGAGCGCCTGGGCGGACCGAGCCCGGAGACGCTCGAGCGGATGTTCGCGCGCTACGCGGAGCTGTCGGCGCTCGGACGGCCGGTGCACGAGTGGCCCGAGGAGGGTGCGTGACGCAACACGCCAGCGTGGAGGTTCGTGCCGACGTGGCGCAGCAGGACGTGCCCGCCGACGTGGGTCAGTTTCTTTCCTCGCTCGAGCGCCCAACGGTCTTCCGCATCCGCGGGCGCGACCGGAAGCGCACGCGCGCCGTCACGGGCTTGCTCCACGGCAACGAGCCCTCGGGGCTGTGCGCGATTCACGCGCTGCTGCGCGATGACACGACGCCCGCGGTCGACGTGGTGTGCATCGTCGGCGCCGTCGAGGCGGCTCGCGCGTCGAAGCGTATGCTACCCGGACGGCGCGATCTGAACCGCTGCTTTCGTCCGCCGTGGGACGGCGCCGACGGGACCATCGCGCGCTCGCTGCTCTCGATCCTGGACGAGGCGCACCCGGAGGCGCTCGTCGACCTGCACAACAACTCGGGGCACAACCCGCCCTACTCTATCGTGACGCGGTTCGACGAGGCCCGCGCCGGCCTCGTGTCGCTCTTCGCAGAGCGACTCATCACTTCCGAGCTGCGCATCGGGTCGCTCATGGAGGCATTTGCTCCCTCGTTGCCCGTGGCGACCATCGAGTGTGGACGTGCCGGCACCGCCGAGGCCGACCGCGTCGCGCGCGAAGGCCTGCGGCGTTACGTCTCACTCGACGCGCTCCCGCGCCCCCGAGAGTCGCCGCGGCTGACGCTGTTCGGCGACGCCGTCCGCGTGACGCTTCGTCCCGGAGCGCGAGTCTCCTTCGCGATGGCGCCGACCCCGGGCGTCGATCTCACGCTCGACGACGACGTCGACCGTCACAACTTCTCGCGCCTGCCTGCAGGGACGCGCATCGGCTGGATCAGGCGGGGTGCCACCTGGCCACTGGTCGCTTGCAACGAGGCGGGCCTCGACGTGGCGCACGCCCTCTTCGAGTCGCACGACGGCGCGCTCGTTACGGCCCGCGAGGTGATCCCGGTCATGATGACGACCGATCCCCTCGCGGCGGCGACGGATTGTCTGTTCTACGTGGTGCGCGAGCTGCGCTACACATGAGAGCGCGCATGGCCAAGACGAACGGGAAGCGTGAGGGCGGCACGCGCGACAGGATGGGGCGGGTTCCGCTTTACATCGGCAGCCGGGAGACAGCGGAGCGATATGGCGCCTACCCCGAAGTGTGGGCTCAAGGTGCCGCGCAACCCGGATGGGGGCGGGCTTGGAAGCGCATGCAGGCGCATAGCCTCGCCGTGGAGGCGGCGCTCGCTCAGAGCAGCGATCGCGACGCCCGAAACGCGCGCTTGCTCGCGGCGCACCTCACGCGAATGGCGGATGAATTCGAGGCCCTCGACGCGGAGAACAGCTTGCTTCCCGTGCGGGAACGGCCAGGCGACCGGAAGGTCGTCGAGAGTCACCGCAAGATCGTCCGCGACCTCGTCCGCGCGTTCTATCGAGCCAAGCGCGACGAATGGATCGCCTTCGTCGTGCTCGTGGAGCTCATCGAGCAGGCAGCATTCGTCCGGATGCACCCGCGGGAGGTGTATCCGAAGAAGGTGTGGGAGAAGCACGCAAGCATGGCTGCCGACAGCCTGGCCTCGGACTTTCGTCAGGCATTCCCCCGGGAGGGCAAGCGTGTCACGCCGGCGATGATTCGTGCGGCGATCGACGCTTCGCGTGAGCCCGAGACGAGCGCACCGAAGTGGAAGGCATTCGTTCCCATCGCGAAGGTCGTCGTCCGCGAGAGCAACGAGAAGAAGATGAGGCTCGAGATCGCGCGCGTCCGGAAACGTCTGCCCACGTAGCGCTCGGCACGGGGGACGAAGCGGTGAGGGAGAGCGCGAGAGGCAACGGTGGTATCCGATCCGGCAAACCGCGACCCATTGGGGTTACCGACCGGTAACGTGCGTCTTGTCTCTCGCTGGAAGCGTTCGAAATCAGGCGTCCGTCCCTTGTGATGTATCCGCACCCGAGTACAGGGTGCGCCTTCGGGCCGGGGTGGTCAGCCAAGCAACACCACGCGGGAGCGGCGGCCTCGGATCTGTGCTCTGGGCCGCCGCTCCCATCCCAGGCCACGGGCTCGGGGCTTTCGGGACAGACGCGACGCGGTCGCCGGAGAACCATCGCGACAGCGGTGTCGCGCTGGATCGCGGCAAACGCTGGGAACTTGGAGGCAAATCCGCCGGCCGTGCGCGCGCCGGGTCGGCACGGGCCTCGCACCTACGCCGGCGCATGGTAGCCGCGAGAGACTTCGACTGGGTCGACGAGCAATGGGTGACCGTGGAGCTTCCCCCGCTCGGCTTCGCGCTCGAGCGGGACGGACGCCAATCGTTCGTCCCCTTCGTGGAGGGCGTCGTGCGGCACGTCGACGAGGAGCGCCTCGACATCGGCACGCCGGGGTTCCGTGCGGCCGTCGCGTGGCTCGCGTATCACCTGCCGGCGTCGCTCGACCTGCGTCCGCTCCTCGGGCGGCGTGTTCGAATCGAGCACGAACGGCGGCGCAGGCCTGACGGCGAAGTCGAAGACACGCTGACCGTCCGCGGGCGCGATGGTCGCTTGTGGCTCGTGGCGCACGTCGGCCAGAGCCCGTTCTGGCAGAACGTCGAGGGCGTCGATGTCTCGCTCTCGGTCTCGACGGACGCGCAGCAGCTCCGCGTCGGCGGAAACCCGGGACGCGATCATCTACTCCAGTCGGGCGAGTACGCGCGCGTGCCTTGCGGCCGCCAGGATCTCGTCGCGGAGCTGGTCGAGTGCACCGAGACGGGCCAGGCCGCGTACTTCCTCGCCGACGCGAGCCTCTGGCACTAGGGCTAGTACCAGCGCAGTCGTCGTCGGTCGCGCACGAGTACTGGGCACCGCCTCCAACGACCCAGACACCGCGATTCCAGCCCCAACCAGGAGCCCACCTCCCGTTGACCCAACCGCGACGCAGCCCTCGGCCGCGCCCCCATCCGACAACGGGTCGGCCGCCAGGTGGAACACTGCCGATGGGCGGCTGAACGCCGCTCTTCAACGCTTCCCCGGCGGTGTCCGCTTGCGGCGCGCCCTGTTCGTCCTCGACCGAGGACGACTCGCCTCCGCACGCGGCCGCGGCGACGATCAGCGCAGAGGAAGTGAACAATGCAACTTGCTTCAGCATGGTTTCCTCCATCTGGCGCTCACCGCTTCTGTTTTTCGCTGCCCTCCGTCTCTCGCTTGAGGACCTTGCCGCTTGGGGATGTTGTCGATCGATACGGGCGTCTCGTGCTCGTTCTTCTCGTCCGCCTGGACCGTCGACGCCGTCGCCACCGTCCCGGCCGTCGCGAACGCCGCTGCAAGGCCCCACATCCAACGCTTCATCACCGCACCTCCACCGGCTCGAGGCAGCAAGGCTGCATGCCTCGATGGGCGACGATCGCGGACGTCGACCTCAATCGTTTGGGGCGCCGTTCTGAATCCACGTCGTGATGCGCTGGAGGTCGGCGGGACAGAAGGCGAACGTGGAGTTGCGAGGCATCGGCCCGCTGCCCGGCGTCGGTGGCGCCTTCCGGAGTGCCTTGTAGAGGCCCGTCGACTCAGGCATCGGGGTCCCACCGTCGGGAACGATGCTGCTCGTCATCGACAGCCAGCACCCGTCCTGATCCGGTGCGCACTCGTAGCCGCTCGTCTTCAAACCCGTTCCTCCGGGGACGTGGCAAATCGACGTGGCGCTGCACGAGGCCCCTCCCTCGGGACCGAAGAAGTCGCGATAGAGATCCGTGAAGCGGCTCCCGTCACCGCGGGAGCCGGCCTCGAGGCAGTAGTCGGAGGCGGCTGCGTCGGGGCCGCCGTCACCCTCGGTCGCGCCTTCGCCCGAGGTCGAGGAGCTGCACGCCGTCGTGGCCGTGGCGAAGGCCGCGACGGCGACCGCCAGCGCCGCTGCTCCCGCCCTCACGGGTGGCAGGCACCGCGTGTCGTGCCGCCGTCGATGCTCAGGTCATCGCAATGCCCGCCGTCGATGCCCTGGCCGGCCAGATCGCTGAGCGATTCGCGCAGATGGTAATCGAGACAATTGAGATGACTGATCGCGTTCGGGTCGTAATCGAGCCCCGACGTGTCGTAGCTGTACCCCATGCAAGCGGACATGCAGTCGGCCTCCGAGGCGTAGGGCGGGTCGGCACCATTGGCGACGGTGCAGTGGCCCATGACCATGGTGCAGTAATCGTCGCAGCGCATGCCGCACACGCCACCGCCGCCCGGGCCGGCAGCTTCGCACTGCGTTTGATCCGTCAGTGCCGCATGGGCCTTGGCCTGCCGGCAGCCGACCGAGTCGCCCATGTCGCCGTAGGCGCCCTTCGACCAGAGGCTGCACGTGTTCATGCAGTTGGTCTGGTCGTAGAACTGGTTCGTGTTGGTCGGTCCTCCATCGGCTTGACCGCAGGCCTGGAGGATCGTCGTGCAGTAGTCGGTGCACGAGACGGTCATCGAAGCGCCGCTGCTGCTGCCGCTGCCGCCGCCCGAGCTGCTCCCTCCGCTGCTGCCGCTGCTGCTGCTCGACGTTCCTCCGCCGCCCGAGGAGCTCGAGCTGCACGCTGCAAGCCCGGCACCGGCTGCGCCCGCACCCATGATGAAAAGACCCGCAACGGCAAGGTGAATTCGCATGTCGCGCCATTACCTCTGGCACCGAGCGAGGACCAGCGCGTCACCGGCAAGCACGCTTTCCGAAGCGGCAAGTGCGACGCACGCGGCAACGCGCGTATCCCGTCCGGCAAGGGGTGACCGGGGCGCCCGTGCTCCATATTCCGACGGAGAGGGAGGTGGTGTGCGCTCCCAGTCGCGTCCCGCAATCGTGCTGGCGTCGGCGCTGATCGTATTGGCGTGCGGGAGCTCCGACCAGACCGTCGACGGCTTCTCGTCCGCCACGTGGGCGACGATCCAGACGTTGTCGCCGCTGCCGGCTCTCCCGGCTGATTCCACCAATGCCTTCGCCGACGAAGCGAGGGCAGCGGCCTTCGGCCAGCGGCTCTTCTTCGAGAAGACCTACTCGGGTCCCCTCGCCGTCGGAAACGACGGCACGAACGGCGGGCTCGGCAGCGCGGGTGACACCGGCAAGGTCTCGTGCGCCTCCTGCCACGACGCGAGCGGCTGGTTCCTCGACGACCGCTCTCGCCCCGCCAACACGAGCCTCGGCGCTGGCTGGATGCCGCGCCGCGCGCCGTCGCTCGTCGACGTCGCCTTCTATCGATGGTTCGGCTGGGCGGGCCGCTTCGACACGCTCTGGTCTGCAGCGATCGGCTGCGTGGAGAACGAGGAGGCGCTCGCGTCCAGCCGTCTCTCGCTCGATCACGTGATCTACGCCAAGTACCGCGCCGATTACGACGCGGTCTTTCCGACGCCGATTGATCCCGCGCTCGATCCGACCGCCCCGGACGCGTCGCGCTTCCCGCCGACGGGCATGCCCAAGGCTTCACCCACGGCGCCCGACGGACCGTGGGAGACGATGACGCCGGCCGATCAGGACATCGCGAACCGAATCTTCGCGAACGCCGGCAAGGCGCTCGAGGCGTACGTGCGCCTGCTCACGAGCCGCAACACCCCGTTCGACCGCTACGTCGCGGGCGACCGTGCAGCCATCAGCACGCAGGCGAAGCAAGGCCTCGGGCTCTTCGCCGGCAAGGCGGCATGCGTCGCGTGCCACGACGGACCGTTCATGACCGACGAGAAGTTCCACGTCACGGGCGTCGGCCAGGACGACGGAGGTCCCCACGCGCCCCCGATGGACAACGGCCGATCGGACGCCGTGCCCGCGCTGCTCGCGAGCCCGTTCAACTCGTCGGGACCGTACAGCGACGACCGATCGAGCGCGCTGCTCCGAGGCGTGAGTCAGACCCCCGACGAGCTCGGGGCGTTCCGCACCAAGGACCTTCGCCACGCCGCGATGGTCGGCCCCTACATGCACGCCGGGCAGTACGCCGGGCTCCCCGACGTCGCCAACTTCTACAACGAAGGCGGCGACGATCCCGGCCACTACGCCGGAACCAAGGATCCGCTCATGGTGCCACTGAACCTCTCGGCCGACGAGCAGGGTGCAATCGTCGCGTTTCTGCAGACGCTCACGGGCGATGCGATGCCCGCGAATCTACGAACCGACACCTCCGCCCCCTAGGCTGTCCGGCTTCCATAAGTGGCAGGTCGACTGACCACTTGATGGCAACTGGCCGCTCCGATTCGGTCGACTTTCCGGGTGCCATTGTTGCTCCTTTCATGGACTTGGCCCCCTTGGAACGACGCCTGCACACTGCCAGCCCATGTTCCTTCGGCGAAGCGCCTTTGTCGTGTGGGTGGCCGCCCTGGTGGGCCTCGTCTCTGGGAGTTCGTTCATCGCCTGCGGTAGCAGCAATGGCACCGGAGGCGGTGGGGGCGACGCCGGAGACGCGACATCGAGCGGCAGCAGCAGCGGCTCGGTGAACATCGGCGACGCCGGCAACCCGTTCGGCAGCGACGGCGGGTGCATCTCGCTCGGCAACAAGTGCGCTTCGAACGGCGCTTGCTGCAGCAGCGTCTGCGACAAGGGCGCCTGCGCCTTCCCGACCTGCGCCTCCGACGGCACGGCATGCACCGGGAACAGCCAGTGCTGCAGCGGCTCCTGCACCGGCGGCAAGTGCGCCGCGCTCAATTCGATGTGCAAGACGCTGGGCAATGCCTGCATGGCGAACGGCGATTGCTGCTCGGGCTACTGCAGCGGCGGCAGCTGCCAGCCCTCCTCGTTCTGCGGTCAGACGGGCGACGCGTGCCACTCCAACACCGACTGCTGCGTTGGCACCTGCACCGTTCCGAACGGCGCCAGCGTCGGCACCTGCGGTCAGTTCGCCTTCGGCGGGAACTGCTCCGCCGCAGACGGACAGCTCTGCAACTCCCCGGCCGGCGACGGAGGTTGCGGCGGCAACTGCTGCAGCCGCCTGTGCGCGCCGTGGGGGCCGACGGGCGTCGACATCTGTCAGCCGGCGACGGGCTGCCACGTCGAGGGCGATACGTGCGTCACCGACGACGACTGCTGCGGTTCGAGCGCGCTGATCGACGCAGGCATCCCCACCTCCGGCAAGGCGGTGGCGTGCATCAACGGCTTCTGTCAGCAGCACATGGGCTGCACGCCGAACGGCGACGTCTGCAAGCTCATGACCACGTCGTGCAACGCGAACCAGGACTGCTGCGCGGGCCTGGGCAACGCGAACACGGCGTGCCGGCCCGACAACCTGGGCGTCCCCCGCTGCGCCAGCGGGATGTGCGCGAACGCGGGCGCCGCGTGCGCGACGAGCGCCGACTGCTGCAACGGCAACCCGTGCGTGCCGAACCCCGGCGGCAACCCGCCGTTCGTCTGCAACGCGAGCAACTGCGTCGCGTGCGGCGGGGCGTGCACAACGAGCGCCGACTGCTGCGTGGGCGCCTCCTGCATCCTGCCGACCGGCAGCAGCATGGGCAAGTGCGGTCCGTGTGGGTCGTCGAGCGGTTCGTCCTCGGGCAGCGGCAGCTCCTCGGGCAGCACCCCCGATGCCGGTCCCACCTGCGCGCTCTACGGCCAGGTGTGCACTACGTCGGCGCAGTGCTGCAACGGGGTGCCCTGCACGATGGGTCGTTGCATCGAACCGATCCAGTGATCGGTCAACGATTGAAGTGGACTGAATGGACTGGGAGGAGGCTAGTCATGAAGAAGAGCTTGTTGGCGGTGTTGGTCGGTTTGGGTCTGGCGGGCATCGCGTGCGGCAGCTCTTCGGGCAATGGCGGCGGGAATGCTGGCGACGGGGGCAACGAGGACAGCAGCAGTAGCAGCAGCGGCAGCAGTGGAAGCAGCAGCGGCACCGCGTCGTCCAGCAGCGGCGGTTCCAGCTCGAGCGGCAGCAGCAGCGGCACCGCGTCGTCGAGCAGCGGCAGCAGCAGCGGCAGCGCGGGCGATGGCGGATCGAAGGACGGCGGTTCGGGCGACGGCGGAACGAAGGACGGCGGATCGAGCGGTGGCCTCGCGTGTGGCACGAGCTCGTGCATGATGGCGCAGGTGTGCTGCGTGACGCCGGGCGACGCCGCCTCGGCGTTCGACTTCAGTTGCCTGGGCGGCGGCTGCATGGGCGTCGCGCTGAAGTGCGCCGCCACGGCCGACTGCATGATGGGCCAGGTCTGCTGCCTCAATGCCGGCGGCAACGCCTCGGTCTGCGCGCCGGCGTGCAACGGCAAGAGCACGCAGCTCTGCGACCCGACGGCGGCCAACAGCGGCTGTCCGCAGGGCACTACATGCAAGACCGGCGGCACCAAGGGATTGCCGATGACTTACGGCACCTGCGGCTGAGTCGTCAGTGGACGGCGGGGACGATCTCGGCGAGCTGCAGGTAGCAGTTGCCGAGGTTGTCCGCGCCCAGTCGCGTCGCGTTGATCCGGAGGTAGCGCGCGGAAACGGGCGCACCGAACGTGATGACGACGGGAGCCGTGGGATCGGGGAATCCGGTGTGTGACTGACCGGGGACGTCGGTCCACGCGCTGCCGTCTGCGCTCGTCTGGATCGAAAAGTCGACCGGAAAGCCGTAGCCGCCCGCTCGGGGGACGAGGGTCACGCCGGAGAGCGCGTACGTCGCTCCGGTGTCGACCATCGCCCACTCGGTCGCCGTCGCCGTGGTTCCATGCGAGTCGCTCGAGTAGACGGTCGTGGGATCGCCGTCCCACGCGCGCGGGCCGGACCAGTTCCAGTCGCTCCCGTTGACGATGGAGGAGACCTCCCCAGCGACGGGCGTACCGAGCGGCGAGGAGGCGAGCTGGATGGGGTCGAGGAACGTCGGCCACTGTCCCCATCCATCGCCGGTGGGCTGGTACGCGTAGGCGACGAAGTTGGCGGCCTTCACGTCGAAGTGTCCGGACGGATCGCTGCTGATGCCGATGTTGTGCGCCCCCTGCTGGGCGCGGACGCCGAAGTACGGAACGGGCGTGAACGACAGGCCATCTTTCGAGACATACGCCGCGACGCTCGCGTTCGACGTGAAGCGCTCGTACGTCGTGACGGCGAGGAAGAGCCCGAGCGAGTCCACGTAGACGACGTCCGCCGAATCCTGCGCGTTTCGCGTGCGCGTGATGGCGTGGCCGTGGTCGACGAGGTGCGCAGGCCAGTCATCCACGGTCGCGTCGTCCACGGTGGCGACGTTCGTGTACTGCGTCGCTTCGTCGTCGGAGTAGTAGACGTAGAGCTTCTTCCCCACGAGCACGAGCGCCGGCTCGCCGTAGCCGTAGGAAGAGGGGTCGCCCGTGTACGTGAGAATCGGCTGCGGGTTGCCTCCCCATCCCGTGCCGTTCCACTTGTCGAAGGGTCCGGACGGTGACGTGGAACGCGCGAGGAACACGTCGTTGTTCGTGCCGGCGGAGTTCGTCGTCGAGGTGTATCCGACGTAGTAGTACGAGCCGATCACGACCACGCCGGGGTCGCACGTCGAGTAGGCGTCGAGCGAGCCGGCCGTCGGCTGCAGGGCCACGACGTCGGGGGTCCACGTGTGGCCGCCGTCCGTCGAGCGATGGTAGCGGACGTAGTCCCACGCGCCGTTGCTGCCGGGAGAGCACGTCCACATGTCGATGCTGCCGTCCGCGTTGATGATGCTCGACGGGCCGTAGTGGTACTCGGGCCCGGCGGGCGCGTCGTACACCTGCCAACCGCTGCTGGCGCGGATGGCCGGCGTCGACGTCGCGCCCCCTCCCGCGTCGCCGGCATCACCTGCATCACCGGCATCGGCGCCGTGGCCACCACCCTCGGCGTCGCCGTCGCGAGCCGCATCGTCGCCCGATCTGCCCTCAGCCGATGCGGCGTCACCGCTCGATCCCGCATCGCCCTGCGAGGCGTTGCCGTCACCGCGCGTGCAGCCCGAGCACGCGATCGCCACGACCAGCAAGCTCGCGAGCGATTGCGTCATCATGACTGAACGATAGCGCCGGGCGACGTCGCCCGCCGCCAGTCCGCTACCCCTCCAGCGGCGCGAAGAGCGCGTCCACGTCGCCTTCGCTGAGGGGCGCAGCGGCGCCGCCGTCGCCGAGGAGCGTCGACGATAGCCAGCGCTTCTTTTCCTGGAGCGCGAGCACGCGCTCCTCGACGCTTCCGGCGACGACCAGATTGTGTACGAACACGGGCCGCTTCTGTCCGATGCGGTAGGCACGATCGGTCGCCTGGGCCTGCGCGGCCGGGTTCCACCACGGGTCATAGTGCACGACCGTGTCGGCGCTCACGAGATTGAGCCCCGTGCCCCCGGCCTTGAGGCTGATGAGGAAGACGTCGGCGCGCCCTTCTTCGAAAGCGTCGACGACACGCTGGCGATCGCGCGTCTCGCCGGTCAGGACGAGGTGGTCGATCCGGCGCGCGCGGAGCGCCTCACCGACGAGCGCCAGCATGCTCGTGAACTGCGAGAAGACGAGCGCGCGGTGACCGCCCGCGAGCTGCTCGTCGAGGAGGTCCAGGAGCGCCTGCAGCTTGGCCGAATCGCGCACCCCGCGTGCCGCGTCCATCGCGACGAGTCGAGGATCGCAGCACACCTGACGCAGCTTGGTGAGCGCGTCGAGGATGGCGATCGTCGATCCCGCCAGTCCCTTCGCGCGGATTGCGCGCCGCACGTCGGCGTGCGCGGCGACCCGGATGGCCTCATAGAGCTCGCGCTGCTCGGCGCCGAGCTCCACGGGCAAGACCACCTCGGTCTTCGGCGGCAGCTCCTTGGCGACGTCGCGCTTGAGGCGGCGCAGCACGAAGGGCGCCACCGCCTCGCGCAGCGCAGCGAGTCGCTCCACGTCGCCACGCTTCTCGATGGGCTGTCGCCAGAAGCGTCGGAAGCCGAGCTCGTCGCCGAACAGGCCCGGGGCGAGCCAGTCGAAGATGGACCACAGCTCGCCGAGGTGGTTCTCGACGGGCGTCCCCGTCAGGCACACGCGGTGCTCGGCCTGGAGGCTCTCGAGGGCGCGGCGCGCCTGGCAGCGTGCGTTCTTGATCGCCTGCGCCTCGTCGAGCACCGCGAGGTGGAACCGTTGCTGCGCGAAGCGTTCCTCGTCGCGAACCAGCACCGGGTACGTGGTGACGACGACGTCGGCGCCGGGCACCTGGCTCCAGCGCGCGTGCCGCTCTGGGCCGTGCAGGATGACGACACGCAGGTCGGGCGCGAACTTACCGATCTCGCGCGACCAGTTGCCGACGAGCGTCGTCGGCCCGACGACGAGCGCCGGTGCGCCGTGAAGACGCCCCGCGGCCTTCTCGATCGCGATGTGGGCGATCGTCTGCAGCGTCTTGCCGAGGCCCATCTCGTCGGCCAGCACGCCGCCCACGCCACTCTCGCGCAGTCGCTGGAGGAAGGCGACGCCCTCGGCCTGGTACGGGCGGAGAGTCGCGCGGAGGGACGGCGGGGGCAGGGGCAGCGGCGCGTCGGCCGCAACACGGACGCGAGCCCTCGCACGCTCGGTCACCCCGCTGTCGTCCTTCCACGCGATGCTCGAGCCGGTGCGCCGGAAGACCTCGTCGAGCTCGAGCAGCGCTCCGGCGCGGAGCTCGGGGAACGTCCGCGCGCGCCGCTCGCCCTGATAGAGCTCCGCGACCACGCGGAGCAGCGCCCGCAGCCGCTCGATCGGCAGCGTGACGTGATGCGTCTCGCTGACCTTGAGGGCCCACGTGGGCCGGCACGACGTCACGAGGGCGTCGAGCCCGCCCTCGGCATCGAGGCGCTCGAGCAGATCGAGGAGCACCCCGAGCAGATCCACGCGCCGGCCGTCGATTTCGACGCCCAGCTCCAGGCCGAACCAGTCGGCGGGTTCGTCGACCGGCTCGAGGCGCGCGTACCAGGCGGGCTCGCGCTCGACGACGCGAAACGGGTACGCCGGATCGATTTCCACGCGCCAGCCGAGCGCTCGCCACTGCGCCAGCGCGCGCGCCGTGAAGGTGCAGAAGGAGTGCTCGTCCCCGTCGGCACGAACGACGTAGTCCGGCTCGCAGCCCGGCGGCGGCGCGATTGTGTCGACGCACGCGAGCTCCACGGCGCCGAGGCGCTCGAGGACGCACCGCGCCGCGTGCTCGGCAGCACGATCGCGCTCCAGGGTGGTCAGCCCGTCTCCTGCGGCACGGAACACTCGGGTCCGCTCGTCCCCGGCGCGCACGAGCGTGCCGTCGTATTCGAACGAGAGCTCGACGAGCGGCACGAGCGCCTCGTCGACCTCACACGAGAGTCCGGTTGTACGGGTAACTGCGACGTGGTCGGCAAACAGTCGAACGCAGGGAAGCGTCACCCTTCCCTCTCTATCCATACTCGGGTCACCTTGTCGAAACTTTGGCGACGACAGGCGGCCTCATCGCCGTCATCCCCCGCAAATCGGCTTCCCCTAGTTCGACGAGACGAACTTCACGATCATCGGCACCACCTGCGAGTCGAGCATGTAATAGCCGTGATACGTGAGCGCCCCGCACTTATCGGTTGACACCTGCGCTCCACCGTCCACCGGGAAGAACGTGGTGTGGGCGAACATCGTCGCGAGCGTCTGCGCGCCGGAGAACGGGGATGCCCCGCACTCGTCGAGCTTGTTGTGCACGATCTGCGTCGGCATCCCGATCTTCTGGAAGTCGACGCTGTAGATCGATTCCTGGTCCGTCGCGCTCGCGGGGATGACGGTGATGCTCGAGGTGAGAACGATGCCGTCCGGCGCAGCGCTGCCCGCGAGCCGCGCCGCCGCGTCGGCCACCGAGATGGTTCCGCGGCTCGTACCGATCATCCAGACGGGCACGCCCTTCCACTTGGCGCGCAGCCACTGGACGATGGTTCCGAGATCGGTCGCGTGATCCGCCGTTGCGCGGAAGTCGTCCAGCCCCTGCGGGTGATCCGAGGGCGTATCCACGACCGCGGCAGCGAAGCCGGCCTGCGCGTACATCTGCCGCGTGCGCACCACGAAGTTGTTCGCGCCTTGCTCGATCCCCGCGGCCGTGAGGTCGAGCAGTCCGTTGCCTCCCGCCATCAGGACGACGATGCGCGTCGGCGTGGCAGCCGCCATCGGCGAGACGAGATCGAAGGAAAGCTCCACGGGCGGGCCGCCGTCACTGGTCCGGGCGCTAGGGATCGTCACGAGCGCTTCGTCGGACGCGTAGGGCTGCGACGGGGCGTAGGCGTCGACCTGGTCGACATCCGCGACGGGCGCGTCCGACGCGGAGTCGGTGCCCCCGTCGGTTGTGGCGAGGACCGCCGGTGAAGTGGATGACGAGCAGCCCACAGCGAGAAGGAAGAGAAACGTCCCCGCGCGATTCATGAAGCACCCCTGACGACGGCCCGTGATAATGCAGCCGAGTCATGCGAGCCAACTCGTCGAATTTCGCCGTCGCTCTGACGTTCCTCGCCGCCGCCTGTGCCTCCGAGCCTCCCGCGCCGCCGCCGTCGGTCCCCGTCGCGCCGACCGCCGCCCCGGCGGCCACCGCATCCGCAACGGCCGAAGCGGGGCCGGCCCTCCCGGCCACGCCGCAGAAGCCGGTGATCGACACGTACTTCGGCACGCAGGTGACCGACCCGTATCGCTGGCTGGAAGATGCGAGGGATCCCGAGGTGCAAGCGTGGAGCGACGCGCAGAACGTCTACGCGCGCGCTCATCTCGACGCGATCCCTTCGCGCCAGGCCCTTCACGGTCGCCTTCACGACCTCATGAGCGAACCGTCGCCCAACTACTTCGGCCTCACGTACCGCGGCGGCAAGCTCCTGGCCCTCGAGCTCTTGCCCCCCAAGCAGCAGCCGATGCTCGTCGTGATGACCGCTGCCGCCGACCCCACCGCGGCGCGCGTGCTGCTCGACCCGATGGCGGTCGATCCCTCGGGCGCCACCACCATCGACTGGTACTGGCCCTCCCTCGATGGCAAGTGGGTCGCGGTCTCGCTCTCGCAGAACGGGAGCGAGGACGGCACGCTCCACGTCTACGACGTCGCGACCGGCAAGGAGTCTGGAGAGCCCATCCCGCGCGTGTGCGGCGGAACCGCCGGCTGCACCGTCGCATGGACCGCCGGCGCCAAGGGCTTCTTCTACACGCGCTACCCGCGCGCAGGCGAGCGCCCGCCGGAGGACATGCCGTTCTACCAGCAGGTCTATTTCCACACGATGGGCAAGCCCGTCGCCGACGACACGTTCGCGTTCGGCAAGGATCTACCGCGCATCGCCGAGATTTTCCTCCGCCCCAGCGACGACGGGACGCTCATGCTCGCGGACGTCCAGAACGGCGACGGCGGTGAGTACGCCTTCTGGTGGGCGCGCACCACGGACCCCAAGACATGGACGAAGATCGCCGGCTTCGAAGACGGCTACGTCAACGGGCGCTTCGGACCGGACGACCAGCTGTACCTGCTCGCTCAGAAGGCCACGCCGCGCCGCCACGTCGTTCGCGTCGACCTGCACAAGCCGGCGGCCGCCCCCGTCGAGGTCGTGCCCCCGAGCGAGGCGGTGATCACGGACTTCTCGATCACCAAGAGCAAGCTCTTCACGCTCTCTACAGTGGGTGGCCCCTCGGAGCTCCGCGCCTTCACGCGCTCCGCAGGTGGTGCGGCGAAGCTCGACCGCGTGATCCAGACGCCGGTCGTGTCCACGGTCGATCAAGTGGTGCGGCTCGAGGGCGACGAGATCCTCTTCGAGGACGAGAGCTACGTGCAGCCCTCCGCCTGGTACCGCTGGGCGCCCGGCAAGGACGTGATGCCGACGGCGCTCAAGCGCACGAGCAAGGCGGACTTCGGCGACGCCGAGGTCGTCCGCACCACGTGCACGTCCAGGGACGGGACGAAGGTGCCCATGACCGTGGTGCGCAAGAAGGGCACGAAGCTCGACGGCTCATCGCCGGCGCTGCTCACGGGGTACGGCGGCTACGACATCATCGAGCAGCCCTGGTTCGGCGTGCAGAACCGCGTCTGGCTCGACCTCGGTGGCGTCTTCGCCGACGCGAACATCCGCGGCGGTGGCGACTGGGGCGAGGAGTGGCACCGGGCGGGCAACCTGACGCACAAGCAGAACGTGTTCGACGATTTCTACGCGTGCGCGCAGGAGCTCGTGAGCCAGGGGTACACCCGCCCCGAGAAGCTGGCGATCGAGGGCGGCTCGAACGGCGGTCTGCTCATGGGCGCGGCGTTCACGCAGCACCCCGACGCGTTCCGCGCGGTCGTCTCGCACGTCGGCATCTACGACATGCTGCGCGTCGAGCTCAACCCGAACGGCGCCTTCAACGTCACCGAGTTCGGCACCGTGAAGGACCCCGACCAGTTCAAGGCGCTCTTCGCGTACTCGCCGTACCACCACGTGGTCGACGGAACGAAGTACCCGGCCATCCTGATGCTCACCGGCGCGTTCGACCCACGCGTCGACCCGTCGCACTCGCGGAAGATGATCGCGCGGCTGCAGGCGGCGTCGAACTCGGGGCTGCCCGTCCTGCTGCGCACGAGCGCCAAGACCGGGCACGGCATGGGCACGCCGCTCGACGAGCACGTCGACCAGGAGGCCGACGTGTTCGCATTCCTCGCCGAGCAGCTCGGCCTCTCGCTTCCCTGACTCACAGTCGCGTCGCGACGCCGACCATGCCCACGATCGGGGCGCCACCGAGCCAGTCGTTCGCGGGCTCGACGCCCCGGGTGATCACGGAGGCCTCGCCGAAGAGAGTCGTCCTGCCCGACAGTGGAATGGAGGCGCCGATCCCGGCCGTCTCCCACACGCTCCCGACCATCGTGTGCTCCCTTCCCATGGTCACGAGGCCGTCGATGCAGGCGACTCCGAGCACTCCGACGACGACGTCCACGGACGAGCCTCCCGGGAGCTCTCGCTCCAGGCTGAGCGTGGGGCGGGCGAGCATCCAGGGCTCGCGGTTACCGCCGAACCCATCGACCTTCGGATAGAAGAGGACGGGCACAGCGAGGACGGAGCGCCACGGGCCCGACACGAAAACCGCGCCGCGCGGACGCACGCCGAAGGCCATCGTCCCGGTGATGGATCCCATGTTTGGCGTCGCCGCAGCGATCGCGCCCAGGGCGAAGCGGTCGGTGAACCCGTACGACAGCTCGCCGAGCGCGAGGAAGGGAATCCCGCTCGTCGCGGCGACGTTGACCCGGCCTGCGTCCGGAAGGGTCGGGTCCGCCAGCGCGGGCTGCGTCGCCTCGCTGTCTTTGGTGGTGTCCGCGGGAGCGGCGGCAGATGCGAGCCCCGTTGCGGAGAGAACGGCGGCGGCGACGGCGATTCGTGCGAGGCGCTTCATGGTGGCAATCGCTAGAGCAGCGGCCGTGCCGCCCGTGATCTCGCGGGCTTGCCGCACAACGCGTGCAGTCCACTGCACGAGCGGGCGAGCAACCCGGTGCACACGTCACGGTCCGCGTCCGCCGCCGACGACGGGAACGCCGATGGCCTGGTGGAACGCGAGCTGGAACGACGCGCCGCCGAAGCCCTGCGTTTCGATCGGGAATCCGACGTCGAAGCGCATGACGGCGCGCTCGACCTGGGGGAACACCGCGCGCATCCCGAAACCCACCGAGTGCTTCGCATCGAAGTGGTCGAATCCATCGAACGCGTCGCCCACGTCGTAGAACGCCGCCAGGCCGAGCAGGATCGACGCGAGATCGACGTGAGGCGTGCGGTACTCAAGGTTCGTCGCGAACAGGTTCTTGCCCGCGAACTGGTGGCTCGGGAACCCGCGCAGCATCGTGTCGCCGCCGAGGTACGACTGGACGTTGAGGTAGTTGCGCCAGCGGTCGAGCAACGTCGTCGCGAAGACCAGGCGCCCCACGCCCGTGCGCGGCGTCACGATGGCAACGCTTGTCTGGACCGAAGCGTCCGAGATGCGATCGGGCTCGACCTCGGTGGTCGTTTCGACGGCCGCCGTCATGAGGCCGTCGCCGAGCGCCACCGTGCACGCCGCCGCGGCGTACGCCCCGAACAGGTCGCGCGTGGAGCCTACGGCGCGGAACACCGGATACAGCCGCAGCCAGAGATCGTGTCCGAGGCGGTTGTCCTCCTGCAGGCCCAGCGTGTCGAGGTCGAAGACCCGGACGAAGTTGCTCGTGTACCCATGCCACTGGATGAACGGCCCCACGCGGTCCTCCCCCACGGGAACGTCGGCGCGCTGGAAGGCGGCCACCGCCGCCGGATCGAGCGATGGATCGCTGGGTACCTCGTAGGCCGTGTGCTGGATCGAGGCGCCCACCGAGAGGTCGTTCTTGGTCTCCCACCCGAACGAGCGCGTGATCTTGGCCTGCTCGACGAGCGTCCGCTCGCGCCACAACCAGGGAACCGACGTACCGTCGAAGTAGGTGAGCCTGGCGTTCTCGTAACGGCGATCGATTTGGTCGGTCCACGACACGAACGTCGTCCACGCCCACTTCGTCTGCGACGAGTAGAGCGGCCGCGTGATGCTCGCCGACCCGTAGGTCCCCTCGGGCGCGCCGGTCGCGCTGTTGACGATCACGTTGCCGTCGAAGAGCAGATCGAGCCACCGGCCGTCGAGGCGCGGGACCTCGTAGCTCGCGCCGAACGAGTACGTGTTCGGCGTCAGCACGAACCGGGCGAGCGCCGTGTGCTGCAGTCCCGCGATGTTGGTCTCCTTGGGCTCGAGATCGAGCATCTCGATCCCGCCCGAGGTCGCGTCGATGTCGAAGTCGACATAAAGGCTCCACACATCCTTCGTGATGACGACCATGACGACGCTGCCGGACGTCGAGCCGCGCATCGGCACGATGAGCACGAGCGACAGCTGCGGCAGAAGGCGCAGATTGCGCGCCGACTCGTCGACCAGGGTCTTCTTCCAGACGTCGTCCTGGCGCACGAGGATCTCGTGCGCCAGGACGTGGGGTCGCGAGGTGGCGTGGACCACGTCGAGCTGCAGCGGCAATGGATCGTGCGTGTCGATCGGATCGAGGCGCACGAAGACGATCCGCTCGATCCTCTTGCCCTCCGGCTGCGGCTCGACGGTGGTCTTCAGTTCCGACGCCGCATCGTGGATCGCCTGGTCCTCGTAGTCGGTGTACCGGCCGGTGATCGAGGCAGGATCGGCCGACGCGCGCGCGGCGACGAGGAACAGCGCTGCCCCCGCGAGGACGCCGGAGCGGGTCACCCCTTTCCCCACGCCTGGGAGTCCTCGCAAGGAGCGAGCCGCCGCGTCAAGCGTGGATCGCGATCCGCGCGGGCGCGCCGGATCGTGCAGCGTGCTGCACACAGTGTGCAGTGGACTGCACAAGGCCCGCGACCGGAATTGGTGCACACTGAAGTGACTCGAGCATGCAGGCACTCGACTGGACGTACCTGCTCGCGGCGAGCGGGCACCTGACGCTCGCCGTCCTGAGCTTCCTGCGCGGAAGGCGCAGCGCCGTCGCCCTGCCTCTGGGCCTGCTCTGCGTGACGTTGTTCGGCTGGTGCTTCTGCTCCCTTGCGGCGGACCTCACGGGGCCGTCCGGGGCGTGGTGGGGACAGCTCGACGCGTTCTTCTCCGCACTCACTCCTCCGCTCATCCTCCACGTGGCCGTCGTCTTCGTGGGGGCACGACGCGCCCACGCTCGCATCGTTGCCGTCGGCTACGTCCTCTTCGGCGCCCTCGCCCTCTCGTCGGTCGTGGGCATCGGCCGCCCATGGGGTCTGGCATGGGTGCAGAACGACCGCTGGCAATGGGCCTTCCTCGCCGGATGGCTGCCGGTCCTGTTCTTCGTCGCGGCGCTCCTCTTGCGTCACCTCGTCCAATCGCTCGATCCCGACGAGAAGGCGCGCACGCGTACGATCCTCGCCGCATTCGCGGTCGGTGGCGCCGTCGCCACCGCGGATCCGATCCGCGCGCTCGGCTACCCCGTGCCGCATCTGGCGCCCATCGGCTCCCTGGCCGGTACCCTGCTCGTCGCGACGGGAGTCTTCCGCTTCCGCCTGCTGGACCGCGATCTCTCCATCACCGCGGCCGTTTATGCCGGGGCGCTCGCCGTTTCGGGCGTCATCTGTTACCTCGCGGCGTTCGCGCTTCTCGGTGGCAATGTCGCGGCCCTCGTCTTCGCGATGATCGCGGTCACCCTGGGCCTCGGCACGGCCATCTACGAGCTGACCTCCTCGATCGCCACGCAGCGCGAACGCGTCGAGCGTCTCGCGTCCCTCGGGCGCTTCTCGAGCCAGATGGCGCACGATCTCAAGAACCCGCTCGCGTCGCTCAAGGGCGCGCTCCAGTTCCTCGACGAGGAGCGGGCGCGAGGCCACGCTCTGGATGCGCACGCCGACTTCGTGCGACTCATGATGGAGCAGGTCGAGCGCCTCGGCCGCGTCGTGGACGATTACGAGCGCATCGGGCGGGTGGAGCCGATCCGGCGCAGCGTCGAGGTGAACGAGCTCGTTCAGGGCGTCGTTCGGCTCGAGCCGTTCGCGGCTCAGGGCGGCGTCTCGGTCCGCGCGGAGCTCGCCGATCGATTGCCGCCGTGCGATCTCGACATCGACCTGATGCGCGGGGCGCTCGAGAACGTGATCCGCAACGCGTTCGAGGCCATGCCGCGTGGAGGCGACGTCGTCGTGCGCACGGCTCTCGATGGCGGCAATGGGGCAGATCGGGTCGTCATCTCCGTGGAAGACACTGGCGAAGGCATGGACGCGCGACTCGCCGAGCGTGCGTTCGAGGACTTCTACACGACGAAGCCACGCGGAACCGGCCTGGGGCTCGCCTTCGTGCGTCGCGTGGCCCAGGCGCACGGGGGAGACGTTTCTCTCCGCAGCACGCTGGGCAGGGGTACGATCGTGTCGATGCGCCTGCCTGTCGCGGCTCGGGGGTGAGGGATGGCGAAGCCTGGCAAGGTGCTACTCGTCGACGACGACGCCGCGATGGGCAAGGTCCTCGCCGCGCTCCTCTCCCAGGAGGGGATGGATCCGCAGCACGTGGCGGGAGGAGCCGAGGCGCTGGCGAGGCTCGATGCCGCGCCGTTCGATCTCGTCGTCGCCGACCTGCGGATGCCGGGCATGGACGGCATGGCGCTCCTGGCCGAGCTGACGCGGCGCCGTCCGGAGCTGCCGGTCATCATGCTGACCGCGCACGGCACGGTGCCCATGGCCGTCGAGGCGTTGAAGGCCGGGGCCACGGACTTCGTGCTCAAGCCGTTCGATCGCGAGGAACTGATCTACGCCGTTCGCAAGGCGCTCATGGGAGCGAAGAAGGCCGCGAACGCGACGCCCCCGCAGGCGACGTCGAGCAGCGATCTCCTCGGCGAGTCACGCGCAATGCACGAGGTCCTGGCGACGGTGCGCCGAGCGGCTCCGGGCACCGCGACCGTGCTCCTGCTCGGAGAGAGCGGAACGGGCAAGGAGCTCATCGCGCGCGAGATCCACCGCCTCAGCCCGCGCAGCGCGGGGCCTCTCGTGAAGCTCAACTGCGGCTCGCTGCCGGACAACCTGCTGGAGAGCGAGCTTTTCGGATACGAGAAGGGCGCATTCACCGGCGCGGCGACGCGCAAGCCCGGGCGCGTCGAGCTCGCGCACGGCGGCACCCTGTTCCTCGACGAGATCGGCGACGTGACGCCGATGCTCCAGGTCAAGCTGCTGCGCGTCCTGCAGGAGCGCGAGGTCGAGCGGCTCGGTGGCACCCAGCCCATCAAGGTCGACGCGCGCCTCGTCGCCGCCACGCACCGCAACCTGGCAGACATGGTCGCGAAGGGTCAGTTCCGCGAGGACCTCTACTACCGGCTCAACGTGGTCCCCATCCACGTGCCGCCGCTGCGCGCGCGACGCGAGGACGTCGCCGTCCTGGCGCGTCACTTCACCGAGGTGCACGCCAAGGCGAACGGCAAGACGATGCGGCTCGACGACGGCGCCGTGGAGAGGCTCCAGCGGGAGCCGTGGCCGGGCAACGTCCGGCAGCTCCAGAACTTCATCGAGCGGCTCGTGGTGCTCTCGGACGGGCCGACGCTCGGCGTCGCAGATGTCGAGCGCGAGCTGTCGCCGCAAGGGTCGCCCGTGGCCGAATCGGCGAGCGCGCCCGGCAGCCTCGACGCTGCGCGCAAGGAGAGCGAGCGCGAAGCCGTTCGCAGCGCGCTCGCCAAGGCCGGCGGCAACCGGACGGTCGCCGCGAGGATCCTGGGCTTGAGCCGGCGCGGCCTCTACTACAAGCTCGAGGAGCTGGGGCTCGCCTGAAATGCGCGGCGCAGTCGCCAGGCGATGACGCACATCCACGCGAGCTCGACGAGAAGCGCGATGCGCTCGAGGATGGCGACGAGGGGACCTGCATCGTGCCCCGCGAGCTGGCCCGCATAGAGCGCGAGGTCGAGGGCGCTGACGATCAGCCCGGCGGCTCCCACGCCGAACGCGAGTCGTTCCTTCGAGGCGAGACCGACTGCGGCGCATGCTGCGGCCGCGAGCCCCGGACCCCCGGAGAGAGCCATCACGAACGGGTGCACCCCCGCGAAACGGTCGGCCGGCAGGAGCGCGACGGCGAACATGCCGACAACCGAGAACGAACCGAGGGCGCGCACAACGGTCCCGAGCCTCGAGCGTTCGCGGAACAGAAGGGGCGAAGACCACCAGTGGAGCAGCGCGCCGGCGCCGAGAACGAGCAGCGCGACCTGAGCCAGGCGCGCGCCCACCGCGTTGGACATGCCGTCGAGCGCCGTCCGGCGCGCGAGGTCGCAGACGTAGTTGAGCCAGAAGCGGTGCCCCTGCGCCGTCGGGTCCCATTCCGTACCGCCGGGATAGGCCTTCATCGCGAGGCCGATGAGGACGGCGAAAGCAGCGACCGACGCGGCAATCGCGTTGGGGGCGAAACGAACGGCATTTCGCATCGGAATGGCCCCGTCCCGTTAGCACGTCACGTGCCGCGGCGGTCGCGAGCGCGACGCACTATAGAGAGCTCTCATGTCGGCGCAGCCGCTTGCCTTCGCCGCCGGCGCCGTCCTCCTGCTCGTCGTGCTCTGGGAGGCGTTCGAGACCATCGTGTCGCCGCGTCGCGTGTCGCGACGATTCCGGCTGACGCGCCTGTTCTACAGGGTGACGTGGCTCCCGTGCCGCGCCACCGCGACGCTGGTGCCGCAGGGGCGCAGGCGCGAGGGGTTTCTTTCGGTGTTCGGCCCCATCTCGCTGCTCGTGCTGCTGATGATCTGGGCGGCGCTCATCGTGCTCGGTTACGCACTGATGCAGTGGGGCGCGGGCAGCGGCATGCAGACGACCGCCGGTCGCCATGGCTGGACGACCGATCTCTACGCGTGCGGAGCGACGCTGTTCACGCTCACGCCCGGCGACCTCGTGCCGGCCAGCAGATGCGCACGCGTTCTCGTGGTGCTCGAGGCGGGCACCGGGATCGGGCTCTTCGCTCTCGTCATCGGCTATCTGCCAGTCATCTCGCAAGCGTTCTCGCGGCGCGAGGTGAACGTGTCGCTGCTCGACGCGCGCGCCGGCTCGCCACCGAGCGCCGCGGAGCTCATGATCCGTCACGCCGGGGAAGAGCACCGCCAGGTTCTCTCGGCCCTGTTCGAGCAGTGGGAGGCGTGGTGCGCCGACCTGCTGGAGACGCACGTGTCGTTCCCGGTGCTCGCGTACTACCGCTCGCAGCACGCCAACCAGTCGTGGGTCGCCGCGCTCACGGCGGTCCTCGACGCGTGCGTGCTGGTGCTCGCCCTCTCCGAGGACCAATCGCAGCGTGCGGCGCGCCTGACGTTCGCGATGGCGCGACATGCCGCGGTGGATCTCACGCTCGTCTTCGCCTTGCGTCCGCTCCCGCCGCAGGTCGAACGGCTGCCGCCCGACGAGCTCGCGCAGGTGCGTGAAGCGCTGCGCGCGGCCGGTTGGAGAGTGCGCGACACGCCGGATGCCGAGGCGAAGCTGCATCGCCTGCGTGCCATGTAC
>DASVWO010000324.1:0-26869 GCA_036393165.1 Polyangiaceae bacterium | reverse complement strand
GATGCGCGCGGGTCGCGCTCGGCGCCCTGGTTGCCCATGTACTGCTCCAGGTACCAGTCGCTCGCGGCTTTCGACAGGAAGTAGCTGTCGCGGAACTGCCCGTGTGAACGCATGCTCCGCGTCATGTCGGTCCCCGGGTATACGAGGACCTGGAAGAGGGGGCGGCGTGCATCGCCGCGAAGGGCCTGCGCGACGACGGCGCCGAGGTTGCCACCGGCGCTGTCTCCCCCGACCGCGACGCGAGCCGGGTCGATGCCGAAGGCGCGCGCTTCGGCCAGGATCGCGCGCGTCGCAGCGATCGCGTCGTCTGCCGCGGCGGGAAACGGATGCTCCGGCGCCAGCCGGTAGTCCACGGCGACGAGGACGACGCCCGCCTCGTCGGCGAGCACGCGGCAGACGCGATCGTGCGAGTCGAGCGAGCCGACGACCCAGCCGCCGCCGTGGAAGTAGACGAGGCCCGGCGCTGCGGTGCCGCCTCGGACCGACGCCGGCGTGTAGACGCGCGCGCGCAGCGCACCGGCAGCGCCTGCCACCGTCGTGTTCCTCACCGAGACACCCGCGCGGGGCTCGAAGTCGAGCGTCGGCGCCGCGCGGTCCATGGTGGCCCGCGCTTGCTGGACCGTGCCCTCGTGCATCGGCGGGACGCGCATCAGCTCGATGAGCCGCATCAGCACCTGCATCTGCAGGTTCATCTCGTATCCCTCCTCCGTCCGTCGCGGCGGACCTGCGATCGCGCGGAGCACCCGACGAGGAAGCGAGAGGACGGCGCGCGTGGTGGCACGCTCGACGCTGGAGGGAAGGCGAAAGGCCATCGGCGCAAACCAGCGTACTCTGGCCGGGCCATGCTGTGGCTCGAAGTTCAGCGGCTTTTCCCGATCGCGCTGCGCGCCGCGGGCGTGCTCGTCTGGGCCGCGGCCCTCGCGCTCGTGCCGCTCGTGCTCGTCCGACGCAAGGAGCCGTCGTCGACCATCGCGTGGATCCTGACGCTCGTCTTTCTGCCGGCCGTCGGCGCAGTCCTCTTCCTCCTCTTCGGGCGCGACCGCATCCGCTGGCCGGCGAAGCGCAAGCGCGAGCTCGACGCGATCGTGCGCGCCCAGGTCGCCGAGTCGCGAGAGGAGCGCCCCGAGACCGACCGCACGTCGCAGATCCCGCTCGAGAGTCCGCTGGAGCGCGCCCTCTTCCGCATCGGCGCGCGCCTCACGCATCAGCGGGCGACGAGCGGCAACGCCGTGCAGGTGCTCGCCGACGGCAACGCGAAGTACGAGGCGCTCGGCGCCGCGATCGACGCGGCCAAGCACCACGTGCACGCGCAGTACTACCTGATCCGCGACGACGCGACGGGCGCATGGTTCCGCGAGCGGCTCGTCGCCGCGGCCTCGCGCGGGGTGACGGTGCGCCTGCTGATGGACGGCTACGGATGCTTCCCGCTGGGGAGCTCGTGGCTACGACCGCTGCGCAAGGCTGGCGTGCACGTCGGCGTCTTCCTGCCGATGCGCAGCGTGCTGTTCCAGCCGGTGAACCTCAGGAACCACCGCAAGATCGTCGTGGTCGACGGCCAGTGTGCCTTCACGGGCGGCTTCAACATCGGTGACGAGTATCGCGGCGGCGAGATGCGCAGCGTCGGCTCGTGGCGCGACGTGCACCTGCGCATCGAGGGGCCGGCGGCCGCCGAGCTGCAGCGCGTCTTCTTCATGGACTGGGCGTTCGCGACGGGCGACGCGATCGACCCGCGCGAGTACTTCCCACGCGACGTCGCGCCGCGCGGCGACGCGACCATCGCGGTCGTCCCGAGCGGGCCCGATACCCGCACCGAGGCGATCCATCGGCTCTTCTTCGGCGCCATCGTCGGGGCGCAGAGCGAGGTCCTGGTGACCACCCCCTACTTCGTTCCGACCGAATCGCTGCTCGTCGCGATGGAGCTCGCGGCGATGCGCGGGGTGCGGCTCGAGCTGCTGCTGCCGGGGCGCTCGAACCATCGCGTGACGTGGCACGCGGGGCGGAGCTTCTACGCGCAGCTCCTCGAGGCGGGCGTGGACATCCTCGAGTACCAGCCGGGAATCGTGCACGCCAAGACGCTGGTGGCCGACCGCCAGGTGTCGCTCGTCGGCAGCGCGAACATGGACCTCCGGAGCTTCCGCCTGAACTTCGAGATTCACACGCTCGTGCACGACGCGCCGACTGCCGTTGCGCTGTGTTCGACCTTCGCGGGATACGAAAAGGAGGCGGTGCACGTCGGAAGGGACGCCTGGCGCGCGCGGCCCTGGTCCTTCAAGCTCCGCGAAGGCGCCTCCCGACTCGTCTCGCCGCTGCTCTGACGACGCTCAGTGGAGCGGGTGCACCGAGTCGAGCAAGGCGTCCATCTCCTTGGCCGCGGCCTTCACGGTGGCGTCGGGCCCGGTGAGCTTGATGAACCAGAGGCCGCTCGGGGCTTCGACGATGGCGCCGATGAGGCGCCAGGAGCCGTGCGGCGACGTCGGGGCCTCACGGGGCATCTGCATCGCCTTGTACGTGCCGGCGACCTCGACGCGGGTGACGTTCATCCCGTGCACCGTGCGCGTGGTGCGCACGGGCGGCGAGGTCTGGGGGTCGAACTGCTTGACCCAGCGGTCCACGTTGTCGTCGACCGTGCCGCCGCCCTTTGCGCCGAACGTGATCACGAAGCACTCGGCGTCCTCCGTGTCGCCGGGTGCGCGAGGTACGAGCCACTCGGCCGCGCGCATCGGAGTGGACGGCGTTCGGCGCTGCCATCGAGGGGGGTCGTCCCACTGAAGCAAGTAATGCGGTGCGGACGCCGATGCGGAAGCCGACGCGGACGCAGAGGCCGTCGCCGAGCCCGACGGGGAAGGCTCCGCCGGCGTCCGCGAACACGCCATCATCAAAAGGAGGAGGAGGCCGGCACCACGCGGACGCATGCTCATTCAAGCCGCCGTGGTCGCGACCGCCGCAGCGGTCGCACGCACGCGATCCATCGCTTCGTCCAGGATGGCGAGGCATCCCTCGAGCGAATCGCACGTGTTCAGCCGCTGCCGCAGCGCCGCAGCGCCCGGGATGCCCTTGAGATAGCCCGCCAGGTGACGCCTCGTGCAGTGCACGCCGTAGGGCTCCCCCCGCTGTGCCACGTTGGCCGCGAGATGCTCGCGGCAGAGCGCGATCCGGTCCTCGTCCGTCGGCATCGGTACGACGACGCCTCGATCGAGGAGCGCCCGCGCCTCTCGGAAGATCCACGGGTGCTCGATGGCGCGCCGTCCCACCATGACGCCGGCACATCCGGTCTCCTCGATCGCGCGCTTGGCGTCCTGCGCGCTCCGCACGTCGCCGTTCACGAGCACCGGGATGCTCACGACCTCGCGCGCCCGCGCAGCCCACGACCAGTCCGCCGCGCCGGTGTGCCCCATCTGCGCGGTACGGCAGTGAATCGTGATCGCCGCGACGCCAGCGTCCTCGAGGCGCCGCGCGAGGTCGACGATGGGCATGTGCGACTCCGGACCGAGGCCGATGCGCGTCTTCACCGTGACCGGGAGCGACACCGACGAGACGACCATCCGGGCCATGGCGACCATCGCCTGCGGATCCCGCAGCCACCCGGCCCCCGCACCGCGTCCCGCGATCTTCGGCACCCAGCAGCCGCAGTTGACGTCGATGAAGAACGGCTGCGCGCTCTCCGCGAACCGCGCCGCCTCGGCGAGGCGATCGGGATTCGCGCCGTAGATCTGGATGGCCGTGAGCTCGTCGTCGTCGGCCAGCAGGATCTTGCGGCGCGCGTTGCGGCAGCCGCGCAGCAGCCCCTCGACGTTGACGAACTCGGTCATCGCGATGGTCGAGCCGAGGGCGCGGCAGAGGCGGCGGAACACGACGTCCGTCACGTCCTCCATGGGGGCGAGGACGACGGGCTTCTGCGCGTAGTGCGCGCGGAGGCGGTCGTGGGCGCTGGACATCGAGCCCACGGGATCTAGCACACGTCAGTCTTCAGGCTGCTCGCCGCTGTCGGGAGCCGAAGCGGGGGCCGGCACGTCCGGTGCCGGTGCTCCGAGGGCCCCGAGCTTCTCGAGCGCGCGCCGGGCCCACTCGCGAACGAGCGGGTACTCGTCCTGCAGCTCGCGCGCGACGAGCGGCGCCGCGTCCTTGGCGCCGGCCTCGGCGAGCACGCCGATGGCCACGGCCTTCTCGTGCGGTTTGCCTCGCTCGAGGGTCGTGCGCATCACGTTCGCGTCGAGCGAGCCGTAGAGCTCCTCGAGCCGCTGGCGCGGGTAGCGGACGGGCCACCACTTCTCCATCGCTTCCACGAGCGTGCCGACGCTCATGCCGGCATGACACAGGGCACACTCGAGGGGACGGTCGCCCAGCACGCGCGCCGGGTCCGTGGGCGAGCCGATGCGGTGATAGCGCGTGAGGCGGCCATCGAGCCCCATGTTCTTGCGCGGCATGTGGCAGGCGATGCACGACCCTCCTGCCCCGGCCGGATCGTGGTGAGCGTGCGAGCGCAGCGCGTCGGCGCTCGCGAGCTCGCGATGACATCCCGTGCACGTCGCGTTGCCGGCAGGCGTAGCGAGTTTCGAGAGCGAGCCGACCGCATCGGCGCCGTGAGGGTCGTGGCACGCCGTGCAGGCCATGGCGTCGGCGCAACCGCCGAGCAGGAAGTCGCGCGCCTCCCCGCTGTTGATGTGGCTTCCTCCGGCGGTCGCGTCGCTGCGCTTGCCCCCCTCCCACGTGTACGGGTAGCGCGAGAAGAGCACCTGGTGGCAACGCGCGCAGACGCGGTTGATCGACGCCGCGTGCGAGGGCTTCGGCAGATCGATCGCGAGCCACGGCGCTTTCGGATCGAGCGACGGGCGCACGGACTCGGGCTGTTCGGCGTGCGCCCGGGCGCCGCCGTGGCACGCCTCGCAGCCGATCCCCACCTCGACGAGGCCGCGCGCGTCGAAGCCGTCGCGCACGACGTCGATGGCCCGTCGGGCGACGCGTCGCGCTCCCCCTCCGTCCGGCGCCGCGACGCCTCCGAGTCGATCGATCTCCTCGCGCACGACCGCCGAGAAGGTCGGCTCGTCCGTCACGCGCACGCGTGCGCGCTTCTCGGAAGGCAGCAGCGCGTCCACCTCCTCTCCCTGGTAGAGCGGCGCGCCAGGGCCGGCGATGCTCGCGAGCAGTCGGTCCATCTCCGGCACCGTGTTGTGGCAGAAGATGCAGGTCTGGCTCCACACCGGGCCGGCGCGCAGCGTGGCGCGCTCGTGGATCATGACCGAGTAGCCCTTGTAGCGGAGCGCACCGGTCGCGTAGACGAACGACACGGGGAGCACCACCTCCTCGCCCCCCGCGGTCACGTCGACACCCGCGTAGTCCTCGCGCGTGCGCCCACCGATGACCCGCGTCACCCGGTACTCCTTCGCGGGGCCACCGGCAGGCTCGATGCGCACGAAGCGATCGTCCGCCCGTTTCTCGAGGACGACGGCGTCGTCGTGGAAGCGCCACCGGGTACCGTCGAACGGTCCGCGCACCTCGGTGCCGCGCGCGTCGCGCGTCATCCGGTGCATCGGCGACTTTTCCCACTTGGCGACGACGTCGGCGTGGCAGTCGCCACAAGCCCGTGAGCCGGCGTAGTCGGCGCGGGCGACGTTGCTCGAGCCGCTCGCCCCCTTGGCCGTCACGGGAATCGTCCTGACGCCCGTGGGCCTCCCGGCGCACCCGGCAAGGATGGCCGCGAGGCACGCGGCCAGCGCCACAACATCCCACACGACAGGCCTCGCCACAGGCACGCCCGGGATTGTATCGCCGCCGGCTTGCCCACCAGCCCGCTACCGGCGTTCACTAGAGGTGGTGGCCAAGAAGCCGGCTCCCCAGCAGCCCGGGCTCGAGGAGGTCGAGCGGGCCATCTCCGTGCTCGGCGGGCGCCACCCCGAGCACGAACGAACGCGCCGCGAGACCATGGCGGCCGCCGAGGAGCGAAGCCGCGCGATCGAGAAGGAGCTCGCCGTCAGCCGTCGCAAGCGGCTGCGGCGTGCGGCGGTCGTCGCGGCCAATCTGATCGCCCTCGGTCTCGCCGGCTTCGTCGGCTCCCGCGTCTTCTCCCGGACCAGCGCGATCCGGGGTGCGCTCGCGCGCGACGAGGCGCCGTTTCTCGCCCACGGCTACGAGGAGATCGCTTCCAACGCGATCACGGCCCGCACGACGCTCGAGAAGGACGCGCCCGAGTCGAGCTGCTTCGTGGCCCTCGCGACGCGAGGACCGCTCAAGGTGCGCGCGGGCGACATCACCGCCGAGAGCCAGCACTCCATCGGCTGGTGCGACTGCGGTGCGTCGCACGTGATGCTGGAGACGGGCGCCGCGTCGGACACCATGCCCGGTCTCGCGCTGCTGCGCATCGACTCGCGGGCCGTGGGTGGGCCTCTGGCGCGCTCTTGGTTCACGGTCGGCGCCGAGACCTGGGCGGACACGACCAGCGGTTGCGCCGAAGCGATGCTCGACGCCTGGATCGCCGACGGCCACGTCCCGAAGCCCGCACCGCGCGACGCTTCTCTCGACGCGCTCGCTGCCGGCAAGATGCTGCGCGCGAGCGGGTTCGAGCTCGTCGCCCAGCTCGCGGACGAGCACCCCTTCGCGTTCGTCGACTCCCGCGCGGGCGACTGTCTCGTCGCGATCTCGCCGGGAGGCGCGCTGTCGTTACGGACCACCGGCGGCGAGCGCGTGATCCGCTCGGCCGCGCAAGCCATGGCGTGGTGCTCCTCCGTCGCTCTGCCGCTGACGGTGTGGCGCGACGAAGGATCGAACGCTCCGATCATCGTGGCGGCCGCTCGCTCCGACCGCGTCGGTGGGCTTCTCGGTACGAGCGAGTGCGCGCACGATGCGGGCCTCAAGATCTCGCCCGAAGCGACCTGGCTGCGACCGGGCGACGGGGCTTGGGACGCGGCCGCCATTCTTCACGCGAGCAAGCTCGACTCGCCTGTCGGCGAGGCCGTGCCGGCCGAGCCGGCAGCGCCCGATGCGCGCGTCACCGCGCTCGTCTACACCGGCGCGGCACGCCTCGCGTCGGCGCCGCCCGGCACGACCGTGGCGTGCGATCCACCGCTCGCGTCGCCGACTTCGCTGTCCGAGTCCGTGTGCGCCTCCGTCAGCCCCGTGGCGTGGTGGCGCGGCGGAGACGCCCCCGCGTGGTCGGCGCGCGCGGCCCTGCCGTTCTGGCTCACGACCCTCGAAGGACACCACGAGCCCGACGCGATCGCGCGCATCCCGGAGTTGCTCGCGCTCGCCCGCACCCTCGCGCGTCGCGGCTTCGAGCCGACCGTGCTCGAGGGCGTGACGGAGCTCCCGACCGGCGTGCGTGTCGTCGGGCGCGCCGGCGAAGACGCCGTCGTCGCCGTCGGCCTCGCGGCGCGTGCGCCGTGGGTCTTCCCTTACACCGACGGCGACGCGTGGGAGATCGGTGAGCCGCCGCGCGTGGTCGAGCTGCAACCGGGCATCGCCGTCACGCTGACGACGTCGCCACCGTCGAGCGTGCCCGTCGACAAGCGCCGCACAGTCGTGTTCCGCCACGTGTCGCACCTGTGATCACGGCGGGCGCGACGGTGCGCCGCTGGTTCGTTGCTTGCGACGTAGCGGAGCATCATGCGCATTCCCTCCTCCGCGAAGCTCGTCGTGGCGACGTGGCTCGCTGCCCTGCTCGGTGCGCTCGCAGGTCGTTCGCTCGCTCAGAGCAGCAGCTCGAGCGATCACGGCGCACGCACGCACGCAAACATCGTTGTCACGAAATCAGTCGCAGCAATCAATCGCAATTGATTCACGCACAATGCGAAGATCGCCCTCCGCACGCGTCCTCCGGATCGCGCGTTTCCCTCGGGAAAAGCAGCGGATCCGTGGGTAACCTGTGGACAACCGTGGGGGCAAAAAGTGGAAGAAAAAAAGCATTGTTCGTGCGTTTTTTGTCTTGCGCGCGAAACCGATTCGAAAGATAAACGGCCCATGAAGTTCGCGGCACATCAACCCGCGAGCTGATTGGTCGTAGAAGTCGTTACGGGCGCTGCGACCTGCTGCACCAGAGGGGTTTCGACCTCCACTGGCTCAGCCGGTCGAGCCGCTCCGGATGCTCACTCCGTCAGAGGGTGGGCGTCGCAGAAGCGGTGACAAAGGCGCGCGAGTCCCCCGAGCAATGCCTCCACGGAGGCGGCGTGACGGGGCCGCGGTCCAGGCGCGCACGAGGGAGCAATCCCCCGCTCGCGTAAGGGTTCCGTCGCGACAGAAGGCACCCTGGTCCTTTCGACGGTGTCGCCCTTCGCGGGGAGACATCCGAGGGGGACCTCGGCCGGAGCGACGAGCCTCGAGGTTCATCCAGACCACGAGGCACATCGAGCCGGTGACCCGGGTGCCCGGGGCGTCACGAGAAGGGCACGCGCTGCATCGTCAAAAGAGCGCGCGAACCACGCCTTTGCTCGAACGCCTCGGCCCGTGATTCGCCTCGTCCGCGCAAGCGGAACGCGTCGGAGTGAAAGCCGGCGTGAGCGGATCGCGGCTCGCAGGCCCCCGGTGTGGCAAACGCACCGGAGAGGCCGACGCAACCTGGCATCGGTTGGTGCCAGGCGAGCAGCGGGGCGAAAGCTCCACTCGCGCGCGAGGATCGGCAGCTCGAAGGGCGTGCCCGTACGTCGACACGGTTGCAGAAGTCGGCGAGCGACGACCGAGGCCGAGAGAAGCGTGATCCCTGCTGGCAACGGGACCACGTGGACGGCGGCCCAGCTCTCACGAGATCCCAAAAGGACTCGCGGGGGTGCAAAGGCGTCGGGAGCGGGAAACGCGGCGGCCAAGCCGCGGGTCTCGCGAAGTCCGGAGCCGGACGTCCGAGAGGGCGTTGCGGGGCGAAGGTCCTCGATCGATGGAAGGCACCTCGGATCGTCATTCGGTTCGCATCGTTCACGCGGGCGGATCAGGGCGGTCTCGGCGGCCTGTTCGAGAGCGTAAGGAGCGCGAGCTCCACGGGCTCCGGGCAGGAGGCGACAGGGGTGTCAGAGGTTCGGTTCTCACGCATCGCGACGGGAAGACAACGCCCGACGCGGTGAAATCCCGAAGAGGGGCCACGTGAGACCCACCGAAGCGACTCGTTCTGCCGTGAAGCAGACGGGATCTCCGAAGGCGGGCGCGCAAGCGTTCGACCCCTCGGGAACCGGCGAGGTACGGGTGCTCGTACGAAGACGTGAGATGGCAGAAACTGGTCCGACGCATCGCGCGTCGCGACGCTCGAGGAACCGCAAGGCGAATCGACGACGCGGCGCTGGCCCAGGGGTTCTCCGAACGGCGTGCTGACGCACACGGCGGCGACCTCGAGGCGAGAACGGTGCGCGAGTCTTGCGACGCTTCCAAACCAGGTGGCACGCAGGGCTCGGTGGCCGGGGGAAACCCCGGTCGATCGAGACACGGTGGAAGGCGTCCCGATCGGCGCTCCTGCAGCTCCGCAAGGTGCGGCAGGGTGACGGTCTCGGTCGCGCGGGTCAACGCTCCGGCGTTCGTGGCAACACGGGCGTCAGAGAACAGCTGACCGTCGGTCCTGGAACCGGCGAGTCGGTGCCCGAGCGGCGACAGAGGGGCGTCAGAGATTGGCGATGTGCGGGGTGAAGGCTGCTCCAGCCGCAGAGGCGCGGGTGGTCCGTCACTTCGAGGCGCCGAGAGGCGCCGGTTCTCGAAGAAGCTGTAGCGAGAACCTCGCGGTCGATGCGAAAGCGACACCGCGATCGAGTGGGTCCCGAACAGGTCAATCGAAGCTGACCCGAGCGAATAGCTGGGTCATCCTGCCCGCAGCCCTAGCCGCGCGAACGGAACGGGGCCGGGAGACCAAAGAGGACGCTCACGCCGTATCGGAGATGCGCAGCACGCGTCGCAGTGCGCACACACAAGGCGACGCGAATCACGCTGCGAAAGGGTTCACGAGTTCGGTCCTAAACCAACCGACGGCGCGCGACGACGCGCCCAACGTGAACAAGCTGAACTTCGTCGAGGGCGACTCGGGTGACCGGGTCGCCCTCGTGCCATTTTGTTACGCCCCTCGCCGGGGAGGCGTGCTCCGAAATCCGGGCCGACGGCCGGACTCTTGCTGCAGCCCAGCGGGTGACCTCGAGCGTCGTCCCCGGGAGCGAGCGGCCCATCGACGCGGCGCACGCCCGCGCAAACGAGGCACGCACGCACTACGCCCCGGCTGAGCCGCGGGCCCTCGGGGTGATGGCGCTCGTGGCCGTCGCGGCGATCCTCTGGATCGTGCTCCCGGTGGGCATTGGCGTGCTCATCGGGATGCTGCTCGCGTTCACCCTGTACCACCCGTACAAGCCCCTCGTGCGACGGACCGGTCGCCCGGTGCTCGTCGCGGTGGGGTTGACGGCCGCCGCCACCATCGGGGTGGCCGGAACGCTGGGGGCCTTCGTCTACGTCCTGATCCTCCAGGGCGTCGCAGTGCTGCAGACCGTGCCGAAGGCGCTCGGACCGGGAGGCAGCGGCGAGGCGTTCCTGCAGAAGGCGCTCGCGCCGGTGGCGTTCCTCGGGTTGCACCCGGCCGAGGTCGCGACGCACTTGCGCGACGCTCTCGGGAGCATCGCGACGACCCTCGCCGGATGGGCGGCTCAGGCGCTGGGGATCGCGATCGAGGGTGTGCTCGCCATCTTCTTCATGGCGATGACCATGTACTACGTGCTCCGGCACTGGACGGAGCTCGCGCGCAAGGCCGAATCGCTCATGCCGATCAACCCGCACCACACCCGCAGGTTGATGCGCGAGATGCGCAGGCTCGGGCGGACCGTGGTCGTCGGCAACTTCGGAACGGCGATCGTCCAGGGCGTCGTGGCGGGCATCGGGTACTTCATCGCGAAGCTGCCGCAACCCATCTTCTTCGCCGGCATGACGGCGATCGCTTCGCTCGTCCCCGTCTTCGGCACGCTGCTCGTCTGGGTTCCCGCGGGCCTCGTGCTCCTCGTCATGGGGCACGTGGGATCCGGCGTCTTCGAGCTGATCTGGGGCTCGGTCGCCGTCGTCGGGATCTGCGACTACATCGTGCGGCCGAAGCTCGTCGGCCGCGGCGAGACCATGTCCACCTGGATGACCTTCGTGTCCCTCTTCGGCGGACTCAAGCTGTTCGGCTTCGTCGGCTTCCTGCTCGGTCCTCTGCTGGTCGGGGTCTCGGTGTCCGTCCTGCGCGTCTACGGACGCGCGCGGCGCTTCCGACTGGGATTGAACTGACGGATCCGACGACGACGGCTCACTGAGCCGGCGGCGTGGGCTTCGTGACCGGCGTGTTGGATCCAGGCTGCGTCGACCACGTGAAGTTGTCGATGAGCGCCGTCGAGTCCAGGATGCCGTCACCCGAGTCCCACACGGCGAAGACCAGGGTGATGTCCTTGCCCTTGAGCGACGGGTCGACGTTCACCGTGGTCTGCAACCAGCCGGTCGCGGCGTGGTTCGAGCCCGCCGTGTCCGTCCCGAAGCCGGTGCCCTGCAGCGTCGACGACCCGAGCGGGCAAGCGAACATCTTCCCGCCCGCCGACTGCGGATCGCACACCTGCAGCAGCGCGTTATTGACCGAGATGGGATTGCCCGACTGGTCGAAGGCGACGTTGCCGCCCGTGCTGGCGCCCTTGGGCGCGGGGGCCATCTCGACGACGAACGTGTCGTTGTACGTGCTGCAGATGTAGTCCGGGAACTCGTACGTGAAGAAGTTCGTGTCGAACGAGAAGCTCTGCGCGTTCGTGGGCACGCGGATGGTGACCCGGAGCGCCATCCCGTCGTGCGGCTGCCCAGTGATGACGCCGGGGCATGCCGGTGCGGGCGCGGGGAATCCGGGGGCCGCGCCGACGGTGAACATCTTGTCGAAGCCGCCGACGTTCTGATAGCCGGTGTCCATCGGGTCGCGCGCCGTACCCGAGGACATCGCGTGCATGTGGCTCCCTTGCTGGGGCTTGTTGACGCCGAGCTTCGTCAGGTTGCCGTGCCCGAGCGGGAAGTTGCCGTTGCCCGCGCAGGAGCCTGGGCTGCCCGTGTTCTCGTCGGCGCACGAGTCCGAGCCGTCAGGCGAAACGAACGAGGCTCCGACCACGCCCCACGTGCGCTGCTTTCCCTGCGCCGTCTCGGTCGTCTTGCGGCAGAGATCCATCGCGAGTGCGGCCTGGAAGGGATCCGCAGACGGGAGCGTCGACATCCCGTCGCAAGCGGTGGGCTCGTCGTCTGCGACGCCGTCGCAGTCCTCGTCGATTCCGTCCTTGGGGACGTCGAAGGCGCCGGGGTTCGAGTTGGGATCGCAATCGTTGCAGTCGCCCGCGGTCGACGCGAACCCGTCGCCGTCGTGATCCGTCGAATCGTTGTACTGGCAGCCGTTCATCGGCCCGGTCGACGCGTCGGTCGTGCCGAAATTGCCGCCGCCCGATCCGGTGCTCGATCCGACGCCGCTCGACCCGCTGCTGCTGCTGCTGTTGCCGTTGCCGGAGCCGCCCGAGCTGCCGCTCGACTCGCCGCTCTGCCCGAAGCCCGAGTCTCCCGTCTTGCTGCCGGAGCACGCGAGGGGAAGCGCGAAGAACAGAGCGATGCTGACGGCCCGAAAATTCATGTGTGAACTTCTTACAAGAGCGGAGTGGGCCCCACCCGTCACGCCCGCGTCTCGCACGGCTCAGTCGGCGCAACGTCGACGGAAAATTACGGCAGCCACGATCGCCCGGCGCCATCGCGCGCGATGAGATCGACGGCGGCCTGCGGGCCCCACGTGCCCGCTGCGTAGCTCGGGAAGCTCGGCGCCGGCGTGGTGCTCCACGCCTCGAGAATCGGCGTCACGAAGCGCCACGCGGCGGTCACCTCGTCGGCGCGCGCGAAGAGCATCGGGTCGCCGTTCATCGCGTCGATGAGGAGTCGCTCGTACGCGGACTGCCCGCTCCCGCCGAACGTGCTCCCGTAGCTGAAGTCCATGGCGACCGGTCGCAACGTCATCGTCGCACCGGGCTGCTTGGCGACGAAGCGCAGCGAGATCCCCTCGTCGGGCTGGATGCGCACGACGAGCACGTCGGGATCGACCGGGGCGGCCTGCGCGAGGAACGTCCTGGGCACGTTGCGGAAGCACACGCCGATCGTCGTCACGTGTTTCGCGAGGCGCTTGCCGGTGCGCAGGTAGAAGGGCACGCCCGCGAAGCGCCAGCTGTCGATGCACACGCGCATCGCGACGAAGGTCTCGACGTTCGACGTGGGGCTGACGTTCGGCTCCTGCCGGTATCCCGCGTACTGACCGCGCACCACGAGACGCGCCACGGCGTCGCCCCGGATCGGCTCGAGCGCGCGCAGCACCTTGATCTTCTCGTCGCGGACCTCGTCGGCAGTGAAGGAGATGGACGGCTCCATCGCGGTGAGCATCAGGAGCTGCAACATGTGGTTCTGCACGATGTCGCGCAGCGCGCCCGCTTCCTCGTAGAAGCGCCCGCGCCCCTCGACGCCGATGTCCTCGGCCACCGTGATCTGCACGTGGTCGATGTGGCTCCGGTTCCACAGCGGCTCGAAGATCGCGTTGCCGAAGCGGAGCGCCACGAGGTTCTGCACCGTCTCCTTGCCGAGGTAGTGGTCGATGCGGAAGATCTGCCGCTCGTCGAACACGCGGTGCAGGTCCGCGTTGAGCGCCTCGGCGCTCTCGAGATCCCGTCCGAAGGGCTTCTCGACGACGATGCGTGTGTAGCGCGAGGGCTCGTCCACGCGCGAGACGAGACCTGCCGCGGCGAGCCCGTCGACGACCAGCCGGATGACGCTCGGAGGGACCGCCAGGTAATAGATGCGGTTGCCACGCGCACCGCTGCGGCCATCGATGTCGTGCAGGGTGCAGCCCAGCCGCCGGAAGCTGGCGCCGTCCTCGAAGCGCCCGGACACGTAGTGGAGCCGGCTCGCGAAGTCGCGCCACACGTCCTCGTCGATGGGCTTGCGCGGAGAGAACTGGGCGACCGCGTCGTGCATCTTCGCGCGGAAGTCGTCGTCGCTCATCTCGTTCATCGCGAAGCCGACGACGGACGTGCCCGCCGGAAGCTGGCGCGAGCACGCCAGCCCGTAGAGCGCGGGCATCAGCTTGCGCCGGGTGAGGTCGCCTGAGGCGCCGAACACCACGAAGACGCACGGGTCGACCATCGTCGACCTTTACATAAGGCGCTCGGCTCCCGGCGGGAGCTCACTTCTTCTCGACGTGACCCCCGAAGCCGAAGCGCATCGCGGAGAGGACCTTGTTCTGGAACTCGTCGAGCCCGCGCGAGGCGAAGCGCTCGAAGAGCGCGGCCGTGAGCACGTGCGCCGGCACGCCCTCGTCGTTCGCGGCGGCCACCGTCCACCGGCCCTCGCCCGAATCGGACACCTTGCCGCCGAAGTCGGCGAGCGCGGGGCTCTTGGCGAGCGCCTGCGCCGTGAGATCCAGCAGCCACGATGCGATGACGCTCCCGCGCCGCCACACCTCGGTGACGTCGGCGAGGTTGAAGTCGTACTGGTAGTGCTCGGGGTTCCGGAGCGGCGTCGTCTCGGCGTCCTTCTCGTGCGACGCCTTGCCGACGTTGGCCTTGTGCAGGATGTTCAGCCCCTCGGCGTAGGCGGCCATGATGCCGTACTCGATGCCGTTGTGGACCATCTTGACGAAGTGGCCGGCGCCCGTCGGCCCGCAGTGGAGATACCCCTGCTCGGCGGTCCCCTTCAGGTTCTCGCGCCCCGGTGTGCGCGGGATCTCGCCCACGCCGGGCGCGAGCGTCGCGAAGATCGGGTCGAGCCGCTTCACGACCGCGTCCTCGCCGCCGATCATCAGGCAGTACCCGCGCTCCAGTCCCCAGACGCCGCCGCTCGTCCCCATGTCGACGTAGTGCAGGCCCTTGGGCGCCAGCTTCTTCGCGCGCGCGATGTCGTCGTGGTAGTGCGAGTTGCCGCCGTCGATGATGACGTCGTCCTTCTCGAGGAGCGGCGCCAGCTCCTCGATCGACGAATCGACGAAGGCCGCCGGCACCATCAGGCAGATGGCGCGAGGCCGGGCCATCTTCTTCACGAGATCCGCGAGCGAGCTCGCGCCCACCGCGCCGTCCTTCGCGAGCGAGGCCACGACGTCGGCCGAGCGGTCGTAGACGACGCACTCGTGCTTGTTGCGCATCAGGCGCCTGACCATGTTCGCGCCCATCCGTCCGAGCCCGATCATTCCGAATTGCATGCGTCGCACGATACGCGAGCTCGGGCCAGATCGGGAGGGTCAGCGGCGCCCGAGCTTGCCAGCCCGCTGCAGCATCGCCCGTGCCCCGGGCGACAGCTCGTTCTCTCTCTCGTCCTCGCCGTCGCCGACCTTGAATCGCGCGATCCATCCGGTGCCCGGCTTGTACTCGAGGAAGGGATCGTCCTCGATACCGAAGGCGGCCTTCAGCTTCTTGCGAAGGCGGCTGAGCGTCGCCTTGGTCGCGTCGCGCCCGCCGAAGCGCCGCGTCTTCAGGCAGCCGTCGTTCTCGCAGAAGGCCATGAGCATCTCGAAGAGGACCCGGTGCTCGCGCGAGCCCTTGCGGGCGAGGTCGAGGTCGTGCGCCGTCAGCACGCGGCTGCGACGCTCGAAGCGGACGAGGATCCTGTGGTTGTCGAGCTTCATGAACACGAGCGGCTCCCACGCGACGGCGCCCTCGAAGATCGGCGCACCGCGCTGCGCGGATCGGGCGCTCGGCGAATGCGGCGCGGCCGCCGGCAACGCGTGCGCGCGCGGCGGGAGGGGCGAAGCCATGGGCACGGGCAGGTCGACGCGGCAGATGCGCCCGTCGCGGGCGCCGAGGCACTCGGACAGCACGACGAAGCGCACGCGCGCGCGAGAGCCGTGGCGCCTGCGCAACTCCGGCGTCATGGCGCGGTCGGTGGTCACGAGCACCAGGGCGCGCTCGCGCCGCCGTGCGGCTGCCGCGATCGCGTGCGCGTCGTCGGCGACGAGCACGAGCTCGCACGGCTCGTCGTCGATCTCGAACCAGCCGAGGTGCATCGGCGCGTGGCTCATCTTCGCGGCCGTCCGCACGCCGCCGCTGCCGGCGCCCCACAGCGCGCGCAGCGTGCGGATGACGTCGGGGATGGACAGCTCCTCGAAGCGCGCGGTGCCGGTCGGCTGGAGGAAACCCTCGGCGCGAAGCGCGTGGATCTCTCCCGGGGCGAGCCTGGGCGCGAGCTGCTCGAGGTCCGCGAGCGACTCGCCGCTGCCGAGCATCTCGAGGAACGCGCGCATCGAGGCCCCCGTATAGCTTCTCGAGCGCATGACGCACCGCGGTCGTGACACGGCGTTGCGCATCGCGCAGAAATCGTACGCGCGTGCGCGGTTTGCTCCGCGTAGTGCAAGCGCACGAGAGGACTACGGAATCGCGCCTCGCGCGCCCTCGCCCGCGCGCTCCGGAGCGTGACACGCGTGACTTGTAACCATTTATGGGGCGAGGACGCGACGAAGAGGGGCTCCCCCGACGACCGAAGGCTCACGCACGAGAGGTTCGAGCCGTCGGACGCGAAGTGAGAGACCTGACACGCGAAGCGAGAGACCTGACACGCGAAGCGAGAGACCTGACATGCGAAGCGAGAGACCTGACACGCGAAGCGAGAGACCTGACACGCGAAGCGAGACACCTGACACGCGAAGCGAGAGAACCGACACGCGAAGCGAGAGATCAGACACGCGAAGTAACAGCTGAGAAACACGAAGTCAGAGACGAAGGACGTGAAATGAGAGACCAAGAACGCGAAGCAAGAGAAGAGACACGCGAAGCAACGAATCTCACCCGGAGGGTTTCACAGTGACCACAAACAAAAAGCCACAGCAGCCGCTCGCCGTCCTCAACCTGCCGACGCAAGTCGAGCTCCTCGTCACGTACGCGGAGAACGTCGTGGCGCGGATGACGGGCAACCCGGCCTTTCCGACGCCGGTTCCGAACCTCGCGCTCGTGACGACGGCGATCGGCGCCCTTCACCTCGCGCAGACCGCCGTGCAGGCACGCACGAAGGGAACGGTCGCGATTCGCAACGAGAAGCGGACCGCGCTCGTCACCCTGCTCAAGCAGCTGAGGGGCTACGTGCAGACCACGGCGGACGCGACTCCGGACACGGCGCTCTCGATCATCGAGAGCTCCGGGTTCGCGATTCGCAAGGCGACGCCGCGCAGGCCGCGCGTCTTCGAAGCGCTGCCCGGCGCCGTGTCGGGCTCGGCGAAGCTCGTCGCTCCGTCGGCGGGGCAGCGGGCCTCGTACGAATGGGAGTCCAGCACCGACGGCGGCAAGACCTGGGTGACCCAGCCGGTCACGATGCAGGCGAAGACGACCGTCACGGGGCTGACTCCCGGCGCGAGCGTGCAGTTCCGCTACCGGCCGGTCACGCCGAAAGCGGGCGAAGGCGACTGGAGCCAGTCGCTCACGCTCATCGTGAAGTGATGCCCTGACACAACCGACCCCCGGCTCCCTCGCTTCGTGCGGGGTGAAGCCGGGGGCCGTGTCACTTGCCGGCGGCCATGACGGTGCCCGCAGTATCGTCGCACCAGTACACGTGCGTCGCATCGATGGCGACCCCACGCGGGCTGTTCTGACCGGATGCAATCGTGGTGACCGGGCCGCCCGTCGTGGATGTCGTGCGCACCTCGCCCGATCCGTTGTCGGTCCAGTAGACGCCGGTCGCGTCGACGGCGATGGCCCACGGGGAGCTGTCGCCGCTCGAGAGCGTCGTCACGGTGCCGCCGCCCACGGCGACCTTCTCGACGGTGCCGCCGGTGAGCGTCGTGTAGAACACCTCGCCGTTGAAGTAGGCGACCGCCCACGGCGTCGCCCGTCCGGTCGCATCGTTGATGATGCTCCCGCTGGAGATGGTGCCCTGACGGACCAGCGAGTTCGAGATCGCATCGGCCCAGAAGAGATAGGTCCCGTCGTTGGCGATTCCCAACGGAGTCGACTCGCTGTTGGCGAACGTGCTGACGCCGCCGCCCTTGGGGATCTGCAAGACCTTGCCGTTGCCCACGCTCTCGGTGACGAAAACGTCCGCGGCGGTGAGCGTGATCCACGCGAGGCTCGGCTGTCCGGACGTGAGCGTGGTGGGGGTGCTGGTCCCGATCGTCGCCGTGACGACGGCGCCTCCCGTCGACGGCCCGTCGACCCAGTAGACGTTGGTCGTGTCGACGGCCACGGCGGTCGGCGAAGCCTGCGCGCTGCCGAGGGTGATCGGCGTGCCGCCGCCGACTGGAACCTGGAGCACCGCGCCCGAGGCGACGTGGTTGGTCCAGTAGACGTTGGTACCGTCGGTCGCGATGCCGTACGGCGTCTGCTGCCCCGAGGCGAGGACGACGGGCATGCCGGAATCCCCGGATGGCCCGTCCATCGTTCCGACGTCCTTTCCCGCCTCCATGCCCGCTTCAGGGCCTGCCTCCATGCCCGCATCCATCGAGGAGACATCCACCGTCACGACGTCCATGGTCCCGGACTCGGACGGTCCGTCCGTGGTGGCGTCCTGGGCGTCCGGGCCGCTGTCCGTTCCTCCCTCGCTCACCATGCCGCCATCGACGCTCCCGAGCGTTCCTTCCGAGCAGCCCGAGGGAGACGTGCAGTCGCCGGGATTGGGCACGATGGCCGACTTGCAGACGCCGTCCACGCAGGTCTGGTCCGGCGCGCACGGTACTCCGGCGCAAGCTTTGCGCATCGAGACGGGCAATGTGAGCGGCGTGTGCGGCAGGTAGTGAAGGATGCGCCGCGCGACGATGCACCCCGAGCCGTATCCGGGCGGCTGACAGCTGTCGGCCGTCTGCCCGTCCCCGGCCACGACGCGTATCGCGACCTCTGCGTCCTTGTTGCCCGAAGGCACGAGGACCAGCGACCCGATCGTGCCGTCGGGCGAGCAGGAGTGGGTCTCGGTCGTGGGCGCCTTCGTCTCGTAGTCCCCGGAGCTGCCGACGGTGATCGTCACCCCCTGGAGCGACGAGCAGGGCACGTCCGTGTCGAGCTGCAGGGTGATGTCCGTCGGGTCGAGGCAGGCAAGTGGGGTGACCAGGGCGACCCCCGCGCACAATGCCGCCGCCCGCCGGCCGCTCTTCCCCATGAATAGTCATCATACACGATGTATGATTTGCGGGTGTCGGCAGCGCGCGCCCGCAGCCTGCCCGGGGTGGGAACGCTCATCGCCGGCAAGTACCAGACGGTGCGCATCCTCGGCGAAGGCGGAATGGGATGCGTGTACGAGGCGAAGCACGTGCGCCTCGGACAGCGCGTCGCCCTCAAGTTCCTGCAGCCGCGCCTCCTCGACGACAACCAGGCGGTAGGCCGCTTCGAGCGCGAGGCACGCAATGCCTCGGCCCTGAGAAGCGCCTACACGGCACGGATCTTCGACGTCGACCAGACGCCCGAGGGCGTTCCCTTCATGGTCTGCGAGCTCCTCGAGGGGCGTGAGCTCTACACCGAGCTCAAGGAGCGCGGCCCGCTGCCCATCGAGGAGGCGATCGACTACGTGGTGCAGGCCTGCGTGGCGATGGCCGAGGCCCACGCGCTCGGCATCGTGCACAGGGATCTCAAGCCGTCGAACCTGTTCCTGGCTCGCCAGGGCAAGGGCCGGATCGTGAAGGTGCTCGACTTCGGCATCTCGAAGGGCACGGGCGGCCAGGAGCTGGAGCTGACGACGACGGGCGTCCTCGTGGGATCGCCCAAGTACATGTCGCCGGAGCAGGTCAACGGTGGCCGCAACCTCGATGCGCGGGCGGACATCTGGTCGCTCGGCGTCATCGCGTACCACGCGCTCTGCGCCGGCTTCCCCTTCGAGGGAGAGAACCTGACGCAGACGGCGCTCGCGATCGTCACGCAGCCTCCCCGAAGCTTGCGGGAACGGCGGCCCGAGGTGTCCGAAGAGCTCGAGCAAGCCATCTTCAAGGCACTCGAGAAGAGCGCTTCGGACCGCTGGGCCACGGTTGGCGATCTCGCGCGAGCCCTCCTGCCGTTCGCGTCGGGGCGCATGCAGGCCAACATCCAGGGAGTCCACCTCTCCTCTGCGCCTCCGCCGGCGCCCATCCCCGTCCCGATCGAAGAAGACCTCTCGGGCATCGGCCTCGGAGCAGCAAGGGGAAACGATCCGGAGGGGGCCACCGTCGGCCTCACTCCCGACCCCGGCAGCTCCTACCTGCGCAGCGGCGTGGTGCGGCGCGTATCCCTCAAAGGGATCGCGGCGATCGTCGTCATCGCAGGGCTCGCGACGGTCATCGCCGTCCTCTTGCTGCGTCCCGGATCGGATCGCGTCGTCGCCCAGACGAACGCCGCCCCGACCCCGTCGGCGTCGGTATCGGGCGCCGCGTCGGCATCGGCGTCGGCACTCGCCGCGGCGTCGGCATCGCCGTCGGACTCCGCATCGGCTTCGGCGCCACCCCCGCAAGCGTCAACCACGGTAGTCTCGCCTCATCGCGGTCGCTCTGCGCCGGCCTCCCCGGCGGCTCCATCGCCCGCGCCCAACCCGAAGCCAGCGTCCACGTCGAAGAACCCCCCGCTCTATCTATGAGGCTGCGAGCACCGGCCGTCCTCGCCCTGACGCTGTCCGTCCTTCAGCCCATCGCGCTCGTGCCCCGGATCGCCTGGGGTGCTCCGAGCGCGACCGACGCGGACCGCGCCGATGCGCTCAAGAAGCGAGGCGACGAAGCGATGGACTCGCTCCGTTACGCCGACGCGGTCGCTGCCTATGCGCAGGCCTATGCCATCACCAAGAACCCCAGCCTGCTCTACAACCAGGCGCGCGCTCACCAGGCCCTCGGCGACTACGCCTCCGCGCTCGACTTCCTCGAACGCTTCGACGGCGAGGCGCCGCCTGATCTCAAGTCTCGCGTGCCCGGACTTTCGCAGCTCATCGACGACGTGCGCGCGCGCGTCACGCGTCTCACCGTCCGCAGCAACGTACCGGGCGCGCAGGTGGTCCTTCGCGATCGCGTCCTTGGTCGAACACCTCTGCCGGCCGACGTCCGGGTGACCTCGGGACACGCGACCATCAGCGTCACCGCCGACGGGTACAAGCCGTTCACCCGTGAGATGGACCTCGCGGGCGGTGGCGCCGTCGCCGTGGACGCTCAGCTCGTTCCCAAGGAGAGCAACGGGATCCTCGCCATCCACGCGAGCGTCGACAGCGCGCACATCTCGGTGGACGGCAATCCCGTGGGCCAGAGCCCCGTCGAGGTCCCCGCTCCGGCGGGTGAGCACCTCGTTCGCGCCGACAGCGAAGGCCTCGACCCGGTCTCGACCTCGGTGATGCTCGCGAACGGAGAGCGCCGCGAGATCAACCTGACGTTCGAACGCTCGCCGCCGATCACGGCCCGCTGGTGGTTCTGGACCGGCATCGCCGTCGTCGCCGCCGGCGCCACCGCGACCGTCATCGCCCTGACCACCGAGAAGAGCGCGCCCAGCGGATCGCTCGCGCCCGGACGCGTGTCGGCTCCGCTCGTCAGCTGGTGACGGCTTCGAAAAGCACACGACGCCCCCGGCAGCGTCCCGAAGGACCCCACCGAGGGCGCCGGCTGCTGAAAACCCGAGGTTTCTAGTTACCAGCGGTTGCGACGGTCGCCGCGGTCACCACCGCCGCCACCGCCACGACGCCCGCCGCCGCCGCCACCACCGCCACCGAAGCCGCCACGCTGCGGGCGCTCCTCGGCCTCGTTGACGCGGAGGGCGCGACCGTCGAGGTTCGCACCGTTCATGCTCTCGATGGCCTTGGTGGCCTCGGCCTGCGAGCCCATCGTCACGAAGCCGAAGCCTCGCGACTGGCCCGTGGCGCGGTCAGTGACGATGTGGACGTCCGTCACCGCACCGATGCGCTCGAAAGCCTCGCGCACCGTGTCCACCGTGGAGGAAAACGACAGATTGCCGACGTAAAGACGCGTTCCCATAGCAGTTTCTCTTCTCTCGTTGCGGCTTCACCAATAGTGAGCCTGCCGTCCGAATCAGCCGCGGAATATCAGGGGCAAGGCATCCATCTGCACGTTGCCGTCGCCGTCGAGCGCGATCCGCGGTCCCGAGAGTCGAGAGAGGGTCGTTGCCGGGGAAACGTCCGTGAGCGAGGGAGACGTTAGCCGAAGCTGGCCGCGGTGCAAGCGGGGGCCCGGGCATGGCGCCTGCACGAGCCCGCATCGATGCGACCGAAGCTTCCGCAACCCTTGGCGGAAGTGCTCTCTGGGGTCAGCCGCCGGCGCACCCTCGGCCTGGCCGCCGAGATGAGCTTTTGGGTCTTCCTGTCGCTCGTGCCGCTGCTCGCCGTGGCCGGTTTCGTCGCGGCGCGCCTCGCTTGGAACCACCCCTGGGCCGCCATGTCGGCCATGCACGCGGTGCCGCCTCAGGTGCGGGACCTCGTCATGAAACAGGTGGACCGGGTGGCGAACTGGCGGGGAGGCGTCGTGGCGCCGATAGCCCTGGGCACGTTCGTGTGGCTGGCCTCGAGCGGCATCTCGGCCGTGTTCGAGGCGCTCGAGCTGCAGAGCGGAGCCATCCCGCGCTCCTGGCTCAAGAAGAAAGTCCTCGCGATCGCCACCTGCATTGCGCTCTCGGTCGGCGTGGCGCTCCTCGCTCTCCTCGGCGCCGGCGTGGCGTGGCTGGAAGGGTTCGTCGGTGTGCACCTGCCTCCCTGGGTGATCCAGGTCGTGCATGGCCCCGTCGGGACCGTCGTGCGGTGGATCGTCGAGGCCATCGTGGCGATCGCCATGGTCTCGGGGCTCTATCGCGTGGGCGTTCCGCGGAGCGAAGAGGTGCAGCCGCACACCATTCCCGGAGCGGTGGTCGCGGTGGTGCTCATGCTCGCCCTCGAGTTCGCCTACGGCTTCTACGTCACGAAGCTCGGCGGCAACGGCGGCGCCTACCAGGCCGGGCTCGCGGCCGTCGGCATGACGCTCATGACGCTATGGCTCTGCTCGATCGCACTGCTTCTGGGAGCCCAGCTCAACTGCGTGCTGGCCAGCCGCTTGCGTGCTGGTCAGGCATGGCCGGTTTCCGCCGCATCCTCGTCGCCACCGACTTCACCGAAACCTCGAACCGCGCCATCGAGGCTGCGCTCGAGCTCGCGACCCGCCTCGGCGCGTCGCTGACGCTGATGCACGCCTACGAGATTCCAGTCCTCGGCGTGCCCGACGGCGCCCTGGTCGCCACGCCGGAGCTCGCGGTGCGCCTGAGCGAGGCCGCCCGCATTGCGCTCGACTCCACGTTGAAGCGCGTGGAGGGTCGTGGCGTGCGGGTCGACGGGGTGCTGAGGGAGGGTGTCGCGTGGGAGGAGATCGATCGCGTCGCCGACGAGATCGACGCCGACGTCATCGTCATCGGGACCCACGGCCGGCGTGGCCTCGCGCGCGCGCTCCTCGGGAGCGTCGCCGAGAACGTGATCCGCACGACGTACCGACCGGTGCTCACCATCCACGGTCCGTCGGGCCCGCCCGCGCGCGCCGCGGCGGAGTAGCTCACCGGCGCGGAGCCGGCTTGGTGGTCCTGGAGCGCGGCGGCTTGCTCCCTCGCTGCGAAGGCGGCGCGAGAGGCCACTCGTGCTGCGGCGGCGGCGCGCCGGGACGCGCGAGCAAGTAACCCTGGGCGTAGCCGACGCCGAGGTCGCGAAGGCAGCGCAGCTCGTCGAGCACTTCGACGCCCTCGCCCACCACGACGGCCCCGAGCTCGGTGCACATGCCGACGACGTGACGGACGATGATCTGTCGCGCCTTGCGGTTGTGGATGTCGCGCGTGAGCGCCATGTCGAGCTTGACGACGGCCGGCGCGAGATCCGCCACGCGTTCCAGGTTGGAATAGCCGGCGCCGAAGTCGTCGACGACGAGGTACGCGCCGGTCCGGCGGCACAGCTCCTTGAGGACGCCCATGCACAGCTCGAAGTGCTCGAACGCCGAGGCTTCGGTGATCTCGAGGTACACGGGCCGGTCGTGGAAGCCGATGGGATCGTCGGGCTTCACCAGCCAGCGCGAGGTGAGCTCCTGCGGGTGCAGGTTGACGAACAGCTTGTTGTCCCCGCACGTACGAAACGCGATGTCGCGGATCGAGCGACCCAGCCAGCCGCACGCGCCCTCGTCGATGGCGGCCTCGAAGAGGCGGGGCGGCGTGGGGTACCGCGGGTCCTTGCAGCGGACGAGCGCCTCGTAGGCGAACGTTCGGCCGTTTCGCAGGTCCACGATCGGCTGGAAGACGACCGAGAGGTCCTCCGGCGATAGACCACGCACGTGCTCCGCGTTGCTCGGCAGTATCTTTGTCGGCGCGCGATAAGCCACCACCCTCTATCATACGCGAGGAGCATCGGACTGCACACGGCTCCCGCAGCGCGACCCGTCCTGCGTTTGCCGTCGGCGTGCCAGACGGTCTCCGATGGTCCATGTTGAGACTCCATGCGGGGCACATTCCTCTCACTCTCCCCCCTCTTGCCCGTCTTGCCCGTCTTGCCCGTCTTCGCGGCGGCGGCGTGCGGAGCGCCCAGCAGCGGCAGCGCCGCCCAGGGAGGCGATGGCGGCGATGCAGGTGTGAGCGGAAGTGATGCTTCGCCCGACGGTTCCGCTGCCGACGTCGTCACGGGCGACGCCGCGAACGACGCAGCCGGTGATTCTGCGGGACCGCGCGACGGCTCGTCGGGCTCCGAGGGTGGAGACGCTGGTCAGGGCAACGGCTCGAGCGCCTGGGTCATGGGGTACTACGCGAGCTGGCACGCGCCGGCGAACGGCGGCAACTACGCGGTGTCGTCGATCGACTGGGACGGCCTGACCCACGTCGCCGCCGCGTTCTATGTTCCCGACTCCAGCGGCAACTGGGCGTCCGGCTACTTCGATCAGGCGACCGCCTCGATGCTCATCGCGGCGGCGCACGCGAAGGGCAAGAAGGTGCTCGCGTCGATCGGAGGCTCGGGATCGGGTCCGGCCTTCGAGCAGGCGATGCAGAACGCGGCGTCGACCTTCGTCTCCAACCTCGAGGCGCTCGTCACGAGCGGCTACGACGGCCTCGACATCGACTGGGAGGGCGGCAACCTCTCCGCGGCGCAGGACCAGGCGCTCGAGGAGCAGCTCGTGCAGTCGCTGCGCCAGAAGAGCCCGAGCATCCTCATCACGCTCACCGCGGGCTACGAGAACGAGAACAACCTCGACGACCTCTCGTGGTACGGCAAGGTCGCGGCGCAGTTCGATCGCATCAACCTCATGACGTACGGCATGGCCGGCCCATGGCAAGGGTGGCGGAGCTGGCACTCCTCGCCGCTCCACTGGAACGGCGACGCGACGACGCCCACGGGCATCGACGCCAGCGTGAAGCACTACATCGCCGCCGGCGTACCCGCCGCGAAGCTCGGCATCGGCATCGGCTTCTACGGCATGTGTTACACCGCGCCGGTCACCGCTCCGGTGCAGACCCTCGGCGCGTCGCAGGTGCCGGCGAGTGACGGGGTCATGTCGTACCCGAACATCATGGCCACGTACTACGCGGCGAGCGCGTACCACTACGATTCGGCGGCCGAGGCGCCGTATCTCACGCTCGACGGGAAGAATTCCCAGAGCTGCACCTACGTGAGCTACGAGGATCTGACGTCCATTGCGGCCAAGGGCGCGTGGCTCAAGACGCAGGGCCTCGGCGCGGTGATCCTCTGGGAGATCGGCGAGGGATTCGTCCCCTCGGGAGCGACGGTGCAGACGCAGAATCCGCTCCTCGAGGCCACCAAGACGGCGTTCCTGCAGTAGAAGGAGGGCATGGAACGCACCGGCCTCGTGGCCTTCTGGAAGAACTACGATCGCAACGTCTACGTGCGCGCGGCGCGCCTGGCCGACGAGCTGGGGTACGACTCGTTCTGGATCCCGGAGGCGTGGGGCTACGAGATCTTCTCGCTGCTCGCCGAGCTGGCCCTCGCGACCCAGCGCATCAAGCTCGGGACCGGCATCGTCAACGTCTTCAGCCGAACGCCGGGGCTCATCGCGATGTCCGCGGCGACCGTCGACGAGATCAGCGGCGGCCGTTTCATCCTCGGGATCGGGACGAGCGGCGCCAAGGTCATCGAGGGCTTCCACGGCCGGCCCTTCGCCAAGCCGTTGACGCAGGTGCGCGACGTGGTGCGCGCCGTGCGCACGCTCCTGTCGGGCGGCAAGCTGAGCGACGCGGGGGCCGAGCTCGCGAGCTATCGACCGTTCCGCCTCGAGATGAAGCCGCTCCGGTCCGACGTGCCGATCTACGTCGCGGCGCTGAAGCAGAAGGCCATCGAGTCGATCGGCGAGTGTGCCGACGGGTGGATGCCCACGTTCTGGCCGTACGAGCGACTCGCCGAGGGCCGCGCGTGGATCGAGGCCGGCGCTGCGCGGGCGGGTCGCGATCCGAAGTCGATCGTGACCGCCCCGTTCACGAGCGCCCTGCCGCTCGCCGGACCCGCGGGCACGCAGATGGCCCGTCAGCTCGTCTCCTTCTACATCGGCGGGATGGGGGACTATTACATCGAGCTGCTCTCGCGCTTCGGCTGGGGCGACGCGTGCAAGCGGATCGCCTCTCTCTATGCCGACAAGACGACGCGTGCGCAGGCGGCGGACGCGGTGCCCGAGGGGATGATCGAGGCGCTCACGATCGCCGGCGATCCGCAGCACTGCCTCGAGGAGCTTCGCCGGCGGCGTTCCTTCGGGGTCGATCTGCCCATCTTGAACCTCCCGACCAACGTGCCCTGGGAGATGGTCGAGGCGTTCATCCGGGCGATGGCGCCCCGTTGAAGGCGTATGCTGGAGGAGAGGTGACTCGATGCGCCCTGGCGCACGCAGGCTCGGGTTGGGTGGGCTCGTCCTCGCTCTCGGATTCACCCTCCACTGCGGTGGAGCGGGCGACGTCCTGAGCGGCGGAGGAGACGGCGGCGCTCGCGGAGGCTCGAGTGGGAGCGGCGGGAGCTCGTCCAGCGGCGCATCGTCGAGCAGCGGCTCCTC
>DASVWO010000323.1:0-2785 GCA_036393165.1 Polyangiaceae bacterium | reverse complement strand
GTGGGCGCGACCCCCGTCCAGAGCAAGACCGAGGCGCTGAAGGTGTTCGGCGTCTGCGACGTCGTGCGCCCGAGGGCCAGGCGGTCGCCTACGCTCTCGTCGAGGTACGGGTCGCGACAGCCGGGGGGCGGGTCCGAGCACATCGCGTCGGCACGCACGCTCTCGGTCATCACGAGGAGCACGTCCGGCGGTCGTTTCCGCGCCGTGGCCAGGTCGCTGGGCAGAGCCGCGGGCGTGCGGAGCGACACTCCCTGTCTCCGGTGCCACTGGCCCGTGATCGCCATGCGCAGGGCGTGTACGCAACCGTGGACGAAGCACGCATCGGGAGTGGCCGCTTGCAGGAATCGACTGTCCACGTTGTCGCTCCAGAAGCAGACGAGGGCGCCCGCGAAGACGACCACCGCGATCGCGGGAACTCCACCGCGGACCCTCGACGATGCGGCTCGCGCCGAACGCAGGGCACCCCACGTGACGAGCGCGCCGCCGGCGAGCATGGCCGCCATCAGCCAGGGGCCGCCCCAGGCGTCGAACCAACCACCGACCGTGCCGCGAAGCGCGATGCCGAGGCGCAGCGTGTCGCGCCCCATGTAGGACGCGAACACGCGGTGGTACAGGACCTGCCCGCCGTAGCAGAAAGTCGCGAGTGGCAGGATCCACAGCCCCGCGAGCGCCGCGAGGGCTCCCTGACGAACGGAGCGCGATTGGACCGAGTGAAGGCGTGCCGCCGTCCAGAGCGGCAGGATCCAGAACCCGGCGCTGACGAGGAGCGAGCTCCCGTAAATGGCCTTGCCCTGCAGCGCGTACCCCGCGAGCGCCCGCGCCCGAAGGACGAGGTCGACGAGCAGGCCCAGCGCCGTGGGGCCGAGAAAGAACAGCAGCGCGCGCGGGTCGTCGCCCACCAGCAGGCGCCTCATCCGTCCAAGGCGCGCTCGCACCGCTTCCTTCACGCGTCCGGTATATCCAATCCCCCCTTGCGGCGTCAGCGCCCTCGCCCCAGGTAGCCCCTGATGCCCGAAACGAGCGCGAGCGCCACGCAGGAGCCTGCGAGCCAAGAGGCGACCGCAACCGCGACGAATCCTTTCGACCGGTTGCTCGTGCCCATCGACTTCTCGTCGGCGTCGCGGGCGGCGTACACGCTCGCGATGCGGCTGGCGGAACGGTGGGGCTCGGAGGTCGTTCTGTTCCACGCGGCGGAGGCCGATGGGAACGACGAGTTCCTCGACCACACCGGCGTCCCCTGGGGCCGGAGCGACGTGGTTGGCGAGACGCGCGAGCACCTGCGCCGGTTCGCCGACACCGTGGTGCCGGGCACCAGCTCACGCGTGCGCGTGGAGGCCGTCCGCGCGGACAGTACGGTGCGGGCGGTCGTCGGGGCGTGCGCACGCTACTCGCCGACCATGGTGGTCCTCGGCACGCGGCCGCGAGACCGCAGGCGCGTCTTTCGATCCCCCGCAGAGCGGATCATGCGCGCCGTGAGCTGCCCGGTGCTCGTCGTGCAAGGCGAGCCGGAGGCGCTCATGGACGCGGACGCCTGAGTCGAGGATCAAACGCTGGCCGCACGAATCGGCCACCCGATCTTCTAGGACAGGGTGGTCGGCGGCGGGATCTCGCCGTCGAGGATCATGCGCGTGGCGACCGCCGCCAGGAGGAGCGCCGTCTTGTGATCGTCCGGCTCGAGACCCGCGGCGGCAAACACGGAGGGTTCGGGAGGCGGATCGATGAACATCGGCGTGTTCCATCGATCACCGAAGAGCATGCGCACCAGGCAGCAGAGCAGCCCGTGCCCGTCGCTCCATCGCATCGCGTCGAGCACCGTCTGCCGATAAGCGTCCCAGAGTACGTCGCACTCCTCGTCGCGTGAGCGGCGCGCAGGCGGCGGCTCGTTCTGCCGGAAGAGCGCGATCACGTCGTGCAGCGTGTGATTCGTCATGGCCCCCATGCGCACCACTGTGCCGCGAGCCGCGCATCTTTGGCATCACCCCACAGGGGTGATTGGCGCTGAGGGCTCGTCATTGCATCTTGCCGCTCGCGACCGATGGCCCTCCCGAACGCATGGCCCCAGCAAGCGACCGTCTCGCGCATCGCGCCGCGCCGGCGCGAGCTGGAGGCGGCGACGCTGTCGCAGCGCTGGTGGGGGCTCGACTGGCGCGACGTGCTGCCGTTCCACTTCGACGACGGCCGAGCCGAGTTCGCGACGATGGGCGACGTGCTGCCGTTCATCAGCGAGCACTACCCGGCCATCTTCGGGGCCAAGGATGTCGAGGGTCGATTCCTCCAGAACCCCATGACGGAGGCGAAGCGCCGGTTCTTCGCGGAGATGGACTTCTTCCTCTTCCGGGTGGCCGGCGACGTCGCGGGCGTCTTCATGGCCCACCCGTGGGACTGGAGCACCTACTACCTTCGGTCGACCGGCATCCTGCCGCAGTACCGCGAGCAGCGCCTCATGACGCACTTCTTCGATTGTCTCGACGAGCCGCTGCGAGCGGCGGGCGTCGAGCGCATCGAGGCCGAAGTGTCCCCCGCGAACGCCCCGATCATCAGGGTGCTGGCGGGCCACGGCTACATCGTGACAGGCCAGGTGGCCACGGAGCGATGGGGCCTCTTGCTTCGGTACACCAAGTTTCTCAGCCAGGGGGCAAACGCCGTGTTCGGACGTCAGTACACGGCCATGCGGATCGCCAAGCGACGTGAAACCCCTAAGACAGGAGCCTGCCATGAAGAAGTTCGCCCTTCTCACTGCGTGAGCGGAGCTGAATCGGAGGTGTGACCGCCCCGGCGGTCACAC
>DASVWO010000322.1:0-12354 GCA_036393165.1 Polyangiaceae bacterium | reverse complement strand
TTCACGGTGAACCCCGTCGGCTGCTGCGCTCCTTCGATCGAGTCGATGGCTCCGTCCATCTTGAGGTGCAGGACGTTCGCGTGGTGCACCGCCCCGTTGCCGAAGGGTGTGACGCGCGCGTGCTTCTTGTGCTCGGAGCGGTCCGAGCGGTCCATCGAGTCGTCGGTTTCGGCCAGCGGGTCCATCACCTGCGGCTGCGTCGGGAACGGAATCGACGTCTCGACGGGCGGCGGCGTGGTGGCGACGGGCGCCGTGGCCGTCGCCATGGCCGTCTCGACGGGCGCGGCCGTCGTTGCGGTCGGAGCCGCGGTCGCCTGCGCGTCCGCCTTGTCCTCGTGGTGCATCGCCTTGATCGCGACCGCGCCCACGATGGCCGTCATCATGACCGCACCGGCCACCATCGCCTTGCGCTTGGTCATCACGAGCTTGCGCGGCATGCCCTCGATGACCGGGATGCTCGGCTCGCCGCGCACGACGCGCTTGCCCTCGGCGTGCAGGCCGCCACCGGGCGGCGGGGCGGTCGTCCGCCGCGGGGCCATGGGCTCGTCCCCCCGGTTGAGCCCCCGCTTCGCGAGCAAGGCAATCGTGGTCTTCGCGCGGCTCGCCAGCCGCTCGATCGCCGGACCCATCGCCGCCATGTTGCGCGCGAACGCGCTCTTCATCTGCGCAGACGCTTCCTCGACCGCCTGGAGATCGTCGCCCGGCCTGCCCGGCTCCTCAGCCTCGACGGCGGGTGCCTCCTCGCTCGCGCTCGGGACCACGTCCTCGTAGCGCAGCGTCACCACCAGCGAGGGCACGTTCGACTCCGGGTCGATCGCGACGTCCACGCGGTCGATGCACGCCGGCCGCTTCGCCCCGCTCTGAGCGTCCTCGAGCTCGAGCTGCCGGCCCACCTGCAGGAACCCGAGGTCGCTGCCCACGGTGATCGCGCTCGTCTTGGCCGTCCGGATCTTCGCGCGCATCGGAGAGGCGAGCCCTTCGATGTGAAGGCGCACTTTGCTCCCGGCTTGCGCCGGCTGCGGCTCGGTCTGCGGCGCCATCCCGCAGAGCCGCTTGAGCGCGTCGACGCTCTCCGGGTCCATGTCGGTGAAGCGGATGGCGAACTCGCCGCCCTTGTCGCCTCCCTTGGCCCACACCACCTCGCCCGAGGCGAGGACGCCCGTTCCGGCGCCCGCGTCGAAGCGGCAGGTGAGCGGCTGCCCTGCATCGGGCAGGTAGGCGGTGCGCAGGAGCATCCCGTCCTCACTCACGTTGACGGCCTGCGCCTCGAACGACGGTCCGAGGGCCCCTCCGACCTCGACCAGCCCCTCGAACGGAATCCGGCTCGTATTCGGTGCGCGGCGATCCTCGCTGCTCATTCTCTTCCTCCGTCGTACCCTTCGCGGATAGAGAATCCGCGGCCTGCGGGCCAAGTTCTCGGCCGCAGCCCGAAGGGGAGCGGCCGGCCACGCGACCAGTCATGAGCGCACACCTCGTCCTCGACATAGAGACCATCCCCGACCCTGAGCTGCCTCGCCTCGACGACAGCGACAAGGTCCCGCCGCCGCCCTTCAACCGCATCGTGACGCTCGGGTGCCTGCTGCTCGAGGACTACGTCCCCAAGCGCATCGGCGTGGTCGGCGAGGGCAAGGGCGAGAGCGACATGCTCACCGACTTCGCCGGCTGGCTCGACGCCAAGCGCCCCACCGTCGTCACCTGGAACGGGCGCGGGTTCGACATGCCCGTCATCACGAGCCGCGCTCTGCGCCACGGCGTCTCGATGCCCTGGTGGTTCACCGACCGCAACACGCGGTACCGCTACTCGACCGAGGGCCACTTCGACCTCATGGACTTCCTCGCCGACTTCGGCGCCGCCAAGAACGCACGCCTCGACATCTACGCGAAGCTCGTGGGCTTCCCCGGCAAGGTGGGCGTCGACGGCTCGCAGGTCGCCCCGCTCGTGCACGCGGGGAAGCTCGACGAGGTGAACGCCTACTGCCTCTGCGACGTCGCGCAGACCGCGGCCATCTTCCTTCGCGTCGAGCTGCTCCGCGGCGCCTTCGATCGCGCGCGCTACCGCGAGCACGCGCGGGCGCTGCTCGCCTTCATCGACGCCGAGCCGCGGCTGCGGTCGATCGTCGACGCGATCGACCGCCCGCGCTTCCTCGTCGAGTAGCCGCCCCTACTGGTTCGGGATGTACTTGTAACAGCTCACCGCGCCGCCCTCGTCGTCGTAGAGCTGTGCGATCCCCGCGTCGTTCGTCGGGATCGCCTGGCACGGCTCGCTGGGCGCGCCCGCATCGGGCAGCGTGAGCTGCGCGATCCAGTCGGCCACGTAGTCGGAGTTGTGAGCGACGGAGGCGCTATGACCTTGGGACACGCCGTCGATCGCGTTGGGCGTCGTGTCGTAGCAGTACTTGGCGCTGACGCCGTCGGCGGCGAGCCGGTTCAGTGTGCACTGCATGTAATCGGGGGGCAGCGTGGTGTCGCCGTTGGCGTACCAGAGGAGGAGCGGCACCTGCGCAGCGCCGCCGTCGAGGTGCGGCCAGTCGGCGGTCATGCGGTCGACCCAAGTCTGGCACTCCTGCAGTGCACCTCCGTCGCCGGTGCACGTTCCCGAGCCGAAGACGGGATTGAGGCCGCTCACGGCTTGCACGTACGCCGGGTCGAAGTAGTCGTTGTCGGTCTTCTCGCCGTTCTTCGTCAGGTCGGGGTAGCTCGGCGCCCAGCAGTCGTTGTTGAAGAAGTTCTGCAGGTCGGGGACCTTCGACTGCTGGAACAGCTCGTAGCCGGCGTCCGGCCCGTCGAGCAGCGCCGAGTGCGACCAGTGGTACATGAGCGAGACGACGGCGGCCGTGCTGCCGGACAGGGGGAACTGGGAGGGGAGCGAGAGCAGCCCGGCGTAGGACCGCTTCGAGATCCACAGCGGCGTGTACACGGCGACGCCCGAGAGCACGCCGTCGAGGCCGTAGCTGCTCGCGAGCGCGAGCGCCATGAGCGCGGAACCGCCGCCCTCGGAGTGGCCGACGATGACGGCCTGCTGCGAGAGGCTGCTCGGGACCAGCTTGCGGAGCGCGCGCGCGCCGTCGAGGACGCTCTTGCCGATGTCCGCCGCCCCGTCGTACTGCGGCGGCGGGTTGTTGGCGCCTCCCCAGTTGGCGTACCCGGCGTTGTCGGGCGCGATGACGGCGTAGCCCAGGCCCACCAGCGGGTAGACGAGGTGGTAGTAATCGACCTGCACGTACTGCGCGTTGGTCGGAGTCTCCGGCTCGTCCATCGCGTTCTTGGAGGACGCGCACCCCGGCCCGAGGCCGTTGCTGCCGTGCGCGGCGACGACGACCGGCAGTCCCTTGCCACCGTTGCGCGGCGTCTCCGGCAGGAGGAGCAGCGCGCTCGAGTAGCCCGGCGAGTTGTTCGCGTCTCCGCGCTCGGTCCGGTAGAGGACCCGGTAGATGTGCGCGCCGCTCGTGAAGTTCTTGCCGTTGTAGGGGACGTTGCCGGCGTCGACCTGCGACTGCGTGGCGGCCAGGAGCTGCGCGGCCGTCATGTCGCGGTCCTTGGCGCACTTGAGGATGGCGCCCTTGGGCTTGCTGCTCACGTCGCCCGGGTCCGCGTAGATGGAGTCGATGCTGTCGGTGCAGGCGATCTCGGGCACGAGGCCCATGGCAGCCGGCGCGTCGGTCGACGCTTCCGCTCCCCCAGAGCTGCTGCCGCTGCTGCCATTGTTCCCGCTGCTGGAGCTGGAACACGCGGCCATTCCGCCCGCCGCGCCGCTCGCCGTCAGAGTCACGAGGCACAAAGCGAAGGTCGTCGTTCTCGTCACGTTGGATTCCTCCTCTGGGGGGACGCTCCAGTCTAGTACACGCGAGCCCGTCGGGTACCATCGCACCGTGGCCTCCGTGGACGATGCGCCCTCACGTGCGACGCCGCTCTCATCCGCAGCGTCGCTCGACGCGGAAGCCCTGTGGAAGGCCACGCAGCAGCTCGTGGACCGGCTCCTCGGCGCCATCGAGAGCGAGGATGCGCTCGATGCGTGCCTCGACGTGCTCGTCGACGTGCTCGGGGCGGACCGGGGGCTCTTGCTCCTCCGCGGAAGCGATGGGGCGGTGCTCGTCGCCAACGGACGCGGCCGTGGGCGCGCCCTGTCGGCCGCCGAACGCGAGGAAGCGAGCCGCACGGTCGTGCGCGAGGCGATGGAGAAGCGGCACTGCGTGCAGTGGGACCCGCTGACGGCGGCGCCGACGTCCGGCAGCTTCGTCTCGCTCGGCATCGTTTCGGCGCTGGCGGCGCCGCTCTTCGTCGCCGGGTCGCGCGAGCACCTGCGCGGCGCGCTCTACGTGGACTTCCGCGACCGCCGCAAGTTCGTGAGCGACCGCCACATCGAGTTCTTCGCGACCGCCTCGCTGCTCGTCGGCGCGGCGCTCGAGCAGCACGATCGCTCGCAGGGGATGCGCGAGCAGCTCCGCGAGGTCCAGAGCCATTGCATGGAAGCGCGGCAGACCCCACCGCTGGCCGACCTGCTCGCCTTCCCCTCGATGCGCGGGATCAAGGCGGAGATCGAATCCGCGCTCGCGGCCGACACGCCGATCCTCATCACGGGCGAGTCGGGCACGGGCAAGACGCTGATGGCGCAGGCGATCGCCGAGGCGAGCGGGCGGCGGCCCATCGTGCGCGCCGTGCTCGGCGCGAGCGACGACCTGAACACGATTACGTCGGAGCTCTTCGGCCACGAGCGCGGTTCCTTCAGCGGCGCCGCGAGCAAGCGCATGGGCCTCGCCGAGTTCGCCGATGGCGGCACGCTCATCCTCGACGAGATCCTCAACCTCCCCCCGCACGCGCAGCAGCTCCTGCTCGACTTCACGCAGTTCGGCACGTACCGGCCGCTCGGATACTCGCGCGCGGAGCCCAAGCGCGCCCGCGTGCGGCTCATCGCGGCGACCAACGGCGACCTGCGCGCCGCCATCCGCGAGCGCCGCTTCCGCGAGGACCTCTACTACCGCGTCGCCGCCGTCACGCTCGATCTTCCGCCGCTGCGCGATCGCCGCGAGGACATCCCGTCGCTCGCAGAGAGCACGCTGCGCCGCGTGGACCCGGGGCGCAGCTGGACGCTCTCGATGCCGCTCCGCAAGCTGCTCGTCTCGGCGGCGCTCGACTGGTCCGGCAACGTGCGACAGCTCGAGCGCGCCATCGAGCGCGCCCGCCAGCGCGCCGTCGTGCGCGACCCGGAGGCGACGGTGCTCACGCCGGAGCACCTGGAATCGCGCGACGTGGATCACGCGTCGATCGAGCAGGCGCAGGCGCAGGCGCAGAGCGCGACGCCCGAGAGCAGCGATCCGATCGGCATCGCGTGGCAGAAGCTCCAGGCCGAACGCGGCCGCCTCGACGACATGGAGAAGACGATGCTCCGCAAGGCGCTCGACGCGAGCGGCGGCGTCGTCGCCCAGGTCGCCCGCGACATCGGCATCGCCCGCACGACGCTCTCGAGCCGCATGGACGCCCTCGGCCTCCGCGACCCGAAACGCTAGATGCCGTCGCTCCTCGCTGGGGAGCCGGCGATCCAGCCTGCGACCCTCATTGACTCGGTAACGACGCGAATTCTCGTGCGTCTCGCGCGCGGCTTGGCTCTTGCGATGGCACGGGGACATGCGCTGCTGGCTGGCTTCAGGGCTGGTCGCGCTCCTCTGTGTGGCGTGCGACCTTCCCCGCAATGGGGCGGGGGATCCTCCGCCCGAGCCGAGCGTCACCGCCGATGCGTCAGAGCCCGACGTGTACGTTCCGGTGAAGAACGTCGATGCGGGAGGAACCGCGCCGCACGACGCGAGCGCTCCGTTCCCGAAGGAAGGGGGCGCGCTGGATGCGGCCCCGTCGACCGATTCGCCCGACGACGCTAGGGGCGACGACGGCGGCGACGAGGGGCACGGCGGCGACCGGCCGATCGAACCGCACTGACGCGCGACGACACCGTGGCTCAGCGACCGCCGCAGGTCACGCGCGTCACGACGAGGTGGAAGCCCGAGCCGTTCGACTCGATGAAGGCGACGACGCCCTTGCCGTCCGGCGTGGACGCGAGCGCCGGCGCGCCGATGGCGCTGCCCTCGTAGCCGAGGTCCATCGCGTTCGTCGGCGAGCCGTCGTCGGTCACGCTGGCGAGCTTCACGCTGACGCCCTGCTCGGCGTTGCCCTCGGTCCACGCGACGATGCGGTGGTGGTCCTCGAGGTCCACGGCGACCGGCTGCCCCGCCTTCGGCGCGGGGTTGGCGGGCGGCGGCGCGCCCACGTCCTCGACCTCGAGCGACTCGGGCGCGATGGCCACGGCGACGCTCGGGTCGCGCGTCGTCGCGAAGCGCAGCCACACGTGCCCGTCGGCGGACGTCGCGATGACGCCGGCCTTCGGCGCGACGTGCGTCGCGATGACGCGCGGCATCCCCTCGAGCGAGCAGCCGCTCGACAGGTCGGTCGCCGACGCGGCGAAGCCCACCGCGGGATGGCGGGCGACCGAGGCGTTCGTCGTCGCCGAGCACGCGGCGGTCGAGAGGGACAGGAAGCAGGCGGCGAGGGCGGCGGAGAGCGTCGTCGTGTTCATGGCTCCCCCTTGAGCAACCGGCGGACCAGCGTCGCAGCGCGCAGGTGGGCCCGATTCTCTTGAGGATTTCGCGATCCGTCCGGCGACGAAGCTTCGTCACCGCCGACGAACCTTCGTCGCTCAGTACTGTCCGTCGAGCGGATCGCGGCCCGCGTCGGCCCGGTGGCGGGGAGGAGGCGCCGACGCGCTGGGCCTCGGAGCCGGGATCGGGGTCGGCGTCGCGGTCGGTTTCGGGGTCGGCGTCGCGCTCGGGGTCGCGGTCGGCGTCGTGGTCGGGGTCGTGGTCGCGGTCGACGCCGCTCCCACCGACACCTCGGTCGCCGTCGCGGTCGGCGCGCTCACGGGAATCGCCACCGCCGTCGCGGTCGGCTGCGGCGTCTTCACCGCGCCGCCAGGCGCGTAGAACGCCGCAGCACCCACGGCCACCACGACGCCACCCGCTACGACGAACGGCCAGCGGCCCCTGCTTCGTCGTGTCTTCGCCGTCGTCATCTCTCGCGACGACGCGCCCAGCGTCGGCACGGGCTGCCCGCTCTCCGGCGTCACCGTCGGAGCCGACTCGAGCGTCGACATCGGTCCCGACCGTCGCGGCGACGACGCCGGCGTCGTGCTGCGCCTCTCGGCCGGCAGTCCCAGGGCGCCGGCCAGCGCCTCCACCTCGTCGAACGCCGACTCGAACCGCTTGCTCGGGTCCCGCGCGCACGCCCGCGCGAACCATGCGTCGAACTCCGGCCCGAGCGTCGACCCGCGCTCCGACGCCGGCGCCATCGGCTCGACGAGGATCTGCGCGAGCATCTGCGCGAGGCTCCCCGGCCGCCAGTAGCTGCGCCCCACGAGCAGCCGGAACGCGATGAGCCCCATCGAGTACAGGTCCGCCGCCGCGGTCACCGGCGCGCCCTGCGACTCGGCCTGCTCGGGCGCCATGTACGCCGGCGTCCCGAGGAACTGGTCGCTCCGCGTGAGCACCCCGCTCTCGGCAGTGAGCTTCGCGATGCCGAAGTCGAGCACCTTCACGAGCGGTGTCCCGTCCTCCCGCTGCGTGAGGAACAGGTTCTCCGGCTTCAGGTCACGGTGCACGATCCCCGCCTCGTGCGCCTTCGCCAGCGCGCGAGCGACCTGCCGCAGCCAGTTCACCACGTCCTCGTGCGCCGCCGCTCCCCCAGCGGTCGCGTGCTCCAGGTCCGCCCCCTGGAGCAGCTCCATCACGAGGAACGGCGAGCCCCCGAGCTCCGGCGCCACGTCGGCGTCCGTCACGCGCACCACGTGGTCGCTCTGGATGCGCGACGCCGCGCGCGCCTCTCGCTTGAACCGCTCCACCGCCGCGCCCTGCTGCTGCATCGTCAGCACCTTGAGCGCCAGCCGCTGTCCCGTGTGCAGGTGCTCCACCTCGTACACCGCGCCCATGCCGCCGCTTCCGATCAGCCGCTCCACGCGGTATCGGCCGACGATCTGGGTACCGGCAGCGAGCTCGATCATTCCCCCGAGAGAGCCATTGTCGCATAGCCTTGGGCCATGAGGAGGGTGGTCCTCGGGCTCTCGATGGCGCTGCTCTCCGCGACCTCCGTCGCGCTTGCGCAGCAGCCGTCCCCGCCGAGCGATCAGGACAAGGCGCTCGCGGCGAGGCTGTTCGACGAGGGGCACGCGCTGCTCGAGCAGGGCAACGTGCCCGAGGCTTGCCGCAAGCTCGAGGAGAGCCGCCGGCTCGATCCGCAACCGGGCGGCACCATCCTGAACCTCGCCGCGTGCCACGAGCGCGAGGGGCGCACGGCGAGCGCGATGGCCGAGTTCCGCGAGGCACGGGCGCTGGCCGAGCATGCCCAGCGCGACGACCGCGTCGCGTTCTGCGACGAGCACCTGAAGGCGATCGAGCCGAAGCTGTCGATGCTCGTCGTCGTCGTGCCTCCGTCCGCGGACCTTCCGGACCTGACGATCATCCGCGACGGCGTCGCCATCGGGCGGGCCGCGTGGGGCGAGAAGATCCCGGTGGACCCCGGCCCGCACGCGATCGAGGCGACCGCGCCGCACAAGCAGATGCGTCACGTGGACGTGCAGGTGGGTCCCAACGCCGATGTGCAGACGGTGACGATCGCGGCCCTCGACGACACCGCGCCCGAGCCGGCTCCTCCACCCGCACCCGCCCCCGCCACCGCGACGACGACCGCGCCTGCGCCCGAGAGCCCGGCCCCACCGCCGTCGACGGGCCTGTCGACGCGCCGGCAGTGGGCCCTCGTCTCCGGCGGCGTCGGGCTCGCGGGCGTGATCGCGGGAAGCATCGCCGGAATCGTCGCCATCGAGAAGAACAACGACGCGAACTCGTCGAAGAGCACCTCCGCCTGGAGCACGGCGGGGACCGCCGCCGACATCTCCACCGCGAGCTTCGCCGTAGGCCTCGTCGGCCTCGGCCTCGGCGCGTTCCTCTGGTTCGGCGACGCCGCGGTGAACGTCACCCCCGGCGTCGCGAGCGTCCAGGTCAACGGCCGTTTCTGAGGTCCGCGTTCAGCTGCGCCATCTCGGCCTGCAGGCGAGCGGCGTGCACCGCGATGCGCCACGCGGCGCGTGAGCCGTGCGTGCGGCACGCGCTCTCGAGCAGGTCGTGGATGCGCACGAGGTCGTCGCGGAAGCGCTGCGACGTGAGGGCCGCGCCCTCGGTGCTGCCGCCGAGCGCCGCCCACTCGTCGATCGCCGCACCGACGCACGCGCACCACGCGTACACGCTGTCCACGTAGTGCGCGACCGCCGCGCCGAGGCGGCCCGCGGTCTCGGGGCTCGCGTCGGCCTCGTCGACGATCGCGTCGATGGCCGCCTGCACGTCGCGGAGCTCGCGTACGAGCCGCACGAAGCGCCACGCGGTGCGCTGGTCCGCGATCTCGCCCACGCTGTCTCTCAGCAGCGTGATGCGCGCCTCGAGCGCGATGCGCGGGCCGATCCACTCGTCGGCGAACCGGCCGACGCGCACGCTCACGGGCAGCGGCAAACCGTTGCGCTTCGTGGGCGGCGGCGGAGGCTCGACGAGACGCAGCGTCGGCGGCTCCGGGTCCTCCTCGGTGGTCCACTGCGGGTCATCGATGACGGCGGCGGCGGCGGATTCCTGGCGTCCCATGCCCGCCCCCTTCGCAACGCGCGTACCACGGGGTGCACGACGCGATGTCGCTCACTTGCGTACCGGCACGGCCCCGGACGGCGACGAGACTTCGTCGTCACCGACGAAGGTTCGTCGCTCAGAGGCTCACGGTCGCCGCCCCGCGCCACCCGGGCCGACCCCCGCGCGCGCGCACCCGCAGCACGCTCGCCTCGGAGCGAAGCATCGCCGCCCGCTGCTCCTGGGCCATCGCGTCCGCGCGCACCTGTTCGGCGCGCGCCGCGAGGTCCGCGGCCTGCGTCAGGAGACTCCCACGCATCCGCCAAGGCGCGCCGGCGGCCTCCTTGCGCATCCTGGCTGCGCGAGCGTCGAGCATGCGCGCCTCGCGTCGTTCGGCAGCGGCGGATTGCTCGAAGGACGCGGCCTCCACGTCCATCCGGCTCGCTTGCTCCAGCAGCGAGACCGGCTGCACCGTGGGACGCACCTCATCGGCGTCGTCCCCGCAGGCGCGGGCAGAGGGTGCGGAAGCGAGCGTCGTCGCGACGGCGACGACCGCGGCGGCGGCAGCGACCAGGGTGCGCATGGGTACCTCCGTGAATGCAGTGACCCCGGTCTTGGACGCACGGGCCGCGCGAAGGATCTACCCGCGCACCGCTGGCTCGCCGATTGCTGAGGTGCGCGGCCATGCGCACCGTCAAGGCCCACATCGAGAAGAAGCAGCACGAGTTCGAACGCCATCCGGTCATCGAGCGCCTCCGCGGCGACGATCCCACCCTGCTCGCCCGTCTGGCCCCGCGCCTGACCTTCTGGGTGATGGTGTTCCAGGACATCCTGCGCAAGAACGAGCAGCTCGTGACCGACCCGGCGCTCAAGCGCATCGCGCGCCACCACCGGGCCGAGGATACCGGCCACGACCGGTGGTTCTGGACCGACCTCGCCGCCCTCGGCGTGGCGACCCCCAGCGTGGCGGACGTCTTCGACCGCACCCACGAGGTCGTGCGCCTCGCGAGCTACGCCCTCGCGTCCGAGGTGTACCTCGCCCCCAACGACGCGTGCCGCATCACCCTGCTGCTCGCGATCGAATCGGCCGGCCACGTCTTCTTCGAGGCGGTGGCCTCCCATAGCGAGCGCACGCGCGCGCCGGGCGACGCCGCGCTCAAGTACTTCTCGCGCTTCCACATCGACGTGGAGAAGAAGCACGCGCTGTTCGAGGAGCAGGTGGACGCATACCTCTCCTCCCTCGTGCTCCCGGTCGCCGTGCGCGAGCAGGCCCACGCGATGGTGGACCGCTGCTACCGCGCCTTCATCGCGATGTTCGACGAAATCGAGCGCCGCCTGGCCGACGCGACGTCCTCGCGTCCCTCTTCCCAGCCCTCCTCGGTGCGCTCTCTGGCACTGGCCCGCACCGTCCTCGCTCCGGTCCCCATGTTCGCCCGGTGATCAGCGCCGCGACGGGCATCCGAGTGCGGCCGTCCCGAGGGGCAGGTGCACCTGCCCCTCCGACTTGTCCGACTGCCCCTGGGGATGGGTGCACCTCTCCCTCCGATTCCCACGACGATCCCCGGTCCGGGTGGGGGGTTTGGGGGGAGCCTGACGCACCATCGTTGCTGACGGGCGACGTCGAGGGCTTCCACCTCGAGGGGGTAGCATGAACCGCCCAGCGCGCTCGCACTTCTTCCTCTGCTGCCCGCTCTGCGGCCACCGCATGCCGCGCGACTGGCTGACGCGCGCCAGCACCGCGTTCCGTCGCTGGGGGTTCATCCTGAGCTACCCCGGCCGGCGGCAGATCCACAAGGCCGGCGAGGTCTACGTCAGCACGACGCCGCCAGAGCAGGCGCGGCAGCTCATCGGCGAGGCGGGCGAGGCGCTGGCGGCGCTTGCCTCGGCGCTCGTCTTCGAGCTTTCGGTGGCCGGCTGGCGCCCGGCGTGGCTGCGCGCTCTGGGCGTCGAGCTAATCCGCCGCCGCGTCATCGAGCCCGTCGTCGAGTACGTCGATCGCGTCGCGCCGCCCGCGCAGCAGGTGTGCGTCATGCAGCCGTGCGGGCCTGCGCGGTGGGAGCCAGTGTCCGTTTCCACTGCGGCGCAGCCGATCGTCGAGAGCCGTCCCGCCGCGCCGCATGCGGAGGCGTGTGGGCCCGTTCGCTGGGAGGTCATCAAGCCATGAGAAAGCGTCGTTCTCTCATTCCGCCGCAAGCCCGCACCCTCGCCCGCGACTGGGGCGGTCACGACGGGTATCACCCGTTCGACGGTCTGCTCTCCGAACGCGTGATGGAGCGCGAGATCGCGCGCCGCAAGCTGCCGCGCCGCGCGCCCGTGCTCGTCGACGTCGTGCCGCTCGAGGACGGCGACGGCGAGGAGATCCTGCTCATCTCGCCGGACAGGGCGGCGCTCGAGCGCGTCGTCGACGCCTTCGAGCGCGGTGGCCTGCCGGTCTTCGCGCGCCCGATCGAGCGGCCCGAAGAGGAGCAACTCGAGGAGCTGCTTGGCGACGGCCTGCTGCCGCCCATGCTCGCGCCGTACGTCGAGCCGTACGACGACGAGGCGCCGCCCCGCCGCAGGAGACACCGCCGGTGAGCCTGACGGTGTGCCCGCTGCCTGACGAGCCTCTCGGCCTGCTGGAGTCCTTGCAGCGAGAGGTGCTCGCCATCGTCGAAGACGACCGCGTCGTCTTCTTCAGCGTCGGGCGAACGAACAGCCTGCCGGCTACGAAGGC
>DASVWO010000321.1:0-5238 GCA_036393165.1 Polyangiaceae bacterium | reverse complement strand
CGTCGCTGACCTCGTGAATCGACCTCACTGCGGTCGCGTACCGCGCCGGCCGCTCGGGCGCGTCGAAGACGATCCGCGCCGTCGGCCGCACCGGCAGCGAACGGAGCGCATCGATCGTCGCGTCCAGTGGGGAGACGTCGTCGACGGTCACACCCCACATCCACGCTGGCCTGTAAGTTGTCCTGCCTTTTCGCCACTCCGCTCGCGGTGCCAGTCCGCGGTCACCGGCGTCTGGTGGCGGAGGCGCGGCAGAGATGCGGCGCGCGATCGGCTGGGCCACGGGATCGGCCGTTGCACAAGCCTCTCCGTTGCACACCACGACGCCAGTCACGACGACGGCGATCGAGAACTTCAAACGACGCAGCTGCATGGGGAGTGAAAACATGCTCGCAACGTGCCGAGGATCTCTTCTTCTTGGCTTCACGGCTTTCGTCGCAGTCTCCTGCTCCCGCGCCGACCACGCGACACCGGCCGGCGGGGCACCCAGCGCCGTCCATCGGGCTTCCGAGTCCGTGCACCGGGTCACGAACGCGTTTCCCGCTCGACACGGGGACGTGAGCGCGGCGTTCGCTGCGGCGCGCGCGAGGTTCGGCGTCGTCAGCAGCCCACCCGCTCAGGGCGCCGCACAACCGCAGGCCGGTACCGCGGGCGGGGCCCTCGTCCTGTACGACACGACCGGCCCCTGGGGATGGCTGGGCGAGCTCTACGCGATGAACGTGGGCTCGCTCGCCGGCCACTTCGGCGCGTGGACCGCCCATCCGGTCGCGACCTACGCGGCCGGGGAGCTCTCCTCCTACGCGGGGGTGATCTACGTGGGCTCCACCTTCGACGAACCCATCCCGACCGCGTTCCTCGACGACGTGCTCCAGGGGACGAAGCCGGTGATGTGGATCGACGACAACATCTGGCAGCTCGCGGCGCGGTCGCCGAGCTTCGCGACGACCTACGGGTTCGACCCCTGGTACTACGACACGACCGACGTCGCGGAGGTGGACTACAAGGCGACGACGCTCACGCGCTACCTGCCCGACGCCGCCGGGATCATGACCTACTCGAGCGTCACCACGGCCGCCGTCCTCGCGACGGCGGTGCACGTCGCCGACGGCTCGACGTTCCCGTGGGCCGTTCGCGGGGGCAACGTGACGTACCTCGGCGAGAACCCGATGTCGTACGTCACGGCGAACGACCGGTACCTCGCCTTCTGCGATCTGCTCTTCGACACGCTCGCGCCGGCGACGGCGACGCAGCACCGGGCGCTCATCCGCATCGAGGACGTGGGATCGGACGCCGATCCGCAGATGCTCACGGCCATGGGCAAGTACCTGGGGAGCCAGAAGGTGCCCTTCGGCATCGCCCTCATCCCGCACTATCTGGATCCGACCGGCTACTACAACGGGGGCGTGGCGCAGGACATCCCGCTCGCGCAGGCCCCTCTGGTGGCGTCCGCGGTGAAGCGCATGCTGACCGAGGGCGGCGTGCTCGTCATGCACGGGTACACGCACCAGTACGCAGCCGTGGCCAATCCGTATACCGGCGTGACCGCCGACGACGCCGAGTTCTACCTGGCGCACGTCGACGCGACGACGAACTCGGTCATCTGGGACGGGCCGGTTTCCGGCGACTCGCAGGCGTGGGCGGACGGACGCATCAACGCCGGCCTTCAGGACATCAAGACTGCGGGCCTGCCCGCGCCGGCGATGTTCGAGTACCCGCACTACTTCGGCTCCGCCGTGGACTCTCGCGCCGTGCTCGCGCACTTCGCGACGACGTACCACCGTGGCCTCTACGCGGACGGGCTCCTCAGCGGAGGGCCGATCGACGAGACGCACGTCATCGGGGTCATGCTCCCCTACGTGGGCCGCGACGTCTTCGGCTTCAAGGTGCTGCCCGAGAACCTGGGCGACTACGAGCCCCTCCCGTACAACAACAACCCGGCGCGCCTCGTGCCCGACATGCTGCAGTCGGCGCAGGTGAACCTCGTGGTGCGCGACGGCTTCGCGAGCTTCTTCGTGCACTGGTACGACGATCTGTCCGTCGTGCAGCAGCTCGTCGCCGGCGTGAAGGCACAAGGCTACACGTTCGTGAGCCCGAGCGCTCTCTGACAGGCGGAGACACCCGTGATCACGCCTACCAGGGGAGCGATCTACCTTCTGCTCGCGGGCGCCGTTGCGCTCGCGGCCACAGATGCGCGCGCCGACGGGACGCCTTCGTCCTCGCGGCTGCTCGACGAGGGGTACGCGGCGAAGGCCAAGGGCGATGCAGCCGCTGCCGCCGACGCATTCCGGCGTGCCAAGGACGCCGGCGCCGACCCGCAGGTCGTGGCGATGGAGCTCGCGTACCTCGCCGAGGCGAGCGGTGATCCGGACGAGGCCCGGGCGCGCTTCGGCGACGCGCTGCAGGGCCCGAGCACCGAGCTGCGCGACCGCGCCTCGCGCGAGCGAGCCCTCCTGCCGGCGCATCTGAGCGCCGATCTCTACGCCGACACGTTCGGCTGGGACCGTGTCGCCGGGACGTCGAACGGCAACTCGGTCGTGCCCACGGTGCGGGTGCGTGCGCTCTACCGGCCCATCCTGTCGTTGCCCGTGGACCTCTACCTGTCGGCGCAGGCGACGCGCGACACGGCCTCGCGCGGCTACGTCGGCTCGGCGCTCCCCCAGATCTACGCGGACGACTACGCCACCTTCGGCGGCGGCCTGCGCGTCCGACTCTGGAGCAACCACGTCGAGCTCTTCGCCCAGGCGGGTCCCGCGTTCGATCTGCTCCGGGACGGACGCGCGCCCGTGGCCCTCGACGTGCGCGGAGGAGGTCTCGCCTACTTCGACACGCCGGACTGCGCGCCGGCGCCCGAGCACGGGGCGCGCGCCGGCGTCTGGCCCTGCGCAGAGGTTTACGGAGAGGCGGTCTTCGTCAGCCGTTTCGACGACAACGTGATCGGGTTCGCCCGTCCGCGGGCCGGGGTCGGCTACCTCGTGACGGGACCCGTGGTCTGGCAGGCGATGGCCGAGGCCCGCGCCGGCAAGGACCGCAACGACGACTACTGGAACAACTTCGCCGATGCCGGCTTCGGCCAGCGATGGCGCCTGCTCGTCCCCTTCCGGCTCGATCTGATGATCAGCGCCGACGCGGGGACCTACTTCGGCCTTGCGAACCGCGACCCGGCTCCGAGCCGCCTCGGCTACGTCGATGCGCGCGCTCTCGCCGCCACCTACGTGGAGTTCTGACATGACCCTCCAACTGGTGGACGCCATCGCTCACCTCGCCGCGTGGGCGACGGGCACGGGCATCTTCGTCAACGTGCTCGACGACCTGTTCGTCGACGCTCGCTACCTGACCTGCGGGGGCGACCGACGCGCCTCGCGCGTGCTGACCGAGAAGGCGCTCCGTGCGGTCCCGCCGAAGCGAATCGCCATCGTGCTCCCGGCCTGGAAGGAGGCCGACGTCATCGAGCAGATGCTCGAGCACAACATCGCGCGGATCGACTACCCGCGCGATCGCTACGACGTCTTCTGCGGCACCTACCAGAACGATCCGCAGACGCAGGAGCGCGTCGACGCCATCGCGCGACGCTTCCGGAACGTGCACAAGGTCGTCGTTCCGCACGACGGGCCGACGTCGAAGGCCGACTGCCTCAACTGGGTCTACCAGGGCGTCATCCTCGCCGAGCAGACCTCCGGGCGCCGGTTCGACATCCTGCTCATGCACGACGCCGAGGACGTCGTTCACCCGCTCGCGCTGCGCCTGTACAGCATGCTGATCCCGCCGTACGAGCTGGTGCAGACGCCGGTGTTCTCGCTGCCGCTGCCCACGCGGCGTCTCGTCTCGGGCACGTACATCGACGAGTTCGCCGAGCACCATCTCAAGGACATGCGCGTGCGCGAGGTCATCGGCGGCCTCGTGCCGTCGGCGGGCGTGGGGACCGCGTTCGCGCGGGACACGTTCGAGCAGCTGGCCGTCGCGCACGGGCAGCGTCCGTTCAACGTCGAGAGCCTGACCGAGGACTACGAGATCGCGCTGAAGCTGCGCCTCGCGAATCGCAAGGCGCACTTCGCGTGCCACACCGTCGAGCGCATCGAGGGCGGCAAGCGTCGCGAGGAGTTCATCGCGACCCGCGAGTACTTCCCCGCCGACTTCCGCGCTTCGGTGCGCCAGCGATCGCGGTGGATCCTGGGCATCGCCCTGCAGACGTGGGGGCAAATCGGGTGGCGTGGCGCGCTGCCCGTCCTCTACTGCCTCTGGCGCGATCGCAAGTCGGTCTTCACCAACGCGCTGCTCCTCTGCGCGTACGCGCTCGCGCTCTACGTCGTCGGGCGCCTCGCGCTCGCACGCGTGACCGGCGTGCCGTGGGCGTCGACCCACGTGGTGTCGCCGGGCTCGCTCCTCGCGTGGCTGCTGACGTTCAATCTCGCCGCCGCGGCGTGGCGCGCCGGCATGAAGGCGCGGTTCGTGTGGAGGCTCTATGGGCCCGCCCACGCGCTCCTCACGCCGCTCCGCCTGCTGCTGGCGAACTTCATCTGCATCCTCGCGACGGTTCGCGCGGTCGGACAGTACACGGCCCATCGCGTCGCCGGTCGGCCGCTGCGCTGGCTGAAGACGGCGCACGACTTTCCGGCGTTCGAGCGGCTCGTGAGCGCTCGCTGCCTGCTTGGTGAGTACCTGCTCGATCAGCGTGCCCTCTCCGCCGAGGAGCTCGAGGAAGCGCTCGCCCTCCAGCGCGCGACGGGAGCGCCGCTCGGCGAGGTGCTCACCACTGCCGGGATGGCGTCACCGTCGGTCGTCACGCGCGCGCTCGGCCGCGAGCTCGATGTCCCCACCGCGGACCCGGATCCGACCGCAGCTCCGATGGCGCTCCTCATGCGGGTCCCCGAGCAGCTGGCGGAGGAGCTCGACATCCTGCCGCTCGAAGAGCGCGCTGGACTCGTCGTGGTCGCGAGCGCCAGCCCGCTCGACGATGCAGCACGCGCGCGACTCCAGGCAGCCGTGGGAGCGCCGGTCGAGGTGCGACTGGCACCGGGTGCGAAGCTGCGCGAGGCGCGCGAGCGCGCATATCGACGTCTCGTTCACGGCGACATCGAGCCCTCGCGCACCCAGTCGTGTCCCGACGTCATGCCCGGGCGCGACGAAGTCGACCGTCGCAGCGTCGCTCGCCTCGGGATCGCGTTCTGCGCCTTCCACGGGGTCCTGCCGCTTCGCGCCGTCGTGCGCGCTCGAAGGCGCGTGCTCTGCGCGGCGCCGCTCCAC
>DASVWO010000320.1:0-6356 GCA_036393165.1 Polyangiaceae bacterium | reverse complement strand
CGGCTTCGTCGCAGCCCCGATCCACGCGGGCGTCACCGGCAGCTACAAGGGCAAGCTGCACTACGACGAGGGACCGATCACCCTCGGCGACACGGCGTTCTCGCTCGACCTCGTCGAGTCGAGCGGCGCGGTGCAGGGGCGCATCAACTCGCAGGACTCGCTGCTCTTCCCGGCCACAGCGAAGGGCGACACGACCGGCGTCGGCACGTACAGCGACAGCAACGGCGTCGACGTCACCGTCGGGCAGGTGGTGGACACGCAGTTCGGCGGCGCCGCCAATCCGTTCGGGCGGCCCGTCGGGCGAACGGTGCGCCTGCGCCTCAAGCCCGACTCGCTGACGGGCCTCGAGGGAACATTCGACGAGACCATCGTGGGGCTCTTCGCGGAGCCGGTGACGACCTCGGGGCATGTCACCCTCAGCTACACCCCGCAGCCGAACCCGCCGACCTTCACGCTCACCGGCACGCCGGCGATGCCCTCGGCGCCGAGCGCGACGGAGACGGCTGCCATGTCGGTCCTGGGCGTCAGCGACACCTGCTGGTGCTACGGCGCCGGCTACTCGCAGAGCCAGATCATGTCCTGGATGGGGCAGTACGAGCAGAAGTACGCGACGCCGCTGCTCGACTCCTTCCAGAGCCAGACCTCGAGCAACAACCAGCCCTTCTTCGAGAACATCGCCACGGCCTGCGCGGCTTCTCTGGCGGACAAGAGCTTCTCGGCCTGGGGCAACGACTCGCTCGGTCAGGCGTGCGGATTCTCCCCGGGCGTCGCCTGCGCGCAGCAGTGCGGAGCGGCGCACGTGGCCCCATCCGATCCGCAGGGCGGGCCGCTGGTCGGGCGGCTCACCGCCGAGGTGCTGCAGGCTCCGCTGCTCGTCGCGAAGAACGAGATCGTCGACGCGCTGAACGAGTCGTTCACCGGCGGCCTGACGCAGGAGCTGAACCACTACGACAACGCGATGTCGGCCCTCACACCGTACGCGTCGTGGGTGGTGCAGCCGGCCGTCATCGAATTCCTTCGCAACCTGCCGCCATCGGCGGCGCAGGGCCCGAGCACGACGAGCACCCAGACGCAGGAGCAGCCGTATCCGTCCGTCCGGGCGCTCTCGGACCTCTTCTACACGCAGTCCATGGTGCGCGGCGAAGTCACGCGCATCGAAGCGGCCAGCACCAGCACCGGCCAGACCGCGCGACAGACCGCGCAGTCGCAGGCGCTGCTCGACTACCTCGAGATCGCCGTCGTGCGCGAGCTCCTCAAGCAGTGGGGAACGACGCCGCCGACGATCACCTCCGAGTTCACCGGCGCGCTCACGCCGCTCGACGAGGGCTTCAGCGCGCTGCTCGAGGGCGGCAACGTCTTCGGCGTGCCGGACGGCTTCGTGCCCTTCGTCTACCGGCCCGAGGACGTCGGCAAGGGCGCGAGCAACTTCGAGCAGATGCTCGCCATCGCGGCGAATGCGGTCTCGAACGAAAGCGCCGTCGAGACGCAGTTCCTCGCCGACTCGCGCGCCTACGACACGGCGGTCGCGCAGCTCCAGCAGGAGCTTGCGAACGTGAAGCAGCAGTACGACGAGCGCATCTCGAGCGACTGCGGCACGAGCTTCAACCCGGACTCGGTGACGAGCACGGACGACCCGAACTGGAGCAACTGCGGCGCCGGTCAGTCGGGCGCCGTCGGGCAGGCCGCGCTCGCGATCCAGGAAGCGGCCGCGCAGCTCGCCTCCGCGCAGCAGCGCATCACGGGACAGAAGCAGAAGATCAAGATCGACACGGACGCCCTGGCTCAGGTCGAGAACGTGCAGGAAGCGAACATCGCGTTCATCTCGGACACGGGACAGCAGCTCGCGGCCGTGGACTTCGCGAGCGCGACGATCGACGCGGCCATGTCGGCCATGTCCATTGCGGCCAACGCGAGCGTCATGAACCTCGGCGCACCGCTCGGAGAGTCCGTGTGCCAGCTCATGCTCGGGGAAGAGAAGGCGGCGCTCACTGTGCAGCGCGATCAACTGCAGGCCGCGCAGACGATGGAGATGCAGCAGTCCGCGGACAAGCAGGCCGACATCAACGCGATGGCGAACATCCAGAAGGAGGAGATCGACCTCGCGCAGGCCGGCGTGGACATCAACCAGCAGATCGTCGCGATGATCCAGACGAACATGCAGGCGGCCGACAGGCTCGCCGAGGCGAAGCAGATCTGGAGCGACCGCGCGCGCCAGCTCGCCGTCATCCAGCAGGATCCGACGCACGACCCGAGCTACCGGCTGCTGCGCGATTCGCTCGCCATCCAGGTGCTCAGCGCGCGCGCCGGGGCGCAGCAGCAGCTCTACCTCGCGACGAGCGCGCTCGAGTACGAGATCAACCAGAGCGTCTCGGACGCGGTCGGCGCCTCGATGCGGGCAACGAATGCGACGAACCTCGGCGAGCTCCAGAGCTGCCTGCTCGGCATCTACAACAACGCGCGCGTCGCCTACGGATCGCCGCAGGACTACGTCACGACCGTCTCGGTGCGGAAGATGCTCGGCATCAGCGGACCGCGGAAGGACGCGGTCACAGGCCAGACGCTCTCGGAGGGGGACCAGTTCCGTCAGCTGCTGCTCGCGAACCAGAACCTCGACGGGCAGGGCGGCGTCGGCATCAAGTTCTCGACCGACCTGCAGGCCGGCAACGGCCTCTGGGCGACCGACGTGTGCGACGACCGCATCGCCAGCGTGCAAGCGCAGATCGTCGGCAATTTCCTCGGCGACAACGAAGCGCAGGTGAACCTCTCGCTCTCGGGTGGCGCCGTGCTGCGCGCGTGCGGCTCCGACACGCTGACCACCTGGTCCCTGGGCGCGACGAGCAGCAACCAGACCGACGCCGTCGCGGTCATCCAGGCAGGCGTCAACACGTTCGGGGAGGCATCGCCGAACACCTCGCTCTTCGGCCAGTCCGTCGCGCGGGCCAACTGGACGCTCCTCATTCCGGGCGGCCAGGTCGCGCCGGCGAACGCCGACCTCGCGCTGACGAGCGTCGACGACGTGGTGCTCCGCTTCGACCACAAGGCGCTGCCTCAACAGAGCTCGCCGGTGTCCATCGATCTCTCGTGTCTCGGAAACGTGGGGCAATGACCATGAAAACTGCAATTCTCGCCAGTCCGCTGTTTCTCATCCTCGCCGCCTGCGCCGCAGGCGGCCACACCCCCGAGCAGACGCAGACCGGCACCGGCTGGGAAGGCGATGCCGGTGGTGACGACGCCGGAGAAGCGGGCGTCGCGACCGGTGACGACGGGGGATCCGGTCCCGTCACGACGCACGTCGATGGTGGCGGTGACGCCTGCACCGCGACCGATGCGCCGGACGACCAGGGGGTCGACGCGAACTGCGATGGCGCTGACGGGATCGTTGGGAAAGACGTGTACGTGGACCCGAACACCGGCGAGGACACGAACGAGGGAACGCCGATGGCGCCGCTCCGGACCCTCTCGGCGGCCCTCAAGCTCGCGACGAGCCGCGCGGGCAGCGTGCTCGTCGACGCGGGGACGCTTCAGGACTCCGACCTGTCGGCCACCGGCACGTGGGCGATCTACGGCGGGTACCCCACGACGTTCATCGGACCGCCCCAGCGCGGGCTGACGATCGTGTCCCCGGGCTCGAGCGGCGTTCTCGTCGAGCAAGCGTCGAGCGCGCGGCTGGCGCACATCACAGTGCAGACCCAGGCCCCGGCGACGACCGATCCGCCTTCCGTGTACGGCGTGCGGTCGAGTGCGCAAAACCTCGCGCTGGACGACGTCGACATCGAAGCACCGCCCGCCGGCAGCGGAACATCCGGGGCGGCGGGCAGCGCTGGCGCCGCAGGAGCGACGGGCAACGTCGGACAGAAGTGCAGCGGCGCCATCGTCCCGCAGTGGGCCATCGGTGCGACCGACGGGAATGGCAACGCGACCTCACCGGACGGAGCGACGCGGGCGGGCGTCTGGCCCAAGACGCCGGCGCGGCAGGCCACCGCCGGACTCGCGGGAACGGACGGCGTCGACGCCAGCGGCAAGCTCGCGCTGAGCAACGGACTCGTGAGCGGCGACCAGGGTACTGCGGGTACCGGCAACGGCACGCCCGGATACGGCGGTGCAGGCTCCAGCGGCAACGGCACCATGGTCACGAGTTACGAGTACCAACAGACCTGGATCAGCGGCGGCTTCGGCGGCAATGGTGGCTGCCCCGGCAGCGGCGGCGAGCCCGGCACCAGCGGCGGCAGCTCCATCGCAGTGCTCGTCATCTCGGGTCACGTCGACGTGACTCGCTCGAACCTGCAGTCTTCGCTCGGAGGAACCGGCGGAGACGGCGGTGCAGGCGGCGCTGGCGGCACCGGGGGTCTGGGAGGGCCGCCTGCTTACGAGAGCGGAGCGAGTCCCTTCAACCCCGCGCCCTCATGCCCCGATCCGTCCAAGGACGAGATGCAGCTCGAGTGCACCGCCTACGGCGGGCAGGGCGGCAACGGCGGCGGCGGCGGCCATGGTGGCGGGGGCGCGGGCGGGTGGTCGATCGGCGTGCTCATGGCGAGCGGCGCGACGGCGAGCGTCGACAGCACCACGACCATCACCGCAAGCAAGGGGGGTGCGGGAGGCGCGGGTAGCCAGGGATTGCGCGCTCCATCGGGCCAGTCCCACGGCCAGTACACACTCGTTCCATGAATCGTCAGGAGACCGCAGCGATGGATCCCGAACACACGCCGGAGCAATGGCGACAATATCTCGCCAACAGCCTCTCGTTTCTCGAAAGGCTCACGGACCTGAACGCCGCCGAGTGCGTGATAGAGCACGTGCGACAGACCGCGCGCGATCGGATGGCGAAGCTGCCGCCGAGCGACGTCGATGCCGTCCTCCGCGCATGGCCGCGGGCCGCAAAGCTTCTTTCGTCTCGCTGATGCAGCGAGGCGCCGGATCAGCGGCGCCCTGAATCCTAGTCCGCCTCGTCCCTCCCGTAGCTCCCGATCCGCAGGGCTCGCATGTACGTCCGCACGGTCTCGCGCGCGATGTCGGCGCGGCGACCCATTTCCTTGATGTTGCCGTCGGTCGCCCTGTGCAGCGCCGTGAAGTAGGCGCGGTCGTGCTCCTGCTTCGACTCGGCATACGTCCGCTCCGGCCGCGCGCCGCCGCTCCCTCTGCCGCCGCGCGGCGCCGAGGGCACCGCGTTCGCCGCGATGTGGTCCGCGAGGGGCACGGCCCCGGTGCCGCGGTCGTACGCGAGCGCCAGCGTCACCACGTTGCGCAGCTCGCGCACGTTGCCCGGCCAGTCGTGCCGCATCAGCCGCTCGAGCGTCTCGGCGCTCACCCGCTTGAACGCGGCCCCCTTGCCCGCCTGCTGCATCAGGTGCCGCACGATCGGCACGATGTCGTCGGCGCGCTCGCGCAGCGGCGGCATGGTCACGCGCTCCTGCGCGATACGGAAGTAGAGGTCGTCGCGGAAGGCCCCGCGGTTGATCTCCTGCAGCAGACCGCGCCGCGTGGCCGCGACGATGCGCACGTCGATGGGCACGTACGCGTCGCCGCCCACGCTCTTCACGCGCTGCTCGGCCAGCACGCGAAGGAGCTTGGGCTGCACGTCGAGGGGCAGCTCCCCGAGCTCGTCGAGGAACACCGTGCCGCCGTTGGCCTCCACGAAGGGCGAAACGCGCTTGCGCTCCGCTCCCGTGAACGAGCCCCTCTCGTGCCCGAAGAGCGTGCTCTCGGCGAGGTTGGGCGGGATGGCCGCGCAGTCGACGATCACGAAGGGGCGCCCGGCGCGCTCGCTCGTCTGGTGGATCGCCTGCGCCACGAGCTCCTTGCCGGTCCCGGTCTCTCCCTCGACGAGCACCGACACGGTCGTCGGCGCCACGATGCGCAGCTTCTGGAAGAGCGCGCGCATCGCGGGCGTCGCGCCGACCAGGGGGCCGAGCTGCTCGGACTTGGACACGGTCACGCGCTCGACGTCGCCGGGGCGGAACTCGAGCTCGGTGTCTCCGCAGCGGATGACCGCCGGCCGGTCCAGCAGGGCCTCGACGACGCGGAAGTCGCCGAGGTACGTCCCGTTGCTGGACCCGAGATCGCGCAGCCGCACGCCCCTGTCGGTGGCGACCACCTCGCAGTGCGTCGCGCTGACCTTGCGGTCCGCGAGCACCAGGTGACACCCCGGCTTGCGGCCGATGATGCGCGGCTCGGGGCCCACCTGCAGCGCCTCGGCGCCGTCGTCCGCGCCGACGATGGAGAAGCTGCCCCCGCGCACCTGGGCCCTAGCCGAGCCGACGATTGTCCGGTCCATCGTGTAGTCCCAGCCCCCGTTGTACCGGGGTGGCAGATGTTCTGCCAGAGTGCCTAAAGATGTGCCACGACGCCGCCAGGTGGCT
>DASVWO010000319.1:0-12736 GCA_036393165.1 Polyangiaceae bacterium | reverse complement strand
ACGCGCGCAGCACGTCGCGGTAGCTCTTGCCGTGCGTTTGCATCGCCCGGTCGCGCCGCGCGGCCGTCGCGAACGCCGCGAGCTCGGGCGGCACCGCCAACGCCGGCTCGGGCATGCGGATGGACTCCAGCGTCGGTTGCGGGCGCAGCGCCGGCGCGTCCACGCCGAGCAGCGCGCCCACCTGCGCCGCGATGCCGCGCCGCGCGTCGTCGTCCGGAAAGCGATCCGCCCAGCCCCAGCCCCAGAGGCTTCTCTCTCGGCTGCTCACGGCCGCAACCTACGGCGTGGCCACCGGGAAGACGAGCACGAAGCTGCGATCGGCGGTGCGGAAGAGCGTCGTCTTGCTCCCGAGCCTGGCGCGGTCGTACTGCGCGACCCACGGCAGCTCGGTCCAGGTCGCGTCGCCGGTGATGAACTCGGGCACGACGAGATCGATCGACACGAGCCGCCCGCCGATCTCCCCGTCGAGCGCCGTCGCGTAGCTCCATCGCGCGCGCTCCGGCGGCGGCGACAGGTCGTTGTGCAGCATCCCGCCGTAGACGATGACGGCCTTGCCCCGGTCCGCGTCGGACTTCGCGTCGCGCGCCACCATCCGCGCCGCCTGCGTCCCGCTCAGGTGCGCGATGAGATCGAGCGACGCCTCGATGGCGCCGTCGCCGGCATCGCGCACGGCGTTCATGTCGGCGCAGGAGGGCCGCAGCAGGTCCGGCACGATGCCGAGCGCACGCGCCCGGTCCCCCATCTGCACGTACTCGCTCTGGTCGGCTGCGGCGTGCTGCGACGTCACCGGCTCCTGCTTCTTGCGGACCTCGGCGGCCGCGTCCGCGCAGCCGGTGGGCGGCATCATGAGCTCGAGGAGCAGGTCCGAGGCGCGGCCCGCCAGCGTCGGGAGCAGGTCCTGCGTGAAGCGCTTCGCCGCCGAGGGAGCCGTCGCCCCCTTGGGCGCGTGCGCCTCCCCGAGAGCGATGACGATCGGATCGCCGCCGGTGGCCACCGCGAACGCCTCGAGCGGCGAGTCGAACTGCCTGCACTCGAGCGCCCCGCAAGGCACGCCCGGGGGCGGCGCGGGCGCGCTCTCGGCAGCGGCGGGAGGCGTCGACGCAGCCGGCTGCACGGCGGTCGACGGCGCATGCCGGTCACAAGCCGCCAGCGCCACGAGCATCACGAGCGTCCAGCGCACGTGACGATTGTAGGCCGTTTCTCAGGAGTCCAGGGTCCTGCGCGCGGCCTCGACCAGCTCCTCGGTGGGCGCATCGTGCGAGCGCACCTCGAACCGCTCGGCCCCGAGCGCCGTCAGCAGCGCGCGCGCGCGCCCCGCGTCCCCGCTGCGCATCACGATGCCCGCGCCCGGTCGCGCCGACAGCACCGCCTCGAGCATCGCCTGCGCATCGGCGTGGTGCCCGTCGATGAGCACCATGTCGATCGGCTCGCCCGCATGAAGCGTCGCCACCAGCTCCGACACGGTGTCCACCGCCGTCACGTCCCACTTCGCCCGCAAGAGGGCGCGAGCGACCGAGGAACGACCGACGCGATCGGCGTCGACGAGGACCAACGAGAACTGAGGCTTCACGCGCGGCGACGACAAGCGGCGCGTGCGCATGCGCGCGATGGGGCGCGGGAGCGATGCCGGCGGCGGCACCGACGCCTGCATCTCGCCCGACGCGTCCGCATCCTCCCCGCCCAGCTTCTCGACGAGATCGTCGAGCAGCGCCAGCGTCAGCCGCGGGCCGATCTGATCCGTCAGCGGCGTCACGAGGTGCGCCCGGACGAAGGCGACGATGTCGGGCCCCGTGAGTGGAAGCTCGTCGCGCCCCGCCAGGACCATCGCCTGGCGGACGGCCTCGTGCGCCGGTTCGGGCGCGCCGAACGCCATCTCCAGGAGGGAGACCAGCGTGCGCTGCGCCGTCGTGTGAAGCTGCGGCCCCCCCGCCGCGGTCGCGGAACGGGACATCATCTCAAGGGTACCGCGAGAGGCGCCCGTTGGGGCTTGAAGGGCTCAAGCTTGCTCCTATCCTCTCCCACCATGTCCACCGCCGCAGCTGCCTCAGCCGTGAAATCTCCGAGCGCCGAGCCCCTCGCCGACACGCTGCGCCGCATGAAGGATGCGCAGCGCAAGAGTGGTGCGCCCACCTACGAGGAGCGCATCGCCACACTCGAGAAGCTCGAGAAGGCGCTCGTCGCGCGCAAGAACGCCATCGCCGAGGCCATCTCGCGCGACTTCGGCAACCGCTCGCGCCACGAGAGCATGGTCGCCGAGGTGTTCATCGTCGTCGGCGCGATCAAGCACGCCAAGACGCACCTCCGCGAGTGGATGGAGACCGAGGAGCGCGAGACCGGCTTCGTCTTCCTGCCCGCGCGCGTGGAGCTCCGGCCGCAGCCGCTCGGCGTCGTCGGCATCATCTCGCCGTGGAACTACCCGGTGCAGCTCGCGCTCTCGCCGCTCGTGCAGGTGCTCGCGGCGGGCAACCGCGCCATGATCAAGCCGAGCGAGCTCGTGCCCGAGACGGCGGAGCTGCTGCGCGACCTCGTCGCCGAGACGTTCCCGGCCGACCAGGTGACGGTCGTCACCGGCGGCGCCGACGTGGGCGAGGCGTTCTCGAAGCTGCCGTTCGATCACCTCGTCTTCACGGGGTCGACGCGTGTCGGCAAGATCGTCATGCGCGCCGCGAGCGAGAACCTCGTGCCGGTGACGCTGGAGCTCGGCGGCAAGTCGCCGACGATCGTCGCGCGCGACTTCTCGATGAAGACGGCGGCCGAGCGCATCGCCGCGGGCAAGCTGTTCAACGCGGGCCAGACGTGCATCGCGCCGGACTACGTGATGGTCCCGGCGGGGATGCGCGACCAGTTCGTCGACGCGTTCAAGGCGGCGGTCGCGAAGATGTACCCGTCGCTCGAGAAGAACCCGGACTACACGTCGATCGTGAACGACAAGCACCGGGCGCGCGTCCAGAGCTACGTGCAGGACGCGAAGACGCGCGGGGCGCGCGTCGTCGAGGTCAACCCGGCGGGCGAGTCCTTCGAGGGCGGCGGGGCCACGCGAAAGCTCGCGCCGTCGCTCGTGCTCGATCCCACGGACGAGATGCTGGTGATGCAGGAGGAGATCTTCGGGCCGGTGCTGCCCGTCATCACGTACCAGTCGCTGGACGAGGCGATCGCCTACGTGAACGACCACCCGCGCCCGCTCGCGCTCTACCTCTTCTCCAACGAGCGCGACACCATCGAGCGCGTCCTCACGAACACCATCTCGGGCGGCGTGACCGTCAACGAGACGATGCTGCACGTGGCGCAGGACGATCTGCCCTTCGGCGGCGTCGGGCCGAGCGGCATGGGCGCGTACCACGCCAAGGAGGGCTTCGACGCCTTCACCAAGAAGAAGCCGGTGTTCCGCCAGGCGCGCCTCAATACGACGGGCTTGCTGCGGCCGCCCTACGGCAAGACCGTCGACCGGCTCCTCAAGTTCCTGCTCGGCTGAGGCTGAGAGGGGGGCGCGGCGCGCTACTGCGGGAAGCCGCAGATCGTGAACAGATCGCTCGTCGTGCAGCCGGGACATCCCGAGTAGGAGAACCCTCCCCCGGAGCTGCCGCCGTTCGCGCTGGTCGCGGTGCACGTGCACGTCGCCTGCGGGCACTGGCAGTCGACGCTGTACGTGGTGCCGTCGGTGCACGTCTCGCTGTCGCTGATGTCGCACGAGCCCGGGCCGCCGCTCCCGCCGGCGCCGTTGCTCTTGCAGTAGAGGATGGACGTATCGTCGACCGGCGTCGCGTCGAGCGGCTCGCCGCCGGAGCTGCTGCCCGAGCTGCTCGAGGAGATGCCCCCCGAGCTGCTCCCGGAGCCGCTACCCGAGCTGCTGGAAGAGACGCCTCCGGAGCTGCTGCCCGATCCGGGTCCGGCGTCGCTGCCACCGTTCGTCTTGCCGCCGCAGGCGAAGACGACGGCCGGCGACAGAAGGAGGACCCACGCGAGGCCGCGACAATTCATGGCTCCGGCAAGATAGCGCCGGTACGCTGGACGTCCCATGGAGATCGAGTTCGTCGGCGCCGCCCAGACCGTCACGGGATCCAAGCACCTCGTTCGCACGAAGCACGCGACGGTGCTCCTCGACTGCGGCCTGTTCCAGGGCAGCCGGCGCGAGTCGGTCGATCGCAACAAGCACCTCGGCGTCGACGCCCGCGCGCTCTCGGCGGTCGTCCTGTCACACGCGCACATCGACCACTCCGGCGCCCTGCCGATGCTCGGCAAGGCCGGCTACGACGGCCCCGTTTACTGCACGCCGGCGACGCGCGACCTCTGCGCCGCGATGCTCGCCGACGCCGCGAACATCCAGGAGTCGGACGCGCGCTTCATCAACAAGCAGGTGGATCGCGGCGAGACCGACATGGAGCACGTCGAGCCCCTTTACGACGAGGCCGACGTGATGCGCACCCTGGGGCAGATGATCAGCGTGCCGTACCACCGGCGCCTCACGATCGCGCCCGGCGTGGACCTCACGTTCCAGGACGCGGGCCACGTGCTCGGCAGCGCCATGACGACCCTCGACGTCGACGAGGACGGCAAGAGGACGCGCCTCGTCTTCACGGGCGACCTCGGGCGAAAGCACATGCCCATCCTGCGCGACCCCGAGTGCCCGGAGGCCGCCGACGTGCTGCTCATGGAGTCGACCTACGGCGACCGGCTGCACGCGCCCATCGAGGAGATGGACGCGAAGCTCGCCGAGGTGCTGGCGCGCGTCTACAAGCGCGGCGGCAAGGTCATCATCCCGAGCTTCGCCCTCGAGCGCGCCCAGGAAATCGTGTTCGCCCTCAAGGCGCTCAAGCGGCAGGACAAGATGCCGCCGATGCCGGTGTACGTCGACTCGCCGCTGACCGTGAAGATCACCGACGTCTTCAAGCTCCACCCCGAGGTGTACGACGACGAGACGCGCGCGCTCATCGACCGCAACGAGTCGCCCTTCGACTTCGACCAGCTCCGCTACGTGTCGAGCAAGGAGGACTCCAAGGCGATCGACGCCGACAACCACCCGGCGATCATCATCTCGGCCAGCGGCATGTGCGAGGCGGGGCGCATCCTGCACCACCTCAAGGCGGGCATCGAGGACCCGAAGAACGCGGTGATGATCGTCGGCTTCCAGGCGCCGCACACGCTGGGGCGGCGCATCGTCGAGAAGCGGCAGCGCGTGAAGATCTTCGGCGTCGAGCGTGATCTTCGCGCCGAGGTGGTCGTCATGAACGGATTCAGCGCGCACGCCGACCAGAAGGACCTCGTCGAGTTCGTCGGCGCCGGCCGCGAGAAGTCCGGGGGCAAGCTGCGCAAGGTGATCCTCGTGCACGGCGAGCCGGGCCCGCAGAAGGCGCTCACCGAGCTGCTCGGCAAGCAGGGGATGCGCGACGTGGCGGCACCGGCCTCGGGCGATCGCATCAGCATCTAGCTCCGGCGCAGGGCACGCCGCTTGCGAATCGGGGTGCATGCCCCGGCGGGCGATGGGCGCGACATTGAGGCCTCGACACTGGCCGCTCGTGCGCGCGCTCGCCGGGGCGATGTTCTCTCACGACGGCGGACCGCCGGCGGCCGAGAGGCTCGATGCGCTGGTGCGGGAGCTCGACGACTACGTGAGCTTCGCCAGCCGCACGCTGCGGTTCGGCCTGCTGCTCATGCTCGAGCTGCTCCGCTTCGCGCCCGTGCTTCTCCTGTGGCGCTTCGCGACGTTCGAGTCGCTCGCGCTCGGCGACAGGGTGCGCGTGCTGGAGAGGATGGAGCAGAGCCGCTTCGTGCCCCTGATGGTCGTGTTCGCCGCGTACAAGGCGATCCTCTGTCTCCTGTTCTTCGAGCACCCCGCCGAGCACCGGGACATGGGCTACAAGACCGCGCGCGGCCGGTGGCTGCGGATGCTGCCAGCGTCGCACGCGGCGGAGTGATTCGCCGTGGAAGTCCTTCGCGGGAGCGAGCAGCAGGCCCCACTGGACGCGAGCGCGGACGTCGTGATCGTCGGCTCGGGCGCGGGCGGCGCGATCGTCGCGCGCGAGCTCGCGGCGGCGGGACTGGACGTCGTGGTGCTCGAGGAGGGCGGCTACTGGGCGCGGCGCGACTACGCCGCGATGACGCCGTCGAACACCTTCCGGCGCCTCGCGCGCGAGGCGGCGCTCGGCGCCGCCGTGGGCCTCGGCGACACGCCGCTCATGTCGGTGCTCTCCGGAAGGTGCGTGGGCGGGTCGAGCGTGCTGACGGGCGGCGTCTGCCTGCGCGTGCCGGGCATGATCCATCGCCAGTGGGTGCGCGAGCTCGGGCTCGGCGAGATGAGCGCCGAGGCGCTCGAGGACGACTACGCCGCCGTCGAGGCGACGGTGCACGCCGAGGAGGTGCCCGAGGCGATGCGCTCGCGCGCGACCGAGCGCTTCGTCGAGGGCGCGGCGAGGCTCGGGGTGCCGCTGCGCCCATTGCGGCGCAACACGAGCGGCTGCCGCGGCGAGGGCCGCTGCAACTTCGGGTGCCCGCACGGCGCCAAGATGAGCGTCGACGTGTCGGTGCTGCCCGACGCGGCGGCGCACGGGGCGCGACTCGTGTGCGACGCCCTCGTCGATCGCGTCGAGATGAAGGGCGACCAGGTCATCGGCGTGAGCGGTCGCTTCGTGGATCCGGACACGGGGAAGGCCCGCGTCCCCTTCCGCATCGCCGCGCACACCGTCGTCGTCGCGTGCGGCGCGCTGCACACGCCGCTCCTGCTCCGCCGCAGCGGGCTGCGCTCGCGCCACCTCGGCCGCAACCTCACGCTGCATCCGTCGACGCGCGTCTTCGCGCTCTTCGACGAGCGCGTCGACGGCTGGGACGGCGCGTTCCAGAGCGTCTACAGCGACGCGCTGCTCGAGCGCGAGGGCATCACCTTCATCAACGCGTTCGGCCCGCCGAACCTCCTCGCCCCCGGCTTCCCCGGCGTGGGCCAGCGCCACCGCGACTACGTGCGACGCCTGCCGCACATGGCGGCGATGGGCGCGTTCGTGCACGACGCCGGCGGCGGCGCCGTCCACCGGTGGCTCGGGCGCGAGCCGCTCGTGACCTACCGCATGGTGCGCGAGGACGCGGCCCGCGTCTTCTCCGCCATCCGCTGGCTCGCGGACATGGCGCTCGCGGCGGGCGCCGTGGAGGTCGTGCTCCCGGTCTTCGGCGCGCCGACGATCAAGTCGCGCGCCGACCTCGACGCGTTCATGGCGAGCCCCCCCAGCATCCGGCGCGTCGAGTGCTGCTGCTTCCACCCGCTCGGCACGGCCCGCATGAGCGCGCGTGACGCCGACGGCGTCGTGTCGCAGCGAGGCGCCGTCTGGGGCACGCGCGGGCTGTACGTCGCCGACGGGAGCGTCCTTCCCACGAGCATCGGCGTGAACTCGCAGCTCGCGATCATGGCGGTCGCGCGACGCATCGCGCGTGGGATCGCCTGACCACGCGGCTGTCCGCGAGTGCAGGCGGGGCGACTGGAAAACTCCGCGTGCTGGCGCCGGGGTGCCCTTGCGATTAGAGCGACACGCTCGCAGGAGGGTCCCGATGTCGCAGTGGAAGGCTTGGACCGCGCGCCGGCGTACGGCGGCGGCAGTGGGCGGGGGATTGGCTCTGTTGGTCATCGCAGGCGGCGCGCTCGCCGCGACGGCGCTCACGTCGAGCTCCAATGTTCTCTACGGGTGCGCGAAGCAACCGAACGGGGAGATGCGTCTCGTCAGCGGATCCGGGCAGTGCAAGAGCGACGAGACCGAGGTGAGCTGGAACATCCAGGGACCCACGGGACCTGCTGGACCCGTCGGCCCGGTCGGCCCGACCGGCTCCACCGGGCCGCAAGGGCCTGCGGGCCCCGCCGGCGCGGACGGTCCTGCGGGCCCGGCGGGTGCGACGGGCGCAGTCGGTCCTCAAGGTCCCATCGGTCCGCAAGGACCCGTCGGCGCGCAAGGGCCCGTCGGACCGCAAGGTCCTCCCGGAGCTGCCGGCAGCGCGCCCCCGCCGACGCCGCCGCTCGGAGACGTCACGTCTCCGCAGGCCTGGTTCCTCCAGGTGCCCGGCATCAGCGGCGGCTCCACGGTCAACGGCTACGAGAAGTGGTTCGCCCTCCCGCAGTTCGGCTTCTCGGTGAGCAACACGGGGAGCGGCGCGACGTACACGCTCGGCTTCACGACGCCGCTCGGCACCGGTGTCGACGCGCTCTACGCGCTGGCGGGCAACGAGAAGGCGACCGACGGCGTGCAGCTCGTCTACGCCGAAAGGTCGAACGCGACCGGCTCGTACCTGCCGGTCTTCTCGCTCGTGTTCTCGCAGGCCGTCTTCTCGGGCAGCAGCACGAGCGCCGCCACCGCGACGCAGGAGCCGGGCGTCACCTTCTCCCTCGCCTTCGGGAGGGTCGACATGACCTACACCGGGCGCGACCCGGCGACCGGCAACACGACCTCGAACGCCGTCGCAACCTGGGACGTGAACCAGAACAAGGCCGGCGGCGAGCAGCTTCCGGTTCTCCAGTACTCGGTCAACAGCGGCGGCCACAGCACGATCCTCGACGTGTCGAGCTTCACGCCGCCGCCTCAGTCGGCGGGGGCATTCGGAGCCGGCGCCGCGACGTTCGCGCTCGACACGAAGACCCCCGAGGCCCAGTCGGACATCATCCTCGCCGTGCGGGGACAGACGGTCGCCAGCGGGGTCGGTGAGCTCTGGCACGACGTGGCCGGCGTCGCGACCGAGTACGCGAGCTACTCCTTCACCAACGCGACGGTGCAATCGGTGTCCATCTCGGGCGCCACGGTGACCGTCGGCTTCGGCGCGCCGTCGGTGAGCTTCGCGCTGCTTCCGTAGTCAGCGCGCGTCCGAGAGGATGCGACGCACGGCCTGCAGGGCGGGGATGCCGGTGACTCCCCCGCCCCCGTGCGTCGCGGACGAGGCCTGGAAGAGACCGCGCACCGGCGTCCGGAAATCCGCGTAGCCGGGCGCCGGCCGCATGTGGAAGAGCTGGTTGGCCGACAGCTCGCCGTGGAAGATGTTGCCGCCGACGAGCCCGTACTTCTCCTGCATCTCGTGCGGGCCGATGACCTGGCGATGCAGGATGCTCGAGCGGAATCCGGGCGCGACGAGCTCCTTCCGATCGATGACGCGGTCGGCGTAGGCGTCGAGCGCCGCCTCGTCCGGCGCAGAGGCCCACGTGTGCGGCACCCACTGCGTGAACATCGACATGACGTGCTTGCCCGGGGGCGCGAGCGTCTCGTCGAACACCGACGGGATGCAGACGTCGGCGAAGGGCCTGGCCGCCGCGCGCCCCGCGACCGCGTCCTGGAAGGCGCCCTCGACGTCGTCCAGCGTCTCGGCCAGCACGATCGTCCCTCCGTGCACGCGCGGGTCGAACCCGGGCTTGCCGCGGAACTCCGGCAGCCGGTCGAGCGCCAGGTTGACCTTCACCGTCCCGCTTCGCGTCTTCCAGCGTTCGATCGCGTCGACGAACTCCGCCGGCAGCTCGGCGCGATCCAGGTGCTCGAGGAACGTGATCTTCGGGTGCGTCGTCGCGAGCACGATCGGCGCCTCGATCTCCTCGCCCGACTCCAGCGCGACCCCGGTGACGCGCCCCGCCCGCACGAGGATCCTCGCCACGGGCGCGTTCGTTCGCACGGTCACGCCGAACGCCTCCGCCGCCTTGCGCATCGCCGTCGTCAGGCCCCCCATCCCGCCCTCGGGGAAGCCCCACGTCCCCATCTGCCCTTCGCCGACGTCGCCGATCTTGTGATGCGTCATCACGTACGCCGTCCCGGGCGACCGCGGCCCCGCCCACGTGCCGATGATGCCGCTCACGCACATCACGCCCTTCAGCTGCGGCGACTCGAACCAGTCGTCGAGCAGGTCGGCGACGCTCATGGTCATGAGGCGCGTCACGTCCCCCACCTGCGCCACGTCCAGGTGCCGCAGCTTCCAAGCGAGCCCCATCTGGTCGGCCAGGTCCCCCAGCTTCTTCGAGCCCACCTTCGGCGGAACCGACGTGAGGAGCGGCCCGAGCACCCCCGCGAGCCCGGCGAGCCACGCGTCCCACCGGTCGATCGTCTCCGCGTCCTTCGTGGAGAACTTGGCGATCTCCGCCAGTCGCTCCGCCGGATCCGCGTGCATCATCAGGGAGCGCCCGTCCGCGTGCGGCGCGAAGTACCCGTGCTGCGGGTACACCTTGTACCCGTGCCGCTCGAGCTCGAGCTCGCGCACCACCGTCGGCGGCAGCAGGCTCACGACGTACGAGAGCGCCGTGACGCGGAAGTCCGGCCCCCAGGGCTGCTCGGTGATGGCGGCGCCGCCGGTGACCTCGCGCCGCTCGAGCACGACCACGCGCCGCCCGCGCTTCGCCAGGAGCGCCGCGGCGACGAGCCCGTTGTGCCCCCCGCCGACGACGACCACGTCATATGCGACGGCCATGTTGCCGCAACGCATGGCACACGCCTGTGAGCCGTGCCACCGCCTTCATGCACCCCGGGGACGAGTGCCCCGACCGGACGACGGTCTCTTGCCGCCGTCCAGCCGGCGTCGTGCGCGCGGGGCGGGTGAGCCCCTCGCGTTCGATCACCGTTCGCCCGCGTCGTGTCTGCGTCTTCCGGCGACCCGCGCCCATCGAGCGCTCGGGGGACGACTCCCCCGAGTGGACGATCGGTTCCTCCTCCGGTCCGGACGCCGTCGGTCGTCGACGGATGGAGATCGCAAGCGAGGGGCACTCGTGCCCTGCGCGCACGACGGGCTTTCCTCGCGCGCATATGCGGCTATCGTCGCGACGAAGGGGTTCTCTCGTGCCGAAGATCGGGGTTCTCGAGAAGACGACACGCGATCGAGCGATCCTCGCGGGTCTCGACAAGCTGTTCGCCGGGCGCACACACGTGACGCTCCGCAACGAGCGCTACACGCGCGCGTCTCTCGCGGCGAAGTTCGAGAAGCACCTGCGACTGATGGCTCGCGTACGGCAGCTGACCATCGCGCGTCGCGCCGCCATCACCGAGGAACGCAAAGAGGAGGCGCTCCTTCGCTTCCTCATCCGCCACATCAAGAAGCTGGCCGCGGCCCAAGCGGGCGGAGAGCGCGAACCGAGCATGCGAGAGTACGGCTTCGAGCCCGACAAGAAGCCGACCATGAGCGCGCACACGAAGCTCGTCGCGAACGTCAAGCGCCAGGCCACGCGCAAGAAGCGCGGCATCGTGTCGAAGAAGAAAAAGCGCGTCCCTTGACGCCGCGCGGCGACCGCCTGGATCCCGCGTCACCCATCTTGCGCGCGCGCCATTCCGTGCGATAGAGGCGGCAACCTGCCATGAGCTCGCCCAGGGTCCCGGATCGCGCGCGCGTCGTCGTCGTCGGTGGGGGCATCATCGGATGCTCCGTCGCCTACCACCTCGCCCACATGGGCTGGCGCGACGTGGTGCTGCTCGAACGCGACCGGCTGACCTCGGGGACGACGTGGCACGCGGCCGGGCTCATCGTGACGTTCGGCTCGACCAGCGAGACGTCGACCGAGATGCGCAAGTACACGCGCGATCTCTACGCGCGCCTCGAGGCGGAGACGGGGCTGTCGACCGGGTTCAAGGGCGTGGGGTTCATCGAGGTGGCGGCCGATCGCGATCGTCTCGAGGAGTACCGGCGCGTCTCGGCCTTCAACCGGCACTGCGGCGTCGACGTGCACGAGATCTCTCCGGGGCAGGTGCGCGAGCTCTTCCCGCTGGCGCGCGTCGACGACGTGCTCGCCGGCTTCTACGTGCGCGAGGACGGGCGCGCCAACCCCGTCGACATCACGATGTCGCTCGCCAAGGGCGCGCGCATGAAGGGCGTGACGATCCTCGAGGGCGTCCCCGCCACCGGCTTCACGACGAAGCGCGGCGTCGTCACGGGCGTGGACACGCCGTACGGACACATCGAGGCGGAGTACGTCGTCAACTGCGCCGGCATGTGGGCGCGGCAGCTCGGCGCGAAGGCGGGCGTCAACATCCCGCTGCAGTCGGCGGAGCACTACTACCTCATCACCGACCGCATCCCGGAGCTGTCGCCCGAGTGGCCGGTGCTCGAGGATCCCGGGTCGTACGGGTACTTCCGCGAAGAGGTCGGCGGGATGATGGTGGGCCTCTTCGAGCCGGTGTGCGCGCCGTGGAAGGTCGGCGGCGTGCCGGAGGACTTCTCCTTCGGCGAGCTCAATCCCGACTGGGACCGCATGGGCCAGTACGTCGAGAGAGCCATGAGCCGCGTGCCGAAGACGCTCGAGGTGGGCATCCGCAAGTTCTTCTGCGGCCCCGAGAGCTTCACGCCCGACCTGCAGCCGTGTGTCGGCGAGGCGCCGGAGCTGAAGAACTACTTCGTCGCGGCCGGGCTCAACTCGATCGGGATCCTCACGGGCGGGGGCCTCGGGCGCGTGCTGGCGCACTGGATCGTCAACGGCCGGCCCGACGTGGACGTCACGGGCTTCAACATCGATCGCCTCCACACGTACCAGTCGAACCCCGAGTACCGGCGCACGCGCACCGTCGAGTCGCTCGGGATGGTCTACCAGTGCCACTACCCGACGCGGTCGATGCAGACGGCGCGCGGGGCGAAGCGCTCGCCGATCCACGACCGTCTCGCGGAGCGCGGCGCGTACTTCCGCGACGTGAGCGGCTGGGAGGGCGCCGACTGGTACGCGCCGGACGGAACGACGAACCCGGACGCCGGGCCGCTCTCGTGGGGGCGTCAGAGCTGGTTCCCGCACTGGCGGGCCGAGCACGTGGCCGCGCGCGAG
>DASVWO010000318.1:0-5371 GCA_036393165.1 Polyangiaceae bacterium | reverse complement strand
ACCCGCCTCCACCGCCCGCTCGCGCGGGCCGGTCCACGTCGTCTCCTGCATCGTCATGCCCCCTCCCTCTCCACGCGGCGTGCCGACGCGATTCCCGAGGAAAACGCGCATCCGGCATCGCCGAGGGGGTGTCCCGGACAGATCGCGGGGTGTCCCTGGACAGTTGGGGGACCCGACCTACTCGGCGCCGCGGCCGAGCAGGCGCTCCAGGTCGGCGGTCAGGAACGCGACGTGGAGGTAGATGCCCGGCAGCCAGCGCGGGATCCCCGCGAAGTCGGGCACCAGGTAGCGGAAGAAGCCGAGCGCCGACCACGTGGCTTCGAAGGCGCTTCCGCCGACCGCGGTCGCGATCGAGTACGCGATCAGCCACGCCGGGGCCTGAAGCGCGCGCGCCAGCCAGAAGCCTGCGAGCACGGCGGCCACGACGTTCGGCAGCTCGTGCCCGAACGCGGTGAACGCGTACGCCGTCACGAAGGCCACGCCGCCGGCGAGCACGCGTCGCGCCGACGGAATCGGCAGCGGGGGCGCCGAGAACATCCGCCGCAGGACGCCTGCGTTCGCGACGATGACCACCGAGGCAGCACCGAAGAGCAGCGGCACCCACCACGCTTCACCCCAGAAGGCGACGTGCGGATACGCGAGCACGCCGGTCACGACGTGGAGGTGGTCGCACACCGTGCAGATCACGGCGCCTGCGGCGGCGACCGCGAGCCACGCGCGCGGGCCCAGTGAGCGCTCGTCCGTCACGGTGCGGAGGGTCCCCAGGGATCGCTCGCGCTCCATAGATCCCCGCGCCACCCGACGCGCGACACGACGATGTCCTTCCCGAGGTACGTCGTGCTCGTGATCTGGTCGCCCGAGTCGAATCGGCGCGCGACGGCGCCGGTCGACGCGTCGACCTCGACGAGCTGCGAGAGCCCCGCCGAGACGAGCACGCGCTTGCCGTCGGGCGCGAAGCGCAGCGCCCCGTAAGTGCCGAGATGCAGCGCCGGCGAGAGCGGACGAGAGCGCGTCGTGCGCAGGTCGAGCAGCATCGGCGTGCCGGCCTCGCCGACGAGCGCGACGTACGCGAGGCGATCGTCCACGGGCGACGCGGTGGGGCGCTCGGCGTTCTCGACGAGCGTCTCGGCCGGGCGCGAGCCGTCGAACGGGATGCGCGCGATGGCGCGCTTGCCGCCCGCCGACTGGGTCGCGAAGTACACGCTGGCCCCGTCGTGCGAGAACGTGGCGCTCGTGTCGTCGGCGCCGCTCGTGAGGCGGCGCACCTCGCCGGAACCGTCGAGCGCGACGACGTGGATGCCCTTGCCGATCGCCGTGAACGCGACGAAGCGCCCGTCGGGCGACACCGTCGGCGCCGCGGCCTGGAGGTCCCCGGTGGGGAGGCGCCGCGCCGCGTCCTTCTCCTTGCCCTCCACGTCGAGCACCCAGAGCTGGCGCGTGCCCGTGCGGTCGGACACGACGACGACGCGCGAGGACGACCCGGGGATGCCGGCCGGCTGCTCGTCGGTCCACTCGGTCTTCGGGAGGAGCTGCGTCGCGGCGAGCGGGCTGCCGCGCAGCACCGCGAGATCCTGCTCGGTCGAGCACGTCGACCAGAGGACCTCCTTGCCGTCGCGCGACAGGTCGATCCCCTTGCGTGGGAGCACCACGTTGCCGGGCAGCATCGAGGGAGCCGCGCCGTCGAGCGGAATGCTCCACAGCTCGACGCGCCCCGTGGCGAGCAGCTTGGGCGCGAGCAAGGCGCGGCCGTCGGGGAAGAGCCCGATCGCGTCCTCCGTGTCGTTCGCGAAGAGCGTGGCCGGCGGTCCGCTCGCGGCACCGTAGAGCACGAGGCCGCGACCAAGCTTCGTCTCGCGATCGAGCAGGCGTGCGACGACGCGCCCGTCGGCGAGCTCGCGGATGCGCACGAGGAAGTAGCCATCCGGGGGTTGCAGCGTGCGCGTCACGCCGCCGGTCGCCAGCTCGATGCGTCGCGGTCCGTCGGCAGGACCGGCCCAGAGGGTGTGCCCGTCGGGCGACCAGCTCGGACGCATGCGGCCGTCGACCAGCTTGTGCGGCGCCGCCGATCCGTCGAACGGCACGAGCCAGGTCCCCACGTCGTCGCCGCGCTGCCGGATGTAAGCGATCGTCGTGCCGTCCGGCGAGATCGCGGGCGCGAAGTGCCATCCTGGTTCGGTCGTGATGCGGCGCTGGGCGCCCGAGGCGAGATCGAGCACGACGATCTGCGTGTCGTCCCCGATCGACGCGTCGAAGGCGACCGAGCGTCCGTCGGGCGTGAGCGTCGGATACTCCTCGCAGCCCTGATCGAACGTGAGGCGCCGCGCGTCGTGGGGACGGAACGCCGCTTCGGCCGAGGGGGCCGCCGGGACGGGCGCGAGCGGAGCGGGCGGGCGCTCGCGCCGCATGCTCATCGCGAGCGCCGTGATGGCGCCAGCCGCCACGAGCCCGCCGATGCCGAGCCACCTCACGCGCCGCCCCTTCGAGCGCGAGACGGCCATCGACGCCGCGCCACCGAGGGAGTGGGCGCTCGCCGTGGCGGAGATGGTCGGGGCCGACGCGAGATCCGGCGGCGGCATCGTCGTGAACGGCCCCGAGATGGACGCCGTCGCGACGCTGAGCGGCGCACCGATGGCGACGAGCAGGTCCTCCATCGAGCCGAAGCGATCGGCCGGCTTCTTCGACAGCGCGCGCCTCACGGCGGCCACGAAGGCCTCGGGCACGCCGAGCCTCTCCGCGTCGAGCTTCGGCGGGTCCTTCTCCAGGATCCCGATGAGCAGCGCCAGGTTCCCGCGCGCGCTCGTCCACGGCAGCGTCCCGGTCAGGAGCTCGTACGCCACCACGCCCCACCCGAACTGGTCGGCGCGCGCGTCCACGTGCTCGTGGCGGATCTGCTCGGGGGCCATGTACGCGGGCGTGCCGGCGACGGTGCTGCGATCGAGCGTCGCCGCGAGGGACTCGACCGTCTCCGCCGTGGCGACCGCCGCCGCCTCGCCCGGCGCCGGGGGCGGCCGCAGCGACGGCGTGCGATCGAGGCGCGCGATGCCGAAGTCGAGCATCTTCACGACCCCGTCGTCGCGCACCAGGATGTTCTCCGGCTTCACGTCGCGGTGCACGAGCCCCGCCTTGTGCGCGGCGGCGAGGGCGCGCGCGGCGTCGGTGAGCCATCCCAGGCGCTCGAGCGGCGCCACGTCGTTCTTGCCCACGAGAGCGCGCAGCGGCCGCCCCTTCACGAGCTCCATGACGATGAACGGCGTGCCCTCGTGCTCGCCCACGTCGAAGATGCTCACGACGTTGTGGTGGTCGAGCGACGCCGCCATGCGCGCCTCCCGCAGGATGCGGTCGACGTTGGCCGGCGCCCCGCTCTCGTCCTTGAGCAGCTCCGGCCGCAGCAGCTTGATGGCGACGCGCCGGCGGAGCGTGGCGTCGTACGCCCGGTAGACCCGCCCCATCCCGCCCTCGCCGAGAAGCCCCTCGACGACGTAGCGGCCGATGCGGTCTCCCGGCCCCATCTCGACCGAGGATAGCCTTTCCGCTTGCCATTCTGCCCGGCGTTTGGATGATGGCTCTCCGCATGGCGCTCCGAACCATTTCGCTCACCGCACTGCCTCTGGTCGCTGCTCCCTTCGTCGTCTCCGTGGCGCTGCAAGCCTGCGGCGGGGAGACGCTGCCGCTCGCACCCCCTCCGGTCGCGAGCGCGCCCGTCGACACGTCGGCGGCCTCGGCGCCGGCCACGGCGAGCGCGGCGCCTCCGCCGGACACGGCGAGCGCGAGCGTCGCGGCGCCCCCACCGCCTCCCCCGGCGCCGACGTCGACCGTCGCGACGACCAAGAGCGACGCTTCCTGGGCCGGCTGCCACCAGAGCTACAAGGCGACGGGCAAGGACGTGAGCAAGGACGTCGCCGCGATGGCCGGCGGGTGCAAGACGCCGACGAAGATGAAGGCGATGGGCAAGACGCTCACCGGCAAGCAGGCCGACCAGGATGCCCCGCAGAGCTTCCCGCTCGATGCGAAGGCGAACCACTGCTACCGCGTCTACGCGCAGGCGTCCGACGGCATCAAGGACCTCGACGTCGTCGTGAAGGACTCGGCGGGCATCATCGTGGGGCAGGACTCGACGGACGACCCGAGCCCCGTCGTGCTCGAGGACGGCGCCGTGTGCTTCAGCAAGGACGACAAGGCGAGCGTCGTCGTCGCCGTGGGCATGGGCAAGGGCAACTACGCCCTGCAAATCTGGTCGGATTAGCCCGCGACCTCCGCGAGCAAGCGGTGGAAGTGGTGCACGCCGGTCTCGCGCGTCGGCGAGTACCGGCCGTGGCGATAGAAGCGCGAGCGCACGCCGCGCTGGACCGCCTGGACCACCGCTTCGTCTTCCATCTCGACGCGATGCAGGTCGGCGCCGGCGCCGACCGCCAGCCGTGACGCGTCGCGGACGTACGTGAGGAACGACACGCGCGTGCGGTGCGGGCCGAGCGGCCGCACGGCGTTGATCGAGAGCCCCCACGGGTAGAAGTTGAGCATCGTCGCGGGGAAGAGGAAGAAGTAGTAGGCGGCGATGCCGCCGGGAAAGGCGTCCTCGCCGGGCCTGGCGTCCGCGATCTGGAGCGTGCCCCAGCGGAACGTCTCGGTGCGGTAGCTGCCGTAGTCGACCGTCGCCGCGAGCCCGGCGTGCACGAAGGGGATGTGGAACCCCTCGAGGTAGTTGTCGCAGTAGAGTAGCCAGCTCGCCTCGATCTCGTAGTCGCGCGACCGCTCGGGCGCGTGCTGCATCGGCCCGAGGAGCTCCTGCGCGCGCTGGCGGACGGGGGCGACGACCTCGTCGAAAGGGGCGACCGGCGCGGCGCTGGCGAACACGAAGCGATCGAGCTGCGCCATCGGCACGCGGGGCAGATCGTCGGCCGGCGTCGGAAAGGCCTCGACGCCGTCGAACTCGGGCATCGACACGAACCGGCCGTCGAGCGCGAAGCGGCGCCCGTGGTAGCGGCAGCGCAGGCCCTGCGCCGCCCCCGCCTCGACGGCGACGAGGTTCCCGCGGTGCGTGCAGACGTTGGACAGGCAGTGCAGCGACCCGCGCGCGTCGCGCGTGAGCACGAGCGGCTCGTCGAGGCATCGGTCCAGCAGCGTGCAGGGCAGCACGCGCTCGCGCTCATCGACGGCGCCGGCGTCGGCCACGTAGTGCCACGTCCTCGCGAGCACGCGCTCGCGCAGGCGCTCGTACCACTCGGAGCTCGCGTAGACCTCGGCGGGCAGGGTCGTCGCGCGCCGGATGTCCGGATCGATGGTCAGGCTCATGCGGGGGCTCAATGTAGCCCCGGCGCGCGCGTCAGTCTGGTGCGCCCTTCGGGCCGTCGGCTCGCCTTCGGCGAGACCTCAG